>JAKAJV010000100.1 GCA_021813585.1 Bacteroidota bacterium | reverse complement strand
TTACGGAGAAATGATCTCAAAGATTTTTGATGCCGGACCATCAAATAACATGTTAGGAAAAATATACTGGCGGCAATCATTATCGCAGGGAACCGGGATAAAATTTAAAATCCGTACGGGCAATACTCCGGATCAACTCGCCAATTCAAATTGGTTTGGACCTGCCGGTACATCGGATTTTTATGAAGTAGACTCGGGAGAAAAAATTAATCCGATCCATAATGGAAACAGATTTATTCAGTATGAAGCTATTTTTAATTCGACAAATGGAAATACGCCCTCATTGAATTCGGTCTCGATAGAATATGCATCATCGGATACTATTCCTCCCCTTCCGCCGGCAGATTTGGAAGCTGCGGCTTCTCATGCTATAATAAAATTAAGCTGGAAGCCAAGCAGCTCAAACGATTTATATGAATATATAATATACAGAGGGATTGAAAGCAAACAGTATGATAAAAACTGGAAGATTGAAACAGCATCTTCCAATACGAGTATTGAAGATACCTCGGCACAGACCGGGACAAAATATTATTATGTAGTGTCTGCCGTTGATTCTAACCATAATGAAAGTACATATTCCAATGAAGTATCTTGCACATCATACGGAATTAATATTTATGTAAGTGAAAATGGAAATTCTGGCGGAGATGGTTCAATTAATAATCCTTATAAAGATATAGGCGAAGGGCTAGCCGCAGCAATCTTTGGGGATACGGTAAGGGTTTTACCCGGGACGTACACTAAAGCTTTCATTATGAAAGACGGAATTTCGTTAATCGGGACTAATGCAGACGAATGTAAAATTACCACCTCCATAAATACGGCGGATAAGTGCACTATCAAAGGTTTTACTTTTACGCAAACAATAGTCTGCGATCATGCCTCTCCGATAATAACGGGAAATATTATAAACTTATCCGGCGGCGGCGGTCGTGCTATTTGGCTTAAGGGCTACGCTTCGCCGGTTATATCTAAAAATTTTATTACGGAATGCGGATCGGGAATAGGGACAGTAAATGAGTGCTCGGCTGTGATTAGTAATAATATCATTAAGGTTAATGCGCTGGGAATCGATTTAGGTGTTGAAGACAAATCTCGAATTACAAATAATACAATTATTGCATCGAATATAAGTATAATAAGGATTGCATGGTTTTCAACTGCGGTAATAAAAAATAACATTTTAGTCGGAGATATAAATAACAATATGCAAGGAATTTTTATAACTGGCAACGACTCAATAGATATATCATTCAACGATATATCCGGTGTGAAAATAACAGATATTCCCGGCAAATTTAATTTTTTTGCGAATCCTAAATTTGTAAATGCGGATTTACAGGATTATCATCTGCTGCCTTCTTCACCTTGTAAGGATGCCGGCGACCCGAATACTATGTTCAACGATTTAGACGGCTCACGTAACGATATGGGAGCGTATGGCGGTACGGATCCGTTTGAAGATAATTTAGCAAATCAATTAACTAGATCGATATCGCTGACGAGTATTTCCGGTTATCCGGGCGATACGGTTTCAATATTCCTGGCACTGGATAATCCGGCTGGATTAGGGAAAGCAGACTTCGATTTAGAATTTAATAATTCGGTTTTAACTTTTCTAAACGTCAGCTTAACAAGTACAACCCAGCACTTTACCTTGTCTAATCAAGTTATTTCCGAAGGCAAGATAGGAATATCAATTTCATCAAATACTGCAGCAGCTTCCGGAGACAAAAATATTTTAGAACTTAAATTTATGATCAGTCAAAATTCAAAACCGGGAGATGCATCTCCTTTAACTTTAACAAAAGTTTCTTTGTTGGATTCCGGCTTGAAAGATATTTTAATTAGAAGTATAACCGACGGAACTGTTGTAGTTAATAACTTCGGCAACAGCTCCAACCATATTTATGTTGATTGTAAAAATACAGGTATTGAAGAAGGCACGAGACAGCATCCTTATAAAACAATAATGCATGCTTTAAACAAGGCTAATGCCGGCGATTCAATATTAGTCGTTAGCGGAACTTATGCGGAACCCGTAGTTATGAAAGACAGTATATATTTAATCGGAAGCGGTGCTTCTGTTACAACAATTACTGCAACTAATAATGAAAACGCATTAACCTTAGCCAATATTGAGCAAGCAGAAGTTTCGGGTTTTACAATCACCGGAGATGAAAGGCATTATCAGGGAATGTCAATTATTGTTTGCGAGTCTTCTTCACCGGTTCTAAAAAATAATTTTATTTTTGGAATGCAGGGATCAATATTGGAAATGTTTGTCAATAAGAATTCCAATCTTACTTTTGAAAATAATTATATAAAAAATATCGACCTAAACATATTGAATTCAACCGCCGTAATTACTAACAATGTAATGGAGTTTTCGGATTTAAGCAAAATAGCATTATCTGAAGCTTCTACAACGATAATAAGTCATAACAAAATAACCGGTTCATTTTATGTAAATAGCTCAAGTCCTGTTATTAGAAATAATAGAATCTGGTGCACAGTAAGTAACCCGCAAGCTTTTTATGTATTGAATAGCTCCGATGGAATTATTTGTAATAATATTATTACTGATTTGTCTGAGTTAGGTCTAGGAATCAGCATTACAAATTCTAATAATTTCTTGGTAGCGAACAATACGATAATAACTAAGAGGAAAGGTATCGAAGATATTATTTCCAATTCAAATAAATATTTTAACAATATAATATCCGGCAATAATAATACCGGGATTTTGATTTCCGGTTCTTCTACAATGGACTTTAACGATGTTTGGAATAATTCATCCAATTACGGCAATCAAGTTCCAGGCATACATGATATCTCCGAAGACCCGCTATTTATAAATTCGCAGAAAGATAATTTCCGTCTTTCATCAGGTTCACCCTGTATTAATGCCGGTAACCCGGATGCTAAATTCAATGACCCGGATGGTTCGAGAAACGATATTGGTGCCTACGGTGGACCTTATGTAGACTCCTTGTGGATAAATTCAAATGAGAGTTCGCTGGCTATTGATTCTTCAACTTCAAAATTATACGATACGGTTGCCGTTACTATCAACGGGAAAAATATAAAAGGAATTGCCGAACTGAAGGTCACTCTTTCATATGATCAAAAATTATTAAAAATGCTCAACGCAATTCCCGGAGCTTTATTAAAAAGCTTTTCTCTGAAAAAAACGAACCTGAATTCTAGTACCGTAAATTTAAATTTATCAAGCAGCCGCGGAGTCGGAAATGAAGAAGGCGAATTGATCTTACTTTATTTTGAAGTTAAATCAGATAAGCCGGTGAATACAATATTACACTTAGACAGTGCAAGTATAAAGGATGAAACAACATCGCTGCACGATAATATTAACTTATACGACGGGAATATCCAAATAGTTACAACTGGTATAAATGATAACGAAGATGCCATCCCGAAAGAATTTTCTTTATATCAAAACTATCCCAATCCGTTTAATCCCGTTACCAAGATTGGATTTGTGATTCCGAATGATAGCAAAGTTACTTTAAAAGTATTTGATATATTAGGAAGAGAAGTATCCGTACTTATTAACGATTATTACAAAGCCGGTAAATATGAAATAAATTTTAATGCCGGCAAATTAGCAAGCGGCGTATATTTCTATCAAATGAGGGCGGTTCCTTCAATTCGTAAAACTGCCGGACAGTCAATCACCGGCAGAGATTTTATCAGTACTAAAAAATTAATCTTATTAAAATAGTTAATCTTACCCTTTCTGATCCGGTAAAGTTGAAGAAACGCTCTTGTAATTTTTTAGCCGGATCAGAATACTTTTTTATTTCAGCTTAATCATTTTATTAACCTGAGTATAATTTCCCGCCCGTACAGAGTAAAAATAAATTCCGCTTGCCGCATCCCTGCCGTAATCGTTCTTTCCGTTCCAGGTTACATTATATTCGCCGGCAGCCTGGTAGCTATCTGCAAGGGTTGCAACCTTCTCGCCGTTTAAATCGTAAATAACAATCCTTACATTTTCGGCGCGGGGCAGTTCATATCTTATTGTAGTGCCCGGATTAAAAGGATTCGGATAATTCTGGTACAGCTTGAACGAGACGGGTATTTTAGTGCTTACTTCAACAGAAGTTGTTACGCTCTGAATAACCGCCCTCATAAAATAGGTCTGGCTCCATTCCGCCCATCCGCCGCCGGCATTGTTCCAAGCTCTTCCGTTTGAAGATTTTGAATAGCCGAACATCGGCTGGTTAGTGCCGTCGTATCTTAGTCCTACAAAAAAATCCCCGCTTACGTTAATGTTGTAAGAGCTTAAATCGGTAGTGTCCCATCCGGGAACGTTAGAGGCGGTTTTAGGCGGCAGCAGAACGTAGTCACTGCCGGGCGCGCCGCTGTTGGACTGAAGAACAATCGGCGTATAAATTGCGCTGCCGCTCTGCACTCCTGTAAAATAGATGCTCATGCTGATAAGCTTTGCATTTTTTATCGGGGAGGTAATTCTGTTGGCCGATTCCATTGCCGCTTTAGTCCATGCATACCCGCCTGCGGGCGAGCCCTGGTCGTAGCTTAAAGTTAAAGGCTCGTTACCGATTGGCAGCGTTGTAACGAACATGCCTCTGCCGTGAGTAGCGGCGTACATTGTATTGTCCAACGCTCTGTAATCAAGATCGAAGACCGAAACATTAGCAAGTCCGGAGTTATCCTGTACCCATGTAGTTCCGCCGTCTATTGATGAAAAAACTCCAAGATCGGTCCCGGCAAAAAGATTATTCTGGACGTAGGGATTAGCTACAAGGCAATTAACAGGAATATTGGGTAGATTACCCGAAATGTTAGTCCAGGTTTGCCCGTAGTTTGTAGATTTAAAGACTTTGTTACTTGCAACGAATCCGGAATAAGTAACATAAGCAGTAGAAGGATCGTTGGGAGCGGTAATAATTCTGGTAATATAAGCAAGGGGCAGTCCCATATCCCGTTCCACCCAACTAGTTCCGCCGTTAGTAGAAACTTGAAGCTTGCCGTTGGTACACCCGGCGTAAATAACGGCCGAATTTCCCTGAGCTATTGTAACTGCGGAAATCTCAGAGCCAGTGGACCCGGTTCCGTCGCCGGTTAAATCGCCGCTTATGGAAGTCCAACTAGCCGCTCCGTCTGTAGTTCGCCACAGTCTGTATGTGCCGGCAATAAGGATGTTGGGATTGTTCGGATCCATTGCAAAGGGAGTTATAAACAAAGCCCTGTCGGTTGTTTCGTGTGTGCTTGAATTTATAGGAAGACCGTTCTGAGAATACGCAAATGTAGAACCGCCATTGGTAGACTTAAAGAATGCAAAGTTAGGCTGCTCGGCGTAAATAACGAGCGGATTGTTATAATTAACCTGAACAACTCCGCCGTCTCCGCCGAGTATGGGGCCCCATACTTTACTGCCGCTTGACTTTAAAGTATAATTATCCTGCGTGCCTCCGTAATAAACGCTTCCGCTCGGAGCCACTGCGCCGTAATAAAATTGAGTAATTGAGAGATTGTTGTTGGCTTCGTACCAGTAATTGCCTCCGTCCTTGGAATAATAGATTCCGCCGTCGGTGCCTGCGTACATAATTTGATGATTGGATAGAGCGTATACAATTGTATGGATATCCGCATGCATGTACGGATGCGGATCGTTTGGGTAATATGCATTTGTTACCCGGTACCATTTGTTCCCCATAGTTATTGTCTGGAACATATCTATGCCCGCTGCGAAGGCATCAGATGCATTATCCGGATTTACTACAAGAGCGTTATTATACCATCCCTGCTTGCCGACGTATGTACTTGAACCGTCGGTTGCAGGACCTGGAATGGTAATTGAGTTCCAGCTTTTACCGCCGTCTACCGTTACCGCCATATAACCTACCTGGTAGCTGTTGGGATCCACAAAGGAGGCGTATGCAACCAGAGGATTCGAGGGCGAGCCGGCCATTTCAATTCTTCCCATTCCGGATTTGCTGTAATTAAAAGAAAAGCTGTTCCCGCCGTCGGTGCTTCTCCAAATCTGGGACTGAACGAACAATCCGAATGAGGCGAAGATGGTTGTAGGATTTGTGTAATTTATAATTACATCCAGGCAAGTGCCGTTGCCTAAATTAGCTGCATCTATCATCTTAGTAAATGTTGCGCCGCCGTCTGTGGATTTAAACAGGCCGTTCCTGGTTGCAGCATAAAGACTATTGGTAGTACTATCTATGGCAAGCCGGTTAACAAAATAAAAATCGGCAGTGTTCGTAGAGGCAAGCTGGCTCCAAGTAGTACCGGCATCGGTAGACTTAAAAATTCCCGAGCCCCTTATGTAATCATAATTGCTGAAGCCTTCACCCGTCCCCGCATAAATAGTATTTGGGTTGTGCGGGTCCAATACGAGTGAACACACAGCCAGGTTTGCCATATGATCATCCAGGGGGAACCAGCTGCTGCCGCCGTCAGTGGTTTTCCATACTCCACCGCTTACCGATCCCGCATAAACCACATTAGCGTTACCGGGATCGACTGCTATAGCTCTTACCCTGCCGCCTATATTGCTGGGGCCTAGCTCGGTCCAGGTTAAACTTTGGGAAACCTTTTTTAATGCCCGCGGCAAGTTGTACTTATTTATATGAGCGAAAGCTCTGGATTTCCAATCGGCAGGTATGTAACCCATCGGAAAGGCCCGCTGATTATAGATCCACTCCGCAGCTTCTTTTGCAAAGCCGGTTTCCGCCTCTTCATCTTCTGCTTCGGATTTGAAAGTAAAGTCGTTTAAATTCCTAAAATTTACTCCGCTGCTGCTTTTATAAATATAAAAGTAAGACAGACTAAAGCTGAAAATAAATATTGAAAAAATAATTAATTTCTTTTTCATGCTAATTAATAAATTTTATTGCGACAAAAATAATAAAAGTAAAAGGATAAAAATGCTCAAAACGCTTTCTCCTCCTGCCCCAGATAACAATACAAACTGACCGTAAAGGCCCATCTTCTATTAAAGAACATTTTCAATATACCAACCATAGAACTGCTCGTAATAAATTACGGCTTTAAATGTATCTCCTACTTTAAGCTTTGTAAGCCCCTCCAGATTTTTATTCTTTTCAGAATCAGCTATCTTTTTATTATCGTCAAACTGAAATGACGGGACGAGTATATAACTAGCTCCCTGCAGGGCAAGACTTAAGTATGCCGGATTATCTTCAACTTTAAGGATTCTGGCTTTGATAAAGAAGTCTGTTCTATCCTTAATAAATACTCCTTCCACTTCTGCGGTAACGGTAGACTTGTTTTCGGCAATATGTGCCGGAAATTTTGAACTGCTTATGGTTTGCGTACCGCTTCCACTGCCTGCTTGCCTTGAAACATCCGGCGAGCATGAAACGATTATAAATGCAAACACTGCCAAGAATAAGTGAATAATAAATTTCATTACGGAAATTCCCTCAACATTTTATTAGTTTTAACCTGCTGCTTAAAAATTTTTTTAAGAAGGATAATAAAAATATAAGCTATATTTTAATTAAATCAGAATTTTAATTCTTCATAAAAATATACGTGCTATTTTTGATAATAATTTAAAACTTTAGTGGATCGAAATAACAATAAAATTCTTTCTGCCGAATTTACAGCCAAGCTTGCAGGCTTTTCCGCCGGGTACCTGACGTCCGGAGAGTTTGACAAAGCAATCCGCGTGTTTGAAGATGAAATCTCGGGTAGGTTTTTCAGCTACAGCTGCGAGTCGAACCTGCTTAGAATTATTCAGGCGATGTACGATAAACCTACTCTTCTTAGCGAGTGTGTAAAGTACAAGCACTACGCTGAGATTTTAACTGCCGTTTGTATCAACAGCAATTACCTAACCGATATTCTCGTAAGGAACCCCGAATATTTTTACTGGATTGTTAATCCTTCCGTTATTGAGGGCAGAATTGAGAGAGTAAAGTTTTCTTCTTCCGTGCGTAAGGCAGTATCGGTTTACAAATCCTTCAGCTCAAAAGTTAACGCATTAAGAAGGCTTAAGAGAAAGGAAATACTCCGCATCGGCATGAAGGATATACTCGGCAAGGCGGAATTGAACGAGATTACCGGTGAGCTGACAGTTTTGGCGCAATCCGTTTCTGCCGAGCTCTTTTCACTCTGCTACGAAGAGACCTTGTTAAAGTACGGAATAAAAAATCTGAACAGGAAATATTGTTTAATAGCTTTGGGAAAGCTGGGCGGCGGCGAACTAAACTACAGCTCGGATATCGACCTGGTAATTTTTTACGATAAGAACTCGCTGTTAAAGAATAAAAAATATTACAACGAGCTGTTGACCGAAGCGGTTTATCTATTCATTAAGAGCGCATCGTCAATAACTGAAAACGGATTTTTATACAGGGTAGACTTCAGGCTCCGCCCGGACGGCAGGAATTCACCACTCTGCAGAAGCATTACGGAGTATCTTAATTATTATGAGAGCCGGGGCGAAGACTGGGAAAGACAAATGCTGATTAAAGCAGGCTTTGTTGCCGGCAGTAAAAGCTTGTTTGAGTCGTTTATAAATTATCTAAAGCCCTTTATTTACCCGGCTGCATTTATCTCATCGCCTACAGAGCAGATAAAAAAATTAAAAAGCAATATTGAAAATAGACTGAAGGACGAAGCGAACATTAAATTAATTCCGGGCGGCATACGGGATATTGAGTTTGCAGTTCAGGCTCTCCAGCTTATTAACGGGGGGAAGAGTCCCGAATTAAGGACCGGCAATACGCTTGAGGCCATTTTCAAATTATCCGGTGCAGGCTACCTTTCTCTTAAGGAGAACGATGCACTGAAAAACGCTTACATCCTTTACCGACGCATCGAGCATTACCTTCAGCTGATGAATGACGCCCAGACCCACACAATACCCGGCGAAGGAGAGCTGCTCGAAAGGCTAAGCGCCTTCCTGGGGTTTAAGGACACCGATTCGTTTAAGAAAGCAGTAGATGAAAGTAGAAACGCAGTTAAAAAAATTTCGGATTCAATCCTTAACGTTAAATACGGCGGCAAGGAAATAGAAGTGCCGGAAATTGTCTTCAGCAATGTAAGTCTGGCACAAAAGAATCTCCAGTTCCTAAAGGAAGGCAAAGGGCTGCTCGGACAAAAGCAGTTCGATACAGCCTCTATCAATCTTTTTCAAAATATTGAAGAGAGCTTATACAGCCGTTTATTAAATTCCCGGAACCCGGACATGATACTTCAAAATTTTGCGAGGGTTATAAAATCCATTTCGCTGCCTTCAATCTGGTACAGGGAGTTTGCAGATGACACGCTGTTCAAAAGGTTTTTATTCCTTTGCGAATATTCCCAAAAGGCAATAGATATTTTTGCGGAGGATGATGACCTGCGGGAATTTTTTATTACGAGGAAAGTATTCGAGCCGATAACGAAAAAAGCGATGCATGCTTTCGATACAAAAAAATTCCTATTTACGCTTACAGTCCAATTCGCATTGGATATGATCCCGGCCCTCCGCCTCTCGGAAATGCTGTCTCTGTTCATTTCGGAAATGATAAGCCGAATATCGGAAAGCTTTGCTGAAGAGAAAATGTACCGGGAAGATTATGCCATTGCAGCAATGGGCAGCCTCGGTTCAGGCGATGTTACCTTCGCTTCGGACATCGATTTAATTTTTATTGTAAATGATTTAAATTCTTACCCGGAGATTCAAAAAGATTTTCAGCAGTTACTTTTAAAATTAAAGGAAGCGCTGAAACCGTTTGATGTGGACTGCCGCCTTAGACCGGAAGGGAAAAACAGCATTCTGGTTTGGGACCTAATAAGCTACCGGAACTACATATTAAAGCGCGCTAGGATATGGGAACTGCAATCTTTCTGCAAACTTAGATTTGTCTCCGGCAATAGGAAGGTTTTTAGCAGGCTATCGGGTGCTATTATCGAGAGGATAAGAACGGAAAGCAAATTATTTATAAAGAGCGAAATTCTAGGTATGCGGAAGAAGCTTTACATGCACGATATTGCCGGCACTTCAAAATTGTTCAACCTAAAGAAAAGCAGGGGCGGGCTGGCGGATATTGAGTTTGTTTTGCAGTTTCTTATTCTTACTAACGACAGCCTTTTTTCCAAATGCAGAGGCAAGAGTACAGTTAAGATAAGCGGTATACTCGCAAGTCTGCTGCCCGGTGCAGATAACTTTATTAGGCTGAGGTTGAATTTTATTTTCTTAAAGAGGCTGGCTTTTACTATCCAGAGCGCATTCAACAGCTCTGCCCAACTGGTATTACTTAACGGTGAAAGATTAACCGAGATTTCTTTTCTCATGGGTTTCAAGTCGGCGGATGAGTTTAAGGAAGAACTATCGGGAATAATAAATTCAAACCAGATTATTTTTAATAAATATTTGTCGTAAGAAAAAATGAAATTCTTAAAAAAGTATTATGCGGTAATTACCGGGCTAGTAGTTTTCATAGTTTATTTAACAACGCTGGCACCTTCTGTTGTAGAGATAGATTCCGGCGAGCTGGCTGCCGTACAGGCAACACTGGGAATAGCTCACCCGACCGGCTATCCGTTGTTTACTATTCTCGGCCACCTGTTTTCCCTGCTGCCTCTTCCGTTCAGTAAGATTTATCAGCTGAACCTTCTTACTGCAATTTGGTGCAGCCTGGGTGTCGGATTTTTTGTCTACACATCTAAGCTCGTGCTGGATAATATCGATGCATTCTCCGTTAAGAAAATTATTCATCAGCCGAAGACTAAGAGCAAAGATAAAAAAGCAAAAGCGCATGCACCTAAGGCCGAAGCTGCAAAGGAACCAATACCTGAGCTGAAAAAATATTTGGGCGCTGTTCTGGGAGGATTGATACTTGCCTTTGACAAAACCTATTGGTTTCAAGGAACATCAGTAGAGGTTTATTCCCTGCAGGTATTTCTGTTTATTATAATAATTATGTCCCTGGTTAAAGCATACATTTATAGAGACGACGGAGAAAAAGTAAGGGTTAAAAGTCCCTGGCTAATTTTAGCATTATTTCTCGCCCTTGGCTTTTCAAACCATATGACTTCGCTCTTCATAATCCCTGGAATTGCCTACTTATTTTTTGACAAATACGGGTTTAATAAAAACAGCCTAAAGAGAATTGCACTCATGCTGGCGGTGTTTATTCCGGTTCTGGTCTTATTTTATTTGTACCTTTTGGTAAGAGCTTCCCAAAATCCTATTTTAAATTGGGGCAACCCTAATACCTATGTAAGACTAATGAGGCACATTGAAGGCGACCAGTACCATGTCTGGCTCTTCTCTTCTACCGCTGCCGCGGCAAAACAGCTAAGCTATTTTATATCAAATATTCCTTCTGAATTTTTAGTCAGCCTTTTTATTTGCCTGGTGGGATTAATTTCGTCATTCTTTGCTGCCAGAAAATTTTTTGTCTTCGGGCTTATCACGTTTTTATTCACAGTCTTTTATTCAATCAATTACGATATACACGATATCGATTCCTATTTCCTTCTTGCATACATATCGCTTGCCTTTTTTGCGGTGTTCGGGGTTGTTAGATTGTTATCCATTTTAAAGCTTAAGAGCCACACATATGCGCTGTCGCTGGTAATGATAGGCGTTTTTATTTTAGTCCAGGTCTATTTTAATTACAGCAGCGTTAACCAGAGCGATGTTTACAGCTTTGAAGACTATACCAAGAACATTTTAAAATACAGCGATAAAAACTCCGTTATTTTTACTTATGAATGGGATTACCTGGTTTCGCCGTCATATTATTTTCAGTACGTAGAGCATTATAGAAACGATGTAACCGTTGTAGACAAGGAACTGCTTAGGCGGTCTTGGTATTACCGCCAGTTGAAT
>JAKAJV010000026.1 GCA_021813585.1 Bacteroidota bacterium | reverse complement strand
CCGTTATGTTTGATAGGATCCACTCCCTGCGGTACAGCATTATTGTGGATGCTTATCGAGATTTCCGGATTGAATGAATTCACTCTTTCTTTCCTCTCCCTAAGCGGCAGCGGACCGGTTGTATGAGTTAAAAATACTTTTGCGCCTGCATCTTCGAGCATCTCTTTAAGCTGCATTGATATCTGCAGGTTCATATCCCTTTCGCGTGTACCGCGTGGGCCTATAGCTCCGGTGTCGGGGTTATGACCCGGATCGAGCACAATAACTCTGTCTTTCAACTGGTTACTCCAGAATAAAAATCCGGAATTCCTTTTAGCAGGTTTTTTAATCTTCAAGTTCAAAACATTCCCGTCGTAGTTAGCAGAATATCCCCAATGTGTTTTTTCATTCAGATATACCATCACTTTTAAAACATTGTCCTTTGGCTGATCCCATTTTATCTGCTTAATAAAGCTGCTCTTCCTATCGTAAAAAACCCAGTCAATATTCGAGGTAACATTATAAACCAATACTTCAATGCTCTGCGGATTTTCATGTTCGATTATTTTATAGGGACATCTACCCGACAGTCCGAAATCAACATTTACAAAGCCGGCAGAGTCTTCGGTTCTTAAAATATAAATTGAAGCGTCCGGCAGAGGCGTTCCCTCCGGCATTATGTTTACGTCTGCTTCCGGAATAAAAACCGTTTCATCGCCTGAGAGACGGCACTCTAGCCAGCTGCCTAACTGGTTGATTGCTTCCAGGTTAATCCCTCCATCAAGGAATAATTTATATCCTAGGTCGGGACCGTACCTTCCTATTATTAAATTGGGATAACTTTTCGTCTTTACTATTTCAGGTATTGAGCTGTTGAAAGTAGAAATTTTTCCCGGCGCAGTTTCGGTAATAGTACCGAGAGCATCGTTTACGGCTGTAATCTTAATTTCGGAATCTTTTAGTTCCTTTGTAACATTAAAGCTGCCGGCGTAAATTCCTTTAACCGTATCGCTCAATCCTTTAAATCCTTCCCCGAAAACAGCATCGCCCCATATATAATTATTTACAATGCTGGTCTCATGCATAGGATAATTCTCGTCCGAGCCGCCGACATTAAAATAAACTTTTGAATTGGGAGTTGCCTTTACTTCAACTTTAACGTTGTTGCCGATCTTTACGGTTTGGTTTTCGGAAGGTAGGGTCTGCCAGCTCTTATCAAACTCCAGCTTGTTGGCCGGCGTTGTTCGAACGATTTGTTTTACGGGATAGGTTTTATCGATTTCTTTATCAACGCCGCCGTAAGAAATATTAAAGAGAAGTTTGCCTATGGTTACGCCGTTATCATTAAATAGAATGATATCCGAATAAGCGAGGAAAGCGCCGTCTTCATCAACTTGAATTTCCTTCCCGTTTATCTTTAATTTTGAACCGGCAGGCGAGACTGTGCCGATTATATAGAACGGCTTTCCGTTTAACTCCAGTTGTCTGCCCGGCAAAGGTTCTATCAAGTTTAATGAAATATTGTCCTTTTCTTGTGCCGGAGTAAATTTAGAAATAACAACTAACGCAAGTAAAATATACCCCAGAAAAATTTTCATTCTGCAAAAAATGTTTGTTGACGTTTAGGACCTACAGAAATTATTTTTATTTTTATCCCGGATTTACCCGCGATAAAGTTCAGATAATCTTTAGTGTTAGACGGTAATTCGGAATAAGACGAGCACTTCGATATATCGCTGTTCCAGCCCGGCAGTATTTCATAAACCGGTTTCACTTCGGATAATCTTTCAACATCGGTAGGGAAAGACTTAACCGGCTTGCCGTTCAATTCGTAACCCACGCATACTTTCAGTTCATCAAAGCTGCCGAGCACATCCAGCTTGGTAACCGCAACCGAATCTATTCCGTTTATCATTGCAGAATAATTTACTAAAAACGCATCGAACCATCCGCATCTGCGCGGTCTGCCGGTTGTAGCGCCGTACTCGGCGCCTATCGTCCTTAGCTTTTCTCCTTCTTCGTTCGTCAGCTCGGTAGGGAACGGGCCGTTGCCAACCCTGGTGGTGTATGCCTTAACTATGCCCACTACGGAGTCAATCTTAGTCGGGGGAATTCCTGTGCCAATGCAAGCACCGCCTGCAGTGGGGCTAGACGAAGTAACATAAGGATACGTGCCGTGGTCAACATCCAGCAGCGCCCCCTGCGCTCCTTCCAGTAAAATCGATTTCCCTTCCGATATTGCATTGTTCAAAAAAGAAGGTACGTCCTTTATGTACTTGTCTATTGCTTTATCGAACTCAACATATTGTTTGATAATTTCCTCTACGTCAAGCTCTTCGTGTCCGTAAACTTTTTTAAGCAGGTTATTTTTCTCTTTCAGGTTTTCGCGTATTTTTTCCTGGAGTACTTTCCTGTTCAGAAGGTCTACAATCTTAATACCTTTCCTTGCGTATTTATCTATGTAGCATGGACCGATACCGCGGCCTGTGGTGCCTATTTTATTCTCGCCGCTTTCGCTTATAGAATCCAAAAGCTTGTGGTACGGCATAATCAAATGGGCATTATGGCTTATAAAAAGCCTGCCGTCAACTTCAATGTTATTTTTCCTAAGAAGCTCAATTTCTTCCAGCAAGGCGGTGGGGTCTATTACCACGCCGTTGCCTATAACGCAAACAACTCCTTCCCTTAAAATTCCGGAAGGGATAAGGTGGAGGATAAACTGCTTATCGCCGATGGCAACAGTATGACCGGCATTAGCTCCGCCCTGGTACCTAGTAACTATATCGTAATTTTCACTTAGGATGTCAACTATTTTTCCTTTGCCTTCGTCCCCCCATTGGCTCCCCACAAGTACTGTAACGCTCATTTATATTTTCCTTAAAGAGATTTTAAATTTAAAATACCTATAAACCGAACAAAATAAAACTCCGAATCGAAGGACCCGGAGTTAAATAAATTTTTAATTTATTAGAATATTTGTCTGCATAAAAATTGAAAGAACAATAGTCAACCGAAAATGCTGCAGGTAATTTCCTAATTTTATTTATCGAAGCTTTTAATAGCTTCATCAACCGTTTCAAAAGATTCGAAGATGGTAATAAGCTTTGTTATAACCAGCAGGCTTTCAATTTTTTCGGTAGTTCTTGCCAGCTTTAAGTTGCCGTTTGCTTTTTTCATGGTCGTAAGTCCGCCAATAAGCATACCCAAGCCCGAGCTATTCATAAATTTAACTTCGGATAGATCAATTACAATGTTCTTTTTACCTTCTTCCAGGTATTTGTGAAGAAGGTCGTTAAACTCCTTAGTATCATCGCCGCCCATTACATTTCCTTTTAGCTCAATTACTACGGCGTTGTAGTGTTCCGTGGTTTTTGTTTTCATGAATAACTCCTTAAAATTTGATTTCAATTTAAATAGATGATGTTATTTTTGCAAGGGTAAGCAGATTAAAACCAAACATTTCAGCGATAATCCGCTTTAAAAATAAATCTTTACGATAAAAATTTCACTAGCCGATTTGAATTTTCCCGTTATTTCCTTTCTGTCTTCCTTACGCAATTATACAAAAAAAAAATTGCCTGTTAAAATAAAAATTTTTTTGTTAATCCGTTAAAATTACCGCCGTAATTAAAGTTGAAGTGTTGTCCATTACAGAATTTGTTTAGCCTAAGCAAAATTGGCGGCAAAGAATTCTGTTTCGCTTTGATGTTCTGCCTGGGGTTATGCGGCCGTAATAGCAGCGCGAACGCAAATGCAATTTTAACATGAATTGAAGTTTATTTTTAATAATTACTAGTTATTTTTAGGGAACAAACAAATTAAACTAGCGTCTAAAAACATGAAATTAAAAAAGACGAAGAAAGAATTGCAGCAGCCGCAGATATTAAATTTGGATGACGACTTTTCACTGATTAAAAGGTTTATTGAAGGCGATGAATATACCTTTAATACTCTTGTTCAGCGGCATAAGGAAAAGGTTAGAAATATTATTTACCTTACACTCGGCAACCACGATATGGTTGACGATATAGCCCAGGAAGTATTTCTAACGGTTTATAAAAATTTAGGCAGTTTCCGGTTTGAGTCGCAGTTTACTACATGGCTGTACCGGATAACCGTTAATAAGTGCAAGGATCAATTAAGGAAGATGAAGATAAGAAGCATCTTTACTCCGATAAAAGAATCGGAAGAGGAGCTGGGCTATACTTCATCTCCGGAAAATTCGGATGTAAGAGAGATAGTTCAGAAGGCTATTGCAAAGCTTCCTGAAAAATTAAGAGTTCCGCTGTTATTAAAGGATATAGAAGGATTGAGTTACCAGGAAATAGCGGAATCGGTTCAGTGTGAAATAGGTACGGTAAAGTCACGTATTTTTAGAGCAAGAGAAGGACTGAGGAATATGCTTAAGCCATACCAAGAGGAGTTAATGTGATGGGAAATTTATACAAGCCTGCCTACCGGACAGGCAGGAAATATGAGATGCTTTCGGCATATATAGATAATGAATTATCCGACGCCGAAGTTAAGAAGCTGGAAGAGGAACTGAAGTTTTCTAAAGAGCTCAGGGAAAAACTCGCCGAGTTGAAAAAGATAAAAGAACTTACTACTTCATCAGTAAAGAATATTGAAGAGAATCCTTTCTTTGAAACCCGCCTTGCTGCGGCAATGAGGATAAAGAAACCTTGGTATTCAAAATTGGGTAAGCTTTCCCCTGTCTACGGGATAATAGCAGTTAGTTTAATATTGATGGTGGTTCTGAAGTATAATCCTCAAGTTATAAATAATCTTTTGGATAAACAGAAATCCAATATAACTGCTTTCTACAAGCAGAATTTAAAACCGCTTTTGTACGCTGCCGATTTAACGAACGAGGACATATTTAACTTTGCTTTCTATCATCAGCTGCCTCTGGATAACCGGAAGCAACAGTTCCTGCAGTTCGGCTCTGACAGCAACGGCAACCAGTTCTTCGAGATAAAGAACGCGGGTGCGGCAAGCAGCAGGGATAACCTTAAAAAGTTTATTCACGACTTTAATTTGAACAAAGACCAGGAACGCCATGTTGATTCCATATTATCTTCTTACGCAGACGACCTGCAGTCCCAGGTTTTGGTGAATGAGAAAAGCACTGTTGCAATAAACCCAAATATCTGGAATTATAATAAAGCACTGGCTGCTGATTTGATATCCTATCTTACAAGAATAAATAAGAATGAACTGCAAAGGGCACTGCCCCGGCAGTACGAGGAATATTATAACAGAAGAAATGTTGCCCAGATGGTAAGCGAGATTAAATCTTCGAAGAATAATAACTATATTTTCTTTACTCCGGATTCAATATTCTCAGAGCCTTATAAGTTTGATAAGGACCAGTATAAACAGGAGATGAAGCAATGGGCCGATGAGCTGAAGGATAATATGAAGGATTTGAATAATCAGTTCAAGAACTTCAGCGTAAGAATACATTTCGGAGATAAGTACAACAAACTTAAAAGCGATTCATCATGGGCTAAAGACTTCAAAGTTTTTGTCGACAGCAATTACTGCAAGGTACATATTCCCAGTGTAATTATTCCGCCAATTCAGTTACCGAATATGGAGAACTTTTCAATTCGTATCGACAGCCTGAATAACTTGTTTAAGGAGTTTTCATTTAACTTCCCTAATCCGGGCAAGAATAAAAGCTTCAACTACAAGTACTTTTATAACGATTCTTCGAAGGGACTGAAATTTAACTTCAAAGCGTTCGGCTTCGATTCTTCCTTTGCTTTTAAGAACCATAAGCTGGATTCTTTATTGGCCAAAAAATTCAAAGGCCGCGGCTTCAAGCTAAATCCCGATTCATTAGCCGCATTCTATAAAGCCTTTACCGGCGATACCACGGAGATATTACAGCAGAAGCAACTTCAGGAACAAATGAAACAATTCCAGCAAGAGATGGAAAACTTTAGAAAAGAGATGGAAAAATGGCAGAAGCAGTTTCAGAAGGATTTACCCAAGCAGGCTAAAAAGAACCCTATTGAAATTTAATTATTAAGCCGGTAAGAATTCCTTAACCGGCTTTTTTCTTCTAATTTTACTTTAATCACATTTTGTCCGGTTCATTTTCAACCATCATAAAAAATTTCCGTTTATAAAACTCCACTTTACAAAAACCAATATTTAACTTATCTTAGCTATGGGTTGAAGTTGTAAAATGTTATATATTTCAATGTGTTAACTGCAAAATATAAGTAATGGATAGAAAAAATAGCTTTGCTCTTTATACCGGAAATTATTTATGAAACTTGATATGGTAAATCTAAAAGGAAATTTAAAATTTAGGACCTTTATTGGATTTACAGTTTTACTGTTTGCCTATAAACTGTTCTTATACAACCCGGACTCATGGATTTACATTCTGATTAACGAGCTGTTAGTAGGTATTACGGTTGTTTCCTTAATTACTTATTTAATGGATTTGATCCACTCCAGAGTTGTTAACCCGATTTCCCTCGTAATGAACATCGGTATTTTAAATGCAATTTTGTTTTTCTTATTTATCTTGTCCGGAGATATATTAGGCCGCCTCTTTAAAATTGCAGCCGGTTCACTGCAGTCCCAGGGCATTTTGAATAACATTATAGCATTCGCATATTCATACATAATACTCGGATCAACGGTAATTGTATTCTTAATTTTAAGGGAACTGTATTTTCTAAAGCAGAAAAAAAGCGTTGGCTTGTATTTTAATACGATGACCGTATTTTTTGTACTGGCTTCGCTGGGCTCTTTTCTTAAGCAAATTCCCGATCTTGATTATATAAGAGATACTTTTTTTATCATCTCTATTCTTTTGATAGTAGTAAATTCAATTAAGATTTCCTGGATAGCATTTATTGTAAAGAAGGAAAAGATTTCTCTTTTAATCCTTTCCGTGCTTATATCCATTTTATTTGTGGTAAATCTTGTAAACAGCGCCTCGCAAAGCTCCAACTCTCAAATTCTATCGGCATTCTCGCCTGTAATGAGCCAATTCTTAACTATGCTGATGATATACGGCGCCATATACTTCAGCATATTATTCTTTACAACTCTTTTCCATATTCCTACTGCCGAAGCTTTCGACAGGAAGGCAAAAGAGGTAACGTTTCTACAGTACTTTAGCAAGCTTATTACTCAATCTACTGATTTTAAGGAACTGGCAAGTACCGTAACCGATATTACAACGAAAGTAAGCAGCGCACAGGCAGCATGGATTGCATGGAAGGAAAACGATGAGTATAAGACCATTGCAGTTAAAGGTATTGGGTACTACGACTCTAATCTGCTTACCGATTTTATTTTTAAAAAGAAGCTCTACAATGAAGAAGGGAAATCATTTTTTATTGATTTGAAGAGTCTTAAGAACAAGCCTCAGCTTAGCGAAAATTTCTGTTCGGTTGCGTGCGAGCCGCTAAGGACGCACGATGAGCTTAAAGGCTACCTTATGGCCGCCGCCAAGGCAGATAATGTTTTTGATGAGGAAGATAAGAATGCTATGGATACTTTTTCCGATTATGCTTCCCTGGCTATTGAAAATTACAGGCTGCTCGAGGAATCCATCGAGAAAGAAAGGATGGAAAAGGAGCTTGATGTTGCACGGGAAATACAAAGAAAAATTTTACCGGCACAGAGCCCCATACTGGATAAGTTGAATATATCTTCACTGTTCATCCCTGCCTTTGAAGTTGGCGGCGACTATTACGATTTCTTTGAGATAGATAAAGACAAATTCGGATTTGTTATTGCCGATGTTTCCGGCAAGGGAATATCCGCCGCTTTTATTATGGCGGAAATTAAAGGCATATTCGAATCGCTTTCCAAAACAATCCAAAGCCCGAAAGATATTCTTATTAAAGCGAATGAAATCTTAAAAAGGACGCTGGACAGAAAAAATTTTGTAAGCGCTGCATACGGTCTTATCAACTTGAAAGAAGAAACGCTTTCAATTGCCAGGGCGGGGCACTGCCCTATTTTGTTGATTAGAAATAATGTTGCCGAGAGCATTCGTCCGTCCGGCATCGGGCTGGGTTTGGACTTCGGGCCGAATTTTTCCGATAGTCTTGACGAAAAAATTATTAAATTAGAGGATAACGATATACTGGTACTTTACACTGACGGGATTACCGAGGCAAAGAATTCCATGCTGGAGGATTTTGGCACCAAGCATTTTGAAGAAGTGCTTTTGGAAAACAGCGGTAAAAATGCAGATGAGATTTCCGGCAGGGTAATAGGTGAAGTAACTTTATTTTCGCAAAATAATCCACAACATGACGATATTACGCTAGTTATATTGAAATGGAAACAAAAATTAAAAAATGACGGAGTTCAAGAATGGCAGAATTCAGCACCTCAGTTAAAGACGCAGGTGATGTAAATATTATCTATCTTAAAGGCTATCTGGATGCTCATACAGCACCTACATTAGAGAACACTTTCTCTAATCTTATCGATAGGGAAAGATATTCTATTGTGGTGAACTTTAAAGACTTGGCATATATAAGCAGCGCCGGGCTGGGTGTTTTTATGGCTTTTATTGAAAAGGTTAGAGAGAACAAAGGGGATATTAAACTTTCTGCGATGAGCGACAAAGTTTTTAATATTTTCGATTTGTTGGGTTTCCCCCTGCTTTATGAAATATTTAAGACAGAGGATGAAGCAATAACTAAATTTAAAGAGATTAAGAAACTTGAAAACCAATAACAAAAAAATAAAAGAAAAAGAATTAGTTGTTAAAAGCAGAACTAACAATCTTTCTTTTATAAGAGACTTTGTTTATGGCGCTGCTGCCGAAGTCGGAATTCCCGCCGATATTATTGAAAACATTATCCTTGCCGTTGACGAGGCGTGCACAAACATTATTAAGCACGCATACAAGTCTTACCCCGAAGGCGAAATTACGATCAGACTAAAATACTCAAACAAAAAATTTACTATCTTAATCGTCGATCACGGCGCTCCGTTCAAACCCGAATCTGTTCCCGACCCCGATCTTCAAAAATACTACCGGCAGCATAGAATAGGAGGACTTGGAATGTATTTGATGAAATCTCTGATGGACGAGGTTAAATACGTCTCCATTCCCGGCAAATATAACCAGGTATTGCTTACTAAAAATTTAACCGTTACGCATTAAGAATGATTGATTCCGAGAACATTAGAGTTAAAAGGAATTTAACCGCTCTCGTGGAATTCAGCCGGATTATAAACAGCAGTCTGGACTTGGAATTCATCCTGAACAACGTACTGTTAACCTGCATGGGAAAATTCCTGGCTACCAAGGGACTTATTGCCTTAAACAGCGGAGGGAAGTTTATTTTAAAATCCTCCAAAGGAATTTCCGACGACATGCTTAAGAAGTTTCCGCAATTGAGTGCAGTAAACAGGCTGGAAGATAATATCGAGCTTGAAAATTATATGCGCGAGAATAAGCTTATCGCTGCGGAAAAAATCAGCTCGTCCGATGAATGCCTGGGTATTGTTTGCCTGGGTGAAAAATTAAACAAATCGGAATTTACCGAGGACGACAGCGAGTTCTTAAGAACAATTTTAAATATCTCGGCTTCGGCAATTCAAAATTCAATTGTAATAAACGAGCTTAAAGTTGTAAACCGTATACTCGATTCCAAGGTGCAAAGATTAAACTCACTTTTCGAATTGAGCAAAGAGTTCGGGTTGTTCTCGGAGTCTACCCGCATTGCCAAGCTGCTCGTCTATTCGGTAATCGGTCAGTTCCTGGTTTCAAAGTTTGCGGTAATTACGTTTAACCAATCCGGCATTACAATAATGGAATCGAAATATTCCGAAGACGAATTAATTTCCAGCCTTAAGGATTATGATTTTGCGGGCCTTGATTATTCTATCGTTAAACAGGACATTGAGAAGAATTACCCCGGCTTGCTTCAGCTTAGCATCGAGCTGGTTGTGCCAATGCAGCTGCAGGGCAAAACAAAAGGATTAATTCTTCTAGGCAAAAGAATAAATAAGCAGGACTATTCGGAGTCCGATGTAGAGTTCATTTATTCAATCGGAAGCCTGGCTATAATCTCGCTCGAGAATATGCGGCTCTTTAAAGAAGCGCTGGCCAAGCAGAAGATGGAAGAGGAATTAGAGCTTGCGCGCGGAATTCAGAAGAACCTTTTGCCCAGCAGGATACCCCAGTTCTCAAACTTTGATATTGCGGTATCCAACGTTTCATCCCAGCAGGTAGGCGGAGATTATTACGATTTAATCTCTCTTGACGAAAACAATTTTTGCGTTGCCATAGCCGATGTTTCCGGCAAAGGAGTTCCTGCAGCGCTCTTGATGGCAAACCTGCAGGCTTTCTTAAAAACTATTTGCAAACAGGGCATGCACCTGGAAGAAGCCACTGCCCTTATTAACGACCTTATCTCTGAAAATACTTCGGACGGGAAGTTTATAACATTCTTCTGGGCTGTTTTGAATAATTACGATAGAACACTGCAGTATGTTAACGCCGGGCATAATCCTCCGCTGCTTTTAAGAGACGGGAAGATTAAGAAGCTTGAAAAGGGCGGCATTATACTGGGCGTAATGAAGACATTAAGTCCGTATGAATCTGAAATTGTTCGACTGAGAAAAGACGACGTGATAATTCTTTTTACCGACGGAATTACCGAGGCGAAGAACAAAGCAGATGAAGAATTCTCGGATGAAAAATTGGAAGAAGCCGTCCCTGGGTTTACCGGCAATAACGCAGAACAAATTTTGAAATCGATAAGAGAAGAAGTTCAGTCCTTCGTTAACGGCGCCGTTCAATCAGACGATATGACGCTGGTAGTGCTTAAAGTAAAATAAACGTGTTTTATGTTCGAGGTATTTTTTTTAGATTTATCGTAAAGATAATTTTCATCCTGTATAAGCCTCGGCATTCATAATTTAATTCATCCTGTAAATGAAAAAACTAAAAGAAATATATCTTATAAACAGAAGCAAGATTATTATAGTCGTTTCGGCAATTATGATAATAACCGCAGTGCTGGAAATTTATTTTTCGCTTGCAGTAAGGGTAACATCCAACGATGAATGTTTATGGATACCCAAAAAAGTATCGGCAGACAGCTCGGCAATTTTCTTTAATAACGTTAAGGTGGGCGGTGTAACCTGGAACGCGGGCGTAAGAAACGGCGACGAGCTGCTGAGAATAAACCATATTATGGTTCCCGATCCTTATACCGCACAGGAAATTTTGAATAAAGTAAAAGCGGGTGATTATGCTGATTACACTATTAAGAAGAACGGCAAGATTGTAGAGACCAAAGTCTACGTAAAAAAATTAATTCAAATCGGGTCCTTTGCCGACGGTGTCCTCGCTCTCTTCCAGATACTGATCGGCTTTATAGTTTTAATGGCTAAGCCGGACGGCAGGGTTCAAAAATTATTTTACAGCATTGGGGTGGCTTTTGTGCTGGCAACAACGTTTATTTTTGTGCCGCAAATCTTTACTCAAAAGTTTTTAATTGAAAATTCCGCCTGGTTCACTATTGCGGCATTGGCCTTTTCATTCGGGTCTATTTTTACGCCGTTCCTTTTCCTGGCGTTTTTCTGGACTTTCCCGCAGCCGTTCCGTTTTATGGAAAAAAAGTGGGTAAGAAAAACTATCTTTATTATTCCGACTGTTCTTTTCGTACTTTCATTCTTATCGACAGTTTATATTTTCCGTTATACTAAAAATTACTTCGATAATTTTAAGACACTTCAGGGTTACTTGGGCAATATACTTCCTTATGTGCATATTTTAGCCGTAATCTCGCTTATTATTAATTACTTTAGGCTGAAATCCAAAGAGGCAAGAAAGCCAGTGTTCATAATTTTAATTGCATATATACTGGCTATAGCTGCCGTCGTGTATACTTCAAGAATTGCACCGGTTATTTCGGATACCATTTACAACTCGCCGGAATATTATACGCCGATTATCCTTA
>JAKAJV010000127.1 GCA_021813585.1 Bacteroidota bacterium | reverse complement strand
TAGAGTACCGAAGGCCGGACTCGAACCGGTCCCGATAAAATCGGGATGAGCCAGACTGGATTTTGAGTCCAGCATTAAGGAGAGAAAAATCGTATAGAGTACCGAAGGCCGGACTCGAACCGGTCCCGATAAAATCGGGATGAGCCAGACTGGATTTTGAGTCCAGCATTAAGGAGAGAAAAATCGTATAGAGTACCGAAGGCCGGACTCGAACCGGCACGAGGTGTGAGCCCCACTGGATTTTGAGTCCAGCGCGTCTACCAATTCCGCCACTTCGGCAAATAAAGAACTTGTTCTTAACAGCAAGTTTATTTCCTATTAGATAAAAACTTTAGTTAAAAATTTGAGATGTAAATCTATGCCTAATTTGTTTTATTATCAAGTAAACGCAACATAAATAGTAATATGAAATGAGCAGTTATGAAAAAATTTCCTTTCCGATTAAACGGGTCTGCCTGTTGGTCTAAATGCTAAAACTTTTCCATAGTTTGTGTAAGTCATCATTTGAGCGAAACTTATTATTTATGTAATTTTGCACACTAATTCAAAAACTTAAATTTAATGAATAATAAAATGTTAGAATCAGGAAACAGCAGCGAGAATTTTCCATCCAAGCCGAAGAATTTTATCCGGGAAATTATAGATGAAGATATGAAGACAAACAAATGGGGGGGCAGAGTACATACGCGTTTTCCTCCTGAACCGAACGGCTATCTACACATTGGGCATGCAAAATCCATCTGCTTAAATTTTGGGATAGCAAACGACTATAACGGCAAGTTCAATCTCCGGTTTGACGATACTAACCCTAGCAAAGAAGAACAGGAATATGTCGATTCGATTATTGAGGATATAAGATGGCTGGGCGCTGACTTTGAAGATAGAATATTATTCGCATCGGATTATTTTGAGCAGATGTACGAGTGGGCTGTAAAATTAATTAAAAAAGGCAAAGCTTATGTTGATGACTTAAGTGCCGACCAGATACGCGGATTGCGGGGTACACTTACCGAAGCGGGGAAGGAAAGCCCGTTTAGGAACAGGACAGTTGAAGAAAATCTTGATCTTTTTGAAAGGATGAGGAAAGGTGAATTTGAGAACGGAGAAAAAGTACTGCGCGCAAAAATCGATATGGCTTCACCGAACATCAACCTTAGAGATCCGGTTATGTACAGGATAGTTCATTCCGAGCATCACCGGCAGGGAACTAAATGGTGTATTTATCCTACCTACGATTGGGCGCATGGACTTGAAGATTCAATAGAAGGAATAACGCACTCGATCTGTACTTTGGAATTTGAGAACCACCGGCCACTATATGACTGGTTCCTTGATGAACTTGGAATTTACCATCCCCAGCAAATTGAATTTGCCCGTCTTAACCTGAGCTATACCGTAATGAGTAAAAGGAAGTTGTTAAGACTTGTTCAGGAAAAATATGTAGACGGCTGGGATGATCCCCGGATGCCTACTGTTTCGGCATTCAGAAGGCGTGGCTACACACCGGAGGCAATTATAAATTTTACGGATATTGTAGGCGTTGCTAAACGCGATGCAATGACGGATATCGCTCTTTTGGAGTATGCAATTCGCGATGACCTTAACAAGCATGCACAGCGAGTAATGGCTGTTCTTGATCCTTTAAAGATTGTAATAACTAATTATCCGGCGGGCGCTGTTGAAGAGCTTGAAGCTATAAATAATCCGGAAGATCCGTCAATGGGGAGCCGGAAGATTCCTTTTTCTAATGAAATCTATATTGAGAAATCAGACTTTATGGAAAATCCTCCTAAGGGATTCCATCGCCTTGTCCCCGGTGGGGAAGTACGCTTAAGATATGCTTATATTATAAAGTGCGAAGAGGTAATAAAGAATGATAAAGGCGAGACCATAGAGCTTCGCTGTACATTTGATGCGGATACAAAAAGCGGAACGGGAACCAGTAACAAAAAAGTTAAAGGAACGATCCATTGGGTTTCTGCAAAGCACGCGCTTAATGCCGAAGTGAGATTGTACGACAGATTGTTTACAGTTGAAGAACCGGATGCGGATAAGGAAAAAGATTTTATTGAATTATTAAATCCCGACTCGCTGAAAATTATTCCTAAAGCAATGATTGAGCCCTCGTTAAAAAGCTCCAGACCCGGAGACCGTTTCCAGTTTGAAAGGCTTGGATATTTCTGCGTTGATTATAAGAATTCTTCGGATGAAAAACTAGTATTTAACAGAACGGTAACTTTAAAGGATAGCTGGGTAAAGAGCAATAAAAAATAAAACTTAGTCTGAGATGTAAACAACATCTCCGTTTTTTATTGTCATGTAAGTTAAATTCTTGCCAACATTGTAAAGTATATCGGCATAGTCGCAGGTATCAAAAATTGAAAGGTCTGCTATTTTCCCGATTTCTATGCTTCCGCAGTATTGGTTTGCTTTAAGAGCCTTGGCAGCATTTATCGTAACTGCGGAAATTGTCTCTTCAATCGTCATTCCCATCTTTAAAGCGGCAAGACTCATAATCAAATTTAAATTTGATATATTAGAGGAGCCCGGATTGTAATCCGTGGATAATGCAACGACGGCATTATTATTGATTAAATCTCTAGCCGGTGCATATTTGTGATTAAGAAAGAATGAAGAGCCGGGTAAAAGAACGCATACAATATCCGAGGTTCCCAGTTTAACTATGTCTTCATTTTTTATAACTTCAAGGTGATCGACACTTACTGCTCCTAGGTTGAGTGCAGCATCAATACCTCCAATGCTGTTGAACTGATCGGTGTGCAGCCGTATATCCATGTTGAACTTCTTGGCGGTTGAAAAAATTTTTGTTATCTCTTCCGGGCTGAAAGCAGTAAGCTCACAGTATCCGTCGCAAAATGCCGCAAGCTTTTTTAACTTACCGTTAACATTATTGCGGGAAATATATGGTATAAGCTCGCGTGTTAAAATTTTTATATAACCGTCGTGATCAGTCTTAAATTCCCGGGGGAAAGTATGGGCGCCTAAAAATGTCGGAATAATATCTATTGGAAAATTATCATTTAAATAGTTGATTGCCTTCAGCAGCTTAATTTCATTTTCAAAATCAAGGCCGTAGCCGCTCTTAATCTCTAGAGTAGTTACTCCTTGAGAGATAAAATATTCAACTCTTGGAAAAATTATTTTTATAAGCTCATCAATAGCGGAATTACGCACTGCGTTGACGGTACTATTTATACCACCGCCCAGTCTATCTATCTCTTCATAATTGGTCCCTTTTAGTTTTTCTCTAAACTCATTCGCTCTAGAGCCGGCAAAAGCAGCGTGCGTATGGCATTCAATTAAGCCGGGCAGTATTATCTTATCTTTTAGGTCTATAATTTCCTCGGCGGTATAATTTTTAACCGAAGACTCCGGAATTATATCTTTAATTATTTCGTCTTCAATTACTACGGCATAACCTGTAAGCAAACCAACGTCGTTAAGATCGTTTCCTCTTTTAACATTCGTACCGTGAGTATCCACAGTGATTATTTGTGAAGCGCCGGATAGAATTTTAATCATCTTAAGAAATGTTTATTGGAAAATATTTATTGTCTCGTTTACCACTCTGCTGTCGGTATAGCCCATCTGCTTAAACTTAAAACTCAGACTTTTAGCATCATTCAAATTAGTAAAGTCTCCGACTTCAACTTTATAGAATGGGGGATCGAAAACAACATAAACCGCTTTCTGACTGGTTTTAAAATAAATTTCAGAACGCATCTTGTTTGCATCATCCAGATTATCGGTAGATAAAACCTGCACTCTATATCCCGGTGCTGTCTTCACAATTTCCCTTTCTACGGCTCCGGTATCCGGGCCTTCGTGGTAATTATACCATACATTTAAATTTTTATCATCAATTTTTTGGGCTGTGTCTTTCACATCAATTTTAGAATGGTATCTAGACATATCAAAATTTTCCGGGTACTTTGTTTCGTCTGTTTTTACTTTAGATTTAGGCACACTTTTTATTTCTGTTGTTGTCCTCGCATCGGAATACCTGCTGCCTGTTGAGGTACCGCAGGAAATTAGAAAAACCGGAAAAACGAAATAAAAAACAAAGATTATTGGTTTATAGTTCATTGCAAAGCTTCCATAAAAGATAAATGTTGTGTGAACAATCAAATATAAAATAAATATTTTATTAGAGAAAGCTTAATTGATGGATATACTTTCAAATTCATAATAAACTAAGCTGGAATTGTAAGTAGTTAGGTTAACTTGTAACAGCTTGTGTTACTGAATGATTTTTTTGAGAAAAATCATTTAATTTCGTAAATTGCAACATTGTTAACAAAAATTTTACAACTATGGCTGCTAAAAAATTGAAAATCCTTTTTGTTACATCCGAAGTTGTTCCGTTCATGAAGACAGGAGGCTTGGCGGATGTTTCGGCGGCATTACCTCAAATGCTGGCTGAGATGGGGCACGAAGTTAGGATAGTGGTTCCCAAATACGGTGCAGTCGATGATAGAAAATTTAAGATACACGAAGTAGTAAGATTAAAAGATTTACACATCAAAATAGGTGAAAAGGACGTTATTTTTTCCATTAAGTCGTGCTTTTTACCCGGGCAAAAAGTAAGAGTTCAAATTTACTTTCTGGATAACCATGAGTATTTCGGCAGCCGGAATAGTTTGTATATCGATCCCACCACCGACCAGGATTACCCGGATAATGATGAAAGATTTGTCCTGCTTACCAACTCAGTTTTCGAATTGATTTCAAAATTGGGCTGGATACCGGATATAATTCATTGCAACGACTGGCAATGCGGATTGATCCCCGCTTACCTAAAAACAATATATAAGGACAACCAGCTATTCTCCAATTTTAAAACCCTATTTACAATTCACAATCTGGCTTATCAAGGCGTCTTCCCGAAATCTTCATTTTTTAAAACCGGATTACCCGACGAACTAAACTCTGAAAAGGGCCTGGAGATTTACGGCAAGCTTAATTACATGAAATCCGGGCTAATGTTCGCCGACGTTATAAACACGGTAAGCGAGACTTATGCAAACGAAATTCGATCGGACGAAGAGCTTGGCGCCGGCTTAAGAACGGTGTTAGCAAAGAGAAAAAATGACTTGTACGGGATTATTAACGGGATTGATGCCAGAGTTTGGAACCCGGAAAAAGACAAACATCTGCCGAAAAAATATTCTTCGAAAAATCTTTCATTGAAAGAAAGCAACAAGCAAGCCTTAGCTGAAAAGTTCGGATTCAAATATGATGCTGATATTCCGATTATCGGATTGATCTCCAGAATATATGATGCGAAGGGATTCGATTTAATAAGCGAGGCTTTTCCCGAGCTGATGAAGATGAATATTCAGATGGTTCTGCTTGGGACCGGTGAGAGAAAATACCATAACTTTTTTGAAAAGATGAGCGGCAAATACCCAGAAAAATTTGCATGTTTCCTCGGGTTTGACGACGACCTTGCCCACCTTATTGAGGGCGGGGCAGATTTATATCTTATGCCTTCAAGATACGAGCCCTGCGGATTGAATCAAATGTACAGCTTAATGTATGGAACAGTGCCTTTAGTAAGAGAAACCGGAGGGCTTGCAGATACTGTTATAAGATACAATGAAAAAACCGGCGAAGGGAACGGATTTGTATTTAAGAATTACGAAGTACAGGCGCTGCTTAAGGAGCTTAACAGAGCTTTGAAACTATTTGAAGATAAAAAGACTTGGACAAAGATAATGAGGAACGGAATGAAAGACGACTTTAGCTGGAACGCCTCTGCAAAGAAATATATTGAGCTATATAAAACTGTTTTGAACAACGATTGATGCCGAATTCCGCTGTGTTCTTAGATAGGGACGGTACGTTAAATGAAGATCCCGGCTACCTAGGCGATCCGGATGATTTAAAGCTTTACCCAGCGACCGGAAAAGCTCTTGCGTATCTTAAAAATATTCTTGGATTTAAACTCATTGTTATTTCCAATCAGTCGGGTATAGCCAGAGGCATAATAACCGATGAGATGGTGAACGCCGTAAATCTGCACCTTAATAAACTCCTCGAAATAGATAATGTAAAAATTGATGCCTTTTATTATTGCCCGTTTCATCCCGATTTTAGCAGTGAAGAAGATTGCACATGCAGGAAACCTTCACCGGAGCTAGTGTTTAAGGCTGCTTCTGATTTTAATATAGACTTGAATAGTTCTTATTTTGTTGGCGACGCCGTTTCGGATATTGAATGCGGGAAAAATGCGGGACTAAAGACTATCCTTGTAAAGACAGGATACGGAGAGGATAGCTTTTCTATCTTGAAAAAGCAAAATAATTTTCCCACTTTTGTTGCTCAAAATTTAATTGAAGTGTTAGATTTTATTAAAAAAGATTGTATCGGAGAAAAATAATTGATTTACCGAAAATTGCTGTTAACCTTAGCAGGGATATCTATACTTGCGCTTTATTCCTGCAACGATAACCCTACTTCCGTTGGCTCTAATCTCCTAAAAAACGATTTCATAAACGTTAACCAAATCGATTCATACAAAGATTCCCTAAAGCAGACGTCTTCTTATTACAAAAAGACAGTTGCGCTAGGCGCTTCTTCAACTCTTCTCCTAGGTAAAAATGCCAACGTCCAGGCTTCCGCTTTATTGCGGTTCTTAATTTACTTTGATGATTCCGTTAAGACCGACTACACAAATAACAAAGTAAGCATAGTTTCCGCTTCGGTTAAATTAACTCCCACATATACGTTCGGAGATTCTACAGCGAATTTCAATTTTTCAGTGCACAAGGTAAGCAGCAACTGGACGTCGGAAGGATTTGATTCCGACAGCCTATCTTCGCTTGTTTATGATCCTTCTAATCTAAGCTCCAACCTGGCGCTTACCGATTCATCAACCAGCTTCAATCTTGATCTTTCGTTGGTTAACAACTGGATGAAAGAAATAATAGATTCAACCTTTGCCGACGATAACGGGTTATATCTATTACCCACTTCCGATACCAAAAAGGTAATCGGGTATACTGCATTATCTGCCTCTTATACTTCCGCAACTTCGCTAACTATCATTCTGCAGAAGACCGGTGTGTATACAGATACTCTAACTTTTTATCCCGCACAGGATGTTAGTGCAATTTCTTCAACTGCGCCTGCAGGAAGCGCCGAAGATATTTTTGTGCAGGGGGGAATTGTTTATAATTCCAAATTATGGTTCGATGTATCTTCCGTTCCGAAGAATGCAATAATTAACCGCGCAGAACTTACTTTAACTGTGGATTCAACCGCTACAATTACGGGCTCTAGTTTTGTTAATTCGCTTTATGTTTACTTCTTAGAAGATACAGCCAACGAAGTGATTGATTCTGTCAGAGCATATTCTCTTTCAAGAGTAAACAATACCTTCGACGGCAACATCACTTCTTACGTTCAGAGCTGGGTTGACAACGTAAGCAATGACGGGCTTCTGCTTAAGGTTGCCGATCCGACAAGCGGGCTGGAACTATTTGCGCTAAAAGGCAGCAATGCAGCAGACAGATCGGTTAGACCAAGATTAATAATAACCTATACGGCAAAAAAATAATATGAAATTAATTCTTAAATATTCTTTTATCTTGTGTTTGATTATTTCACAAGGAGTTTTATACTCTCAAACCAATTCCAGCTATTCCAGGATAGGAATAGGGGATTTGGTTTATTCTTTTTCCGCACCTGAGCTGGGCTTTGATCAGATTGCTGCTTCGGTATCGTCAACAAACTACATCGGATTAACTAATCCAGCTACTTGGTTCCGCCTGGATATGACTCGCTTTCAAGCGGGCCTTGCTTACGGAGGTTTGTATCTGTCGGATAATACGACTAAAGATTTTTACGGAAAGGCACAGTTCGGAGGCTTTGCATTTGCCTTCCCGGTTAGCCAAGAGCATGGAATAGCAGTAGCGATGGGACTTGTTCCGTATTCGGGAATAAATTACAAAGTATCCCAAAATAATATTAACACATCAAGCTCAATAGATGAATACAATTTATTGTATGAGGGAAGCGGCGGTTTGTCGCGTGCATTCGTCGGTTCGTCCTATCAGATGCCTTTCGGTTTGGGCATTGGCGCGTCCTTTAATTATTACTTCGGAAACTTACAATACTCATCGACCGCTCAATTCCAGAATACTAACGATATTACTACAAAGTACGAAACTACATACCAGCCGACAGGACTGGGCGGCGACTTCGGATTGATCTCGCCTAATATTGCCAAGCTGTTTAAATCAAATTCTATTTCCGATTTAAGAGCTGCTGTTGCATTCAACTATATTGCACCGCTCAATACCGATACTTTGCTTATTTCCAGTTCTGCTATAAGGACGGATACAATAGCGTTTAGCACAGTGAAGATGAAAATACCGATGAGGATTTCTGCCGGGCTAAGCGTTGTCTTCAGCGATAAATATATCGTAAGCCTGGATTTGGCTTCGCAGGCCTGGTCCGATTATTCATTTAACAACGTTAAGCAAAGCGATCTTAGGAACTCTTTATATCTCAGCGCCGGATTCGAGTTCCGGCCCAAGCAGGAACTGGGCTCCTCCAATTGGCAACAAACAATCTGGCGGGCGGGATTCAACTATCAGCAAACCCAGTACAAAGTAAACGGAGTAGGCATAAATCAGTTTGGTATTTCTGCCGGCTTCTCTTACCCGTTAAGCTTTGCAAATACCGTGGATTTCGGAATTGAAGCAGGTATAAGAGGCGAAACTCAATCCAACCTAATCCAAGAGAAGTTTATTAAAATGAATGTGGGACTCAGCATTGGTGAGCTTTGGTTTTTAAGATCGGAGAGATAAAGACAATGTATACTCAAATACAAAAAGATAAAGAAATCTATAGCGTCCTTTCTCAGGAAACCCGGCGGCAGCAGGAGTATTTGGAATTGATCGCATCGGAAAACTTTGTAAGCCGTGCAGTTCTAGAAGCAGCCGGCACGTTGTTAACAAACAAATACGCCGAAGGCTACCCGGGTAAAAGATACTACGGGGGCTGCGAGTATGTAGATATTGCTGAAAATATTGCAAGGGAAAGATTAAAAAAATTATTTAACGCCGAGTATGTTAACGTACAGCCTCACAGCGGCTCCCAGGCAAATATGGCTGTGTTGATGACCTTCTTGAAACCGGGCGACAAATTTTTAGGATTAAACCTTGCACACGGCGGCCATTTAACTCACGGCTCCCCGGTTAATTTTTCAGGAACTCTTTATCAGGCTGTAGGCTATAATTTAAATAAAGAAACCGGAACCCTGGATTACAACCTGATAGAAGATTTGGCAAAGAAAGAAAAGCCAAAATTAATTATTACTGGCGCAAGCGCTTATTCAAGAGAATGGGATTATAAACTGTTCAGGCAAATTGCAGATTCCGTAGGTGCATTTTTAATGTGCGATATGGCCCATCCTGCCGGATTGATTGCAAAAGGATTCCTAAACAGTCCGCTGCCTTACTGCGATGTAGTTACATCAACGACTCATAAGACTTTAAGGGGACCTAGAGGCGGAATTATTTTAATGAATAAAGACAGCGAAAATTCTTTCGGCATTAAAACTCCTAAAGGAGATAGATTAAAGATGATGTCTGAGCTGCTGGACAGCATGGTAATGCCGGGAATTCAAGGCGGACCTTTAATGCACATAATCATGGCTAAAGCGGTCGCTTTCGGGGAAGCACTGGAAGATTCCTTTAAGGAGTACGCGGGCCAGGTAATTAAAAATGCTAAAGCGCTCGCTTCGAGACTAAAAGACTTCGATTACAACATAGTATCCGGCGGAACCGATAATCATCTTATGCTGATAGACCTTACAAATAAGAACATAACAGGTAAGGCTGCCGAGAATGCACTTGGCAAAGCAGGCATAACAGTTAACAAAAATATGGTACCGTTCGATCAAAGAAGTCCTTTTGTTACCAGCGGAATAAGAGTAGGAACCCCCGCAGCCACAACCCGCGGTATGAAAGAAGATGAAATGCTGATAATTGCAGAATTAATAAATAAGACTCTGCTGAACGCAGAAAATGAACTGATACTTGCCGGGATAAAACATGAAGTTACTGAATTGTGCTCGCGTTTCCCCTTGTATTCGGATCTTAATTAATGATTTGGTGAACAGTGGCATCTGAAGATATATCTGTTTATGAAGATCCGGTAGAGGAGGAGACCGGTGACAGTGAAATGACATTCCTGGAACACCTTGAAGAATTGAGGTGGCGGATAATCTATTCTTTAATCGGGCTTGCAGTTGGAACTATCGTCTGCTGGATATTCATAGATTTCCTTGTAAATAATGTTCTTTTGCTTCCTGCTAAGAAGGCCGGTGTTGAGCTGCAAAATTTAAAACCGTTCGGCCAACTGATGCTGTTTTTTGAAGTGGCGATTGTCGGCGGAGTTATATTGAGTCTGCCCAATATTTTTTACCAGTTCTGGAAGTTTATTTCGCCTGCGTTAAAGAGGAAGGAGAGGAAATATATTTCCGCCATTGTTGCGTTCTCAACTCTCTGTTTTTTAATCGGGATAGTATTCGCATATTTTGTAATGCTGCCGCTGTCGTTAAAATTTGCGGCTCAATTCGGATCGGCGCAGATAAAAAACATATTCGCAATAGACGAGTATATGTCGATCATAATCAGCATAATGCTGGGTTCCGGAATAGTATTCGAGCTGCCGATGATTTCGTTTTTCCTAACAAAGCTCGGCATATTAAAGCCGGCATTCATGAAAAAATACCGCCGCCACGCAATAGTTATTATTTTTATAGCGGCAGCGTTTTTAACTCCGGGCACCGATCCGGTTTCCCAAATAATACTTGCAGTTCCTTTAATCTTGTTGTATGAAATTAGCGTAATAATTTGCAAACTAGCCGTTAAAAAGTCTTGATTAAAAGTCCATTATCGCAGATAAGCCATCCTATAAAAGAAGAGCTGGAAAGATTTGAAGACCTTTTCAAGCGCTCGATGAAGTCCAATGTCGGCCTGGTCGATCTAATTGCCAGGTATATCATTAGGCAGAAGGGGAAAAAAATACGGCCGCTGCTGGTTTTGCTTTCGGCTAAGTTATCGGGCGGAGTTTCCGAGCGGACTTACCGCGGCGCAGTATTGGTAGAACTGCTGCACACGGCAACTCTAATCCACGATGACGTAGTTGATAATGCAGATAAGAGGAGAGGCTTCTGGTCCATCAACAAAGTATTTAAAAATAAAATTGCAGTGCTGATGGGTGATTATCTTCTTTCCAAAGGATTGATGATAGCGGTGGAAGGGAAGGATTTTGATTTTCTTGAAGTAATGACGAACACCGTTAAGCGGATGTCCGAAGGCGAGCTGCTTCAAATAAGAAAGACAAGGAAGCTGGACATTGACGAAGAAACTTATTTCAAGATAATAGCCGATAAGACCGCTTCGCTGCTGGAAACTTGCTGCGAGATAGGCGCGCTAAGCGCAACATCTAATCCGGATTATATTTTGGGCATGAGGAAATTCGGTGAATACATCGGGATGTCGTTCCAAATAAGAGATGATATTCTTGATTATGAAGGTAGTCTCAGCACTATAGGCAAACCGGTAGGCGGCGATATAAAAGAGAAAAAGATAACTCTACCTTTAATCTATTCGCTTAATCAAGTTTCTAAAAGCGAAGCCGCGGAAATTAAAAAGATGATTAAGAACGGAAAGAAAGAGGAAAGCGTTAACGAGATTATCGATTTCGTCCGCGCCCATAAAGGTATTGATTATGCAATTCAGACCGCCTCCGAATACTCGAGCAAGGCAAAGGAAATTCTAAAAGGCTTTCCCGAATCCCAAAGTAAGCTTGCCCTGGAAGCGCTGGTCGATTTCATTATAGACAGGAAGAACTAAAGCAACTGCCTACTGATTTCTTTTTTTCTGCCTTTCAATGCCCTCTTTAAATGCATAGCCTTT
>JAKAJV010000005.1 GCA_021813585.1 Bacteroidota bacterium | reverse complement strand
CTCGTATGTTAAAATTGTTAATAAAATTGATTTAATTTTGGATATAAAAAAATCTGGCTTGACGGATGAGAGATCGATCTTACTCTAGGTAAGTTAAAAACTATACCGTGATTAAGGGATTACTCCTCATCCGTGTAGAGCTTCTTAAAATCTGAACAGTACTCTTATGTTAAAATTGTTAATAAAATTGATTTAATTTTGGATATAAAAAACTGGCTTAACGGATGAGAGAGCGATCGTAATCTTACTCGATTTAATCTGATTAAGAGTACGGGTAAGAATCATGCGTAACATTACTTATTAAATTACCTTATGCAAAACCAACTCTTGGAGTATTGGAATGTTGGATTCCTTCAAAACTAAATCTAAGAATTTATCTCTCAGATACTGGATACTGGATAAGAAATCGAGTATCCAGTATCAAGCATCGAGTATCTTTAATCAAAAATTGCAAATATCTTTGGCTGGAATATTGGAGTAAATATAAATATTCTCAGCCAGAGGCTGATCCGCCTTCGGAGGACATTACTCCACTACTCCGTTGTGCCGGGGGATTGCTTAAGGTGATTTATTAAACAAGAAGAAAATTTTCATTTCCGGCTAACAAAAATTGTTTTCCCTTTTATCGGATTTATGTACCTTTTATCGTTTATAATTGCTAAGTGTAGAATTTCTATTAAGAGTTTGAACATTAATTGCAATATTAGTACCGTTTTTAAGTGCAGGTTATATTTTTAAGTAACCTTACAAAAATTTCTTTCGTTGCGGAACGATATCTTTAATTCTAAATACTTTTTCGGTTTTTCTATTTTCAAATATTAATTAAAATAAATTTAAAGACGGCAGATAGATAAAAACATGCTGTATTGTTTTTATTATTAATTGTAAGTCTTATCTATTGCAGCCGCTTTAAAATTTATATTATGGATTTGCTTAAAATTATAATAAAAAGAATTGAGGGAATCTATGAGAGCAAAGCTTAACTATTTTAGTTTGTTGCTTTTGTTTATTGGTGTATTTTTTCACGCTTCCTTAGTTATGGCGCAGGGGCTTCCGAGCCCGATTTTGGATTATCCAAACGGTTCAAGCTCTGTTTACGGAAATCCTATAAATATTTTCTGGCATTTGAATACTGCGTTTCCTTCCGGCGGAAGTTACCATATTCAAATAGCGACTAACGCAGGTTTTTCCCCAAATTTGGTAAATACAAGCGGTATTACTGCAGGTGAATATTCCGGATTAGCCGTAACATCCGGTACGACTTATTACTATAGAGTTCGAGTTGAAACCGGTTCTGATTCTTCAGCTTGGGTAAGCGGCACATTTACTACTGCCAGTACGGCTCCGGCTGTTACCGATACTATACTTGCCTCTGCAGGAGCCGGAGGTACGATATCACCTTCAGGAAGTGTAGCCGTTTTAAATGGAGGCAATCAAAGCTTTACCATTACACCTAATTCCGGTTACCATGTCTCTAACGTTTTGGTTGATAGTGTTTCCGTAGGGGCAGTAACGTCATATCAATTCTTAAATGTTACTGCAAACCATACCATCTCAGTTTCATTCGCTGTTAATCCGGTAAATACCGATACGATTTGGGCATCTGCCGGCGCTGGCGGAACTATATCACCCTCGGGGACTATTTTAGTCTCCGGCGGTTCTAACCATGCATTCACAATTGCTGCAAACTCAGGTTATATTATAGACAGCGTTATCGTTGATGGTGTAAAAGTAGATTCAACTACCAGCTATACCTTTGTAGGAGTAAATTCAAATCATAGTATTAGAGCAGTTTTCGCACAGCACAATACTTATTATGTAAATGCTTCGAATCCAAATTTGGGTGATGGTTCGCTGTTAAATCCTTTTAAATATCTGCAGGATGCTATCGATTCATCTGTTGCGTCCGGGCTTTCCGGCAATATAATATACGTTGCTGCCGGTAATTACACAGTGGGACACGATCTGCATGGAATAACTGTTAACGACAACGACCTTACAATTATAGGTTCGGGACTGGCAACGGTTCTTAAATTTACAATCACTTCAAATAATGTAAATATTTCAAACTTTACTGCAACTAATACTACAAGCGCAGGTGCCGGTGTAATAGCATATTCTGTTAGCAATTTAACTCTTTCAAACATAATTGCAACCGGCAATAATGCTTGGGGAGCGTATTTAATTAGCGTAACTAATCTTAATATTTCAAGTTCAAATTTTGATGCAAACAATACGGAACATTCAAGTCTATATGGCGGTATTCTTTTACAAGGATGCCAGAATATTACTATTAACAATATAACTGCCAATAATAATTATAATGATGGCTTTAACTTCACTCTGGTTTCGAACGGTACGTATAATGATTTAACAGCAAGATCAAATACTCGTTACGGATTAAACGTAAATGAATCTTATAATAATTCGTTCGTCGACGGAAATTTCTCATTGAACTACGACGGTATGCATATCCACCCGCATTGGGATGCAGACCCGAATGTTCAGGATACAATTTCAGGACTTTCCTTTAGCGGTACTGTTGCCGCCGATTCGAATTCCCATCGTGGAATTGTTTTGATGACTGATATTCAGGGAATCAATTCCGCTGCAGATACAACTTACATTGTGAACCCCAGCTTTAACGGAACCTTCGAGCTTAAAGGTAACGTGGTAGGCGGGTTATATATCTTCGGAAAAGTAATTAATCCTGTATTTAGAGGTTTTAACATTTTCGGCAACGGAACTAATTATGGCGTTCTTATTACCGGCAGCGGTAATGTTACAACCGGAAGGCTAGCAGATCCATCTGGAGTTAAATTATCCAACAGTATATTCAGAGGATTTTCATATTCGCCTCCCGCTCCTCCGCCGTTGCGGTATGCAATTTCGCTTAAGGATTTTTCGGGTAATACAAGCGGTAACGATGTAGATGCAACAAACAACGTATTCTTTAACGCTGCTTCGGTCTCGGATGTTAATAATGCAATATTCGATTCTACCGATTATCCTGGGACCGATTCTTTGGGATATGTAAACATTACCGGATGGAATAACGGTACGCCTACAATAGTAATTAACGATGCTACTACTCTTACCGGTTCTAGTTTTACAATACCTGTTAACCTGCAGATATACACCCCGCAAAGTTATACAACACTGCAGGGAAGAATTTATTACGATTCAACTAAGATTAAATTTAATTACTTTGACGATGGGACAGGAACCCTGTTCAACTCGAACGGCTGGCTAGTTTCTTACGCAGATACTTCAGTCTCCGGGATTTACCGGGTAATTAAATTTGCCGCTGCAAAATTCGGAGGTACGGCTATTACCACCAGCGGAACATTGTTTAACTTAGGATTTACAGTAGTAGATGCTGCCGCGGATACCGCAGGTCTTACAGGCGTATCTTCCGAGTGGGCGGCGAATGCAGTCTTCTCGGTATTTAATGTTCAGAACGGAGTTGTTACTTATACTGTGCCGGTTGTTCCTTCTACCGTGCGCGGCGATGCTAATATGGATTACACCGTTACTGCTGCAGATGCCTTTACGGTATTGAACGATCTGTCAATTCCTTTCTTAACCGGGCAGGCCGCTATAAATGCCGATGCAAACCTCGACGGCCATATTACAATGACTGACGTTTATTACATTGAATATTATGTATTGAACGGCAGCTGGCCGGTTTATTTGCCGAATATGTATGCGAGCGGTGCGTTGCAGATACCGAATATATTTTACAAAGAGCAAGGCACTGTAGATGTACCGATCACAGTTTCCGATGCTTCCAATGTGCATACTCTGCAGGTTATGATGCAGTACGATCCGTCCGTATTAAGCTACCAGTCGTTTGCGCAAATGGTAACCGGCAAGGGGAATGTGGTAAGTGCTAAAGAAATGGCGCCTGGCACGGCGATGTTTATCTTTGCCACTGCAAATAATTTGGAAGGGAATGTTAACCCGGGTAAAATAATTTTAAGGTTTGTTAACGGAATTCCTACTTACGGTACTGTTGTAAAGACATATTATAAAATTAATGATTCTCAATTTAAAGAAGGACCGGCTTATACATTTACAGTAACCGGCATAAAGGAGAATAATTCAACTAGCAGTTCTATCCCGGATAACTACGAGGTATATCAGAATTATCCGAATCCGTTTAATCCTTCAACTACGATTAAGTATGCAATCCCTTCGGCATCTTTTGTAACAATAAAAGTTTACGATATGCTGGGACAGGAAATAAAGACGCTTGTTAACGAACAGAGAAGCGCAGGCACTTATTCCGTCCGGTGGAACGGTGATAACAATTTAGGTGACAAAGTAACAAGCGGTACATATCTATATCGCGTTGTTGCCGGAAATTATTCCCAAACAAAGAAAATGATTTTGTTGAAGTAATAATTTTATAAACCGGGCGCCGCCGTTTCATTAAACCTCGTCGCCGTAAATATAGATTTTAACAATGGTATTATTTAAGAGTTTTTGAAGGGAATTAAAAATGAAAAAGTTTACAAGAGTAGTTCAATTTTTTATAATAGCTACAATATTAATTATAGGGCAGTTATTTGCAGCTACATACTACGTAAACGGCTCTACGGGAAGCGATGCTCATACAAAAGCTCAAGCAGCTTATCCGGATACTGCATGGGCAACAATCCAGACAGCGATCGACAGCTCTTCCTCCGGAGATACAATACTGGTGGCTGCTGGTACGTATACCGGAGACGTTTCAATTGTAAGCAAGACAAATTTAACTATAATCGGTGCCGGGGCTGGGAACTCAATAATAAGTCCGGTCGCCCTATTTGCTACCGGTGTAGGGCATAAATATACTCCTAACATGAGTGTTGTAGTTTTTGTAAATACCTCCAGCGGTATAGAATTAAACGGATTCACGGTAAATAGTACTTCATCCGCTCCAGGCGCCGGCGGGGCCGATGCCATTGTTTTCTGGAATGCCTCTTCCGGCTCAATCATCAATTGTTCTGTTACAGGAATTTATACAATTAACGGAAATCAAACCGGCCAAGGTATAGCAGTTGATGCAGGCACGGGCCAGACTTCCAATTTATCATTATTAAATACTAGCATAAGCGGATTTCAGAAAAATGGAATTGATGCAATTGACGGGAACGGAAGCGGAAGTAATCCGGGCACTATAACAGTTACGGTTAACGGCTGTCTTATCAGCGGCGCCGGGCCAACTTCTGCTATTGCTCAGAATGGATTTTTGGTTTGGAACATGGGAGGAGGTTCTGTAACCGGAAGTGTTAACAACTCATCAATTTTACATTTTAATTATACCGTTGTAGGAGCTACTGCTGCCGGAATTTTGGAATACGGAAATACAAGTGCAAATATTTCTCCAATAACTAATACTGCATTTACCGGCTGTCAGTATGATATTTCCGCAGTAAGCGGTGCAAATATTGACGCAAGTACCGGTAATACTTTTGATGGAGTTAATCCTGGCTCAGCTTCATTATCTCAATTGTTTGCCATTGAAGATAAGATAGACCACAAGATGGACGACATTACCGAAGGACTGGTAACTTTTAAAGCGCATAATCTTTTTGTAAGCAATACCGGCGCAGATACAGTAGTGCAGCGGGGGATAGATAACGCAAGCAACGGCGACACAGTTAACGTTGCTGCAGGTTCATACACAGAAAATTTAACGATTAATCATAAGTCTGTTTCGTTGTTCGGTCAGAATGCCGGAATAGCCGGCAACGGCTTGCGGGGCAGCGAAGCAATACTAACTGCGCCTTCGGGAACAATTATTAACATTGTCTCAACGCCGGGTTCACCTTTAACTGTGGTAATAAACGGTTTTAAATTTACCGGTAATGCTTATGCGATAAATGATTATTCAAACAGCAATAATCTGGTAACTGTAGAAGACAACTATTTCTATCAAGTAAACGACATGTATTTTGAAACCCCGGGATTGCTTACCTTTGCCAATAACAAGCTGGATTATTTGAAACATGCAGACGGGTACGAAGCGCCGAACGTTCAAGTAGGAAATAATTTTTCACCAGGCTACGGCGTTGTTTCGATGACGGGTAATGTTTTTACTAACCAGGATTCAACCGGCAACGGCTTTAATCTTTACGGTGTAACCGGAACTATTTCCAATAATCAATTCAATAATTTGCTTGGATTCGGGCTGCTTATCGGCGGACCGAGTTATAATCTTACTATTTCAAACAACACGTTTAGTCAAATTAATAGTTCCGCCTATAACGGCACCGGGTTAATCTTCTACAATCCGAGGACATTAACCGGTAATATCTCTCTTGAACTAAATAATTTCTACAATAACAAAAACGGGATGAGAATTGATAGTACTGATAGCTTTACCTCAAGCTATATACAGACCGACAGTAATAATTTTACAGGAAATACTTCATACGGAATAAAAAATAATTCATCAACCGTATTAAATGCTACGCATAACTGGTGGGGCAGCGTTCAGGGTCCAAAGGCAGCTTCAAATCCAAGCGGACTAGGAGACTCAGTTAGTACAAACGTAAGCTACAATCCCTGGATAGGTCAGCCTACTCAAGTTTCGGTCGATACTTCGGCTCTTAATCATCAGATATATATTCCCGGTACTGATGTTTCGTTGAACTTTACATATTTACCAGACAGCACCCACGCTCAAATAAATGTTTCTCAAATTCCTACTCTTCCCAACGGAACGCCCCCTCCTCCGGGTGATTCCACTAATGCCGTTTACCTGGATATTTCTGCTACCGGGCTTTCTAACTATACCTTTAACGTAATTGTTACTATAGATGTAAGCGGAATACCGGGATTTAACGACAGCACCCGCGTAATGAGATTCAATACTTCTACAAACAGCTGGGAAGTTGTAACCGGCACATATATGGCCCATAATCCGGCATTCAGTAATCATCCTACATTCACTTTTTCTACCGATCATTTTTCATTGTATGCATTTGTTACTTTAAGCGGGCTGTACACGGCCAAAATAGGCAACATAACTACATATACAGGCTCAACTGTGTTCGTTCCGGTTAAAATTAATTTAAACGGTAACGGCGGATTCAACGAATTCCAGAGCAGGTTCTTGTTCGATCCTTCAAAGCTGCAATATCAAACAGCTTTTTACGGATCGGGAACGCTTATTAATCAGAAAGGCTGGGTAGTTTACTTCCAGCAGACAAGCCCGGGCATTGTAGATATGATCGGCCTGGGCCTCAATCCGATCGACTCGGTTAATACTGACAGCCTGATATTTAAAATTGTATTTAGGGTTGTGGCTAGTACAGCCGGACAGACTTATATAACCGGAGACAGCACATACTTCCTGGCAAATGAAACACCTGGCCTGTTTACTGTAGCTCCGGATACGATAACTTATACCATAGCGCCTCCCCCTGTTAAGGGCGATGCCAACGGCGATTATGTTGTAGATATGAACGACATAATCTTTTTGCAGGATTACCTTGACGGCACTGTTACATTAACTCAGCAAGATTCAATAAATGCAGACATAGACGGCAACGGACATATAGATAGCTGGGATATGTATGCAATCCTTTATTACATTATAAACGGCTCGTGGCCTACGCCTCCTTCTCCGGCGCTGGCTTCTTCCGGATCGGTTTTCTTTGCTAATAATAACTACGATAAGAACGGCCTGCTAACCCTGCCTGTAAGCATAGTCGGTGCGCAGAATGTCTACAGGCTGGATGTGCTGTTCAAATATGATCCGGGTAAGATTAGTTACCAGACGTTTAAACAGGTCGTTGTTGCGCCGGGTTATTTTGTAAATGCAACGGAACTATCAAAAGGAACTGCAGAGTTTGTATTTACTTCCGGGATGAATAACAGCGGTACCGTAAATCCGGGTAACATTGTTTTGAAACTGGGTGGCCTTCAAAAGGCAGTCGGCTCGGTCATCAAAACAGTATACAGGATAAACGGCGGCGATGCAATGACAGGCCCTTCGATTGTTCTAGGTGTAACCGGTATTGAGCAGCAAAACGAAGGCAGCGTAATTCCGAAAGAATTCAGCGTCTCACAGAATTATCCTAATCCGTTTAACCCGAGCACGGTTATAAATTATGAAATACCGAAGACGTCTTTTGTAAGCATAAAGATTTATAATATGCTTGGCCAGGAAATAAAGACATTAATAAATTCCGAAAAGCAGCCCGGTACATATTCCGCTCAGTGGAATGGGGATAATGAGTTCGGGCAGAAGGTGGCCAGCGGTGCTTACATTTATAGGATTGTTGCCGGAAGTTATATTAAAACTATGAAAATGGTATTATTGAAATAAACCTCTGAAGACCTCAGTTAAAAAGCCATCCCGATTAAATGTGGATGGCTTTTTTATTTACCAAATCTTACGGCCTTTCTATCAATTAATTAACTCATGTTACGCAGGAACACATTTTGATGTCCGCATTGTCATTCCCACGAAAGTGGGAATCCATTTTTTTATCATATTTTCGCATCTTGGATACCCGCTTTCGCGGGTATGACACTCAAGCTTTATAATTTTGCGTAACATGAGTTAATTAATAAGATTATGAAACTATCTGATAGAATAACCACCGTCAATAACAATATTAGAGCCTGTTATCCATTTCGATTCATCGCTTAACAAGAATAAAACTAAGTTCGATACATCCTCAACGCTTCCTATTCCCAGGGGATGCTGCAGCTTAATTGTATCTATCCTGCCTGGATACCTGGCTTCAATGGAATCTGTCATTTCAGTCGGCAGCCAGCCGGGAGTAATTGCATTAATCCTAATATCTTTAATGGCTAGTTCAAGAGCCATGGAACGCACCGCGCCTATTACCCCTGCCTTAGCGGCCGAATATGCGGTGAATCCTAACTCGCCTTTTATACCGGCAACAGAGGAGATAAATACATGAGAGCCTTTTTCTGCAGAATTCTTTTTGGAAGATATTATTCTTACCATTTCAATACCGGCATACAAACTGGTCTTTAGAATATTTTCCGCATCGGTCCAGTTAAATGCCCTTAGCGGGGTAAATTTATTTATCCCCGCAGCATGGAGACTTCCGTTAATATAGCCGGATTGAGCAAAATCTTCCAAAGCGGCTTTCAACAAAACAAAATTGTTAACGTCTAGCGGTGCGGGAATAATTTTATCGCCGTATAAATCCTTTAACTCATCAAGCCTTTCACTTCGCCTGCCTATTGCCAGCACTGTTGCGCCCGCTTCTGCAAGCGAGCAAGCAACTTCCTTTCCTATACCGGAAGTGGCTCCGGTTACTACAAACTTTTTCTCAGTAAAATTATAGCTTATATTCATAGTTATAATTCATCAATTTATTGATTAAAGAGTTTTTCAGTTTTACGCATATGAAGGTAGTAACAATACTTTTGCTTTTGGTTTTAATGAAAATAGCATTCAATCCCCACACTTTCAAGTAACGGTTTAAACGAAAGAAGACCGGCAGTTAAACCGATATAAGCCGGGAGATTTTTTTTGCACAATTGATTAATTTTGAAACAATAAAAGATGATTAAACTTCAAAATAAAATAACTATATAAAAATTTAAGAAAATGTTGTTAGAAATTCTAGTTGTAATATTTATAATTTCGATGGCAGGCTTTTTCTCTGCCGTTGAGATCGCTATAGCTTCCTTTGGCAGGAATAGAATTGATGAACTGAAAGAGAAGAAGGACAAGACTGCAGAAGCATTTGAAAGCATACAGAACGACCCGAATGTTTTTTTCGGCAGTGTGCAGGTAATAACTGCGGTATTGTTATCTGCTGCCGCAATTCTGTCGTTCTATATTGCCGTTAAATATCTGTCGCCGGTATTAATAAATTCCAAAGTTATAATTCTCGAATACAATTCAATCGAAATTTCTTTTTTAGCTGCATTGATTTTTTCCTCATTCTTCATTCTTGTACTTGGAGTTCTGCTTCCTAAAGCAGTCGGCTTTAAGTACTCGGAAGGGCTGGCCAAGTCAACTGTTAAATTGATGCTGCTCATTAATCTAGTATTAAAATACCCGGTTAAATGGATAACTGGTCTCAACAATTTAATCATATCTGCTATTAAGGAAAAAACTGATTTCTCCCAAACGCGTTTTTCCGAAGATGAAATAAGAATTATTATTTCCGAAGGTGTAAAGACCGGGGCGATAAACGAAACCGAACATAAGATAATAGAGAACCTGTTTGAATTTAACGATCTTCATGCCAACGAGGTAATGATACCTAGAATCGAAATGGTTGCTATAGAAATGAATGATGATATTCAAGGGAATGCAAAGGATATTCTTAAAATAAATCATTCATTAATTCCGGTGTACGTAGATACAGTCGATAATATTGTAGGAGTTATTCACTCAAAAGATTTTATGAAATCCTTACTCGATGAAAAATCCGTATCGATAAAGAGCCTAGTCCGGCCTGCATATTTCGTCCCCGAAACAAAATTGATTTCCGAAATTCTAAGAGAGATGCAAAATAGGGGGGAGAGGCTTGCAATAGTTACAGATGAATACGGCGGCACCGAGGGCATAATAACTATAGAAGACATCCTCGAAGAAATTGTCGGTGATATATGGGACAACAGTAAAGCAAGAATAAGGGAATACAGCAAACTGCCCGACGGGAAATATTATGTACTGGGATCAATGACGGTTGACGACTTCAACGAAATTTTTACGGTTAAAATTCCTTACTCCGATGAATATAATACGGTAGCGGGATTTGTTGCAGACAAGTCCGGGAAGATTCTAAATTCCGGCGAAGTTTTGGAGTATGAGAACCTGGTTTTTGAATTGATAAAAAAGATTAGGCAGAAGATGGTGCAGTTCAGAGTTTACTCCACTAATTCCTTATTTACCGAAGCTAAAGAAAAGTAAGATTTGCAATCCTATTTTTATAATTGCTTGCATTAGGAAATTTAATCCGATGCGCCGGGAAAGGAAAAGTCCAGGCAAGCATATGCTGAATAGCAGCTATTTCATATTTACAAATTGAGTAGGAAAATCGAGGTCGGCATCTTTTACTAATTTTATTACAGCCTGTAGGTCGTCAATTTTAGGAGCCTGAACTCTAACTTGCTCATCTTGAATTTGCGCGTTAACTTTCAGCTTGGAGTCCTTGATCATCTTGGTAATAATCTTGGCGTTTTCTTTTGATATGCCTCTTTGGAGGTCGATTTTTTGTTTAAGCCTGCCGCCTGCTGCCGGTTCGGGTTCTTCAAGCTTGAGCGCTTTAACTGATATTCCGCGCCTGATGAATTTTGTTTGAAGAATATCAACGCTCGATCTTAAAGAATAATCATCCTTTGTATTAATGGAAATAAATTTATCCTTTTTATTCAGCTCAATTTCGGTATTGGAATCTTTTAAATCATAGCGCTGATGGATCTCTTTAATTGCCTGGTTTACTGCGTTATCAGCTTCCTGCAGATCAATTTCGGAAACTATATCGAAAGTATGATTTTGTGCCATAATTTAATTCTATGTTTCACCAAATAATATGTAAGTGAAAAAATTCATGTCGGGGTGCCCCGATCTAATCGGGGCACCTTCCCGATCGAATCGGGACGCTATAACCGGGCTGTTCTTAAGAATTATTTATCAACCACTCAATATACTTTTTACTTTTCATTGACTTAAGTTTCAATTCAAGTCTTACTGCATCTGAGTTGTTGGAAAATTCTTTTGAAAAAACCAATTTCCAAGGAACGCCTGCTTTTGTAGAAGAACATTGTTTATGGTTATGTTCCAGAAATCTTCGATCTAAATTGTTTGTATGTCCGATATAATACTTACTTAACTTCTCACTAAATAATATGTAAGTGAAAAAATTCATGTCGGGGTGCCCGGATTCGAACCGGGGACCTCTTCGTCCCGAACGAAGCGCGCTAACCGGGCTGCGCTACACCCCGAAGATTAAAACTACTTGGGTAAATGAATAAATTATAAAAAGAACTATAGAAACAAAAATTCGAACCGGGTACCTTCCCGATCGAATCGGGACGCGCTAACCGGGCGGAGTCTATCCCGATTATATCGGGGCTACACCCCGAAGATTAAAACTACTTGGGTAAATGAATAAATTATAAAAAGAACTATAGAAACAAAAATTCGAACCGGGTACCTTCCCGATCGAATCG
>JAKAJV010000099.1 GCA_021813585.1 Bacteroidota bacterium | reverse complement strand
TGTTAGCCTGTTATCTTCGTCGAAAAAACTGTTTTGTCCCGGCTGCTTCATTACTTTACTCTCATCTTTTTTATTGTTATTGCTTTTATTAATATAACAAAAATTATTTATCTCGCACTAAATTTTTTAATGGTTTTTAGAAGTGCCCATAATTATTTTTTAGATTTTTTACGAATAATTAAGTCATCAGAATTATTTATTATATTTCTAAACATATTAGATTTGTTTGATTCCTTTGACACATTATCTTTTTCAATAATATAACTATATACACAAATATTGTTTGCATTCAGAAATAATACTGCAGCATTTTTTGTTGGGACCCCTAAATCTTTACTAAAAATAAAACTTGTGTCCACAAAGACTGATATTCCTTTGTTAATAATATCATGAAATGCATTATTGGCATACACCACATTTTTTGAAGGTATAACTAGACATAAATCAATTCTGTCTTTTAGTTTTAATTTTTTAATATAGTTTTCATAAAAGAAAGTAGCTTGTTTATAACATAACTGGCATGAACCAATATCAGCAATAATTATAATTTTGTACTTTTGATAATCAAAATGATTTTTTCCCCCTAGAAATAATAGGGAATTCAAATTTAATCTCGTTCCTATTACCTTATTCTGCAATGAATTATCGCTTTTATAATAATCGACAGAATATAATAACAGCTCATTTTCCGATTTAACAGAACTAATTGTCTTTAGATTGAAAAAATTTTTAATGATATAAATGGTACTAATTATTATTAATACTAAGAAAAATATTGAATTAATTTTCGAAGATATACGTTTTTTAATTTCCATAATTTCTCTACTTTTAATAGATTCATCTCAAAGGAGATGGATCTAAACGATAAAATTCAAATGGTAATATTACTATTATTCTCTTTCGCTAAATGATCCCATTTATTTTTATTAACATGAATAAATTGTCGTAATGAAAAAGATATCTTATTTATATAATTAAGTGATGTTACGCAGTTTGTTAAAGTGCGCATGTCATACCCGCGAAAGCGGGTATCCACTATGCGAAAATGTGCAAAAAATGAATTCCCACTTTCGGGGGAATGACAATTCCTGTTATCAAAATGCTTCTATGCGTAACATCAGTAATTAATTAAATGTAATTTTAATTACTTTATAAAGCCTAGTAATCAAATACCTTGAATTAAAAAATAACTGAACAATAATGAATTAATCAGTTTTTATTAAACACTTGCAATCAATCGAATATGAACGAGGACATGAACAAACATAATAATCTGGATAATATACTGTTTTCCATCCAGGAGAATAAATACTACCAGCTGATGCCGTCGATTGTTTAATTTTTAAAGTAGATGCCAAAAGAGTTAATAATAAAACTAAAACAGCTTTGATTATAATTTTTTTCATTTTTTTTCTCCAAGTATAAATTGATAAAAAGTTTAAATTAATCTTTCCACAAACAATAACAGCCCTGTCTGATTAGTTGAGGACACACACACACGTCAATACCAGTATAAGGATCAACTGTTGTTTTACCATTGTATAATTTATCGGCCTTAGCAGAAAAATTAAAAGCAACAATAGATATTATTACAAATAGAAGCATAAAAATAACTTTTTTCATGATAGGTACTCCTTTTTTATTTGTTAATAAACATTACTTAATAATTTGTTTATAAATACTAAAACAATACGAAGTAAAATAGATATTCTTTTTTTATTCAAAAAAACTCACCGTTAAATACCTAGCGCTGCAAGCCGCAATGGAAGATGTTTGACGGTAGATGGATAATGGAGAAACAAATTCAAAATATCATGACACAAAAAACAAAGATTTAAACGTCAATACCATAATAATTATATAATAAATTAATCCGTAAATAAGCACATGCATTGAGGATAAGGAAGTGTTGGACATGAGCAAACATAAAAATAACCTGGTTGAACTATTGTTTTCCATCCAGGAAGATAAATGGGGCTAGCCGACGTTGTTGATTGGTCAATTTTTAACGTAGATGCAAAAATAGTTAATAATAAAACTAAAACGGCTTTGGTGATTTTGTTCTGCATTTTTTACTCCTATTATAAATTGATAAAAGCTAAAATTAATCTCTCCATAAACAATAGCAGTCTTGATTAAATTGTTGGAGACATTGACTTATGATCATACCGGTATTGGGATCAATTGTTGATTTACCATTGTATAATTTATCGGCCTTAGCTGAAGAATTAAAAGCAACAATAGATATTATTACAAATAGAATCATAAAAAGATATTTTTTCATTATGAATATTTCTTTTTTTATTTTTTATAATAAACGATACACATTATAATATCTTAGTCTTGGAATACTTGTTCTTATAGCTTTAATTTCTTTTTATAAATAAAAAAATATTTATTTTCATAAATGTTCTTAGAATTTTGCACTTCAAAATAAAAGCAATGATTTTTACCGATTCCAATTAATCTTCCTTGGTTTGCAATATTTGATATTAGTGGTTTTAACTCTCCGTTGTCAAAAGCAAAAACATCAATGTGAAAAGTGGGATTATAATCTTTTGCATATTCGGGAAAATAATTTGGCAAGGGATTTCGAACTTCAATTAATAAATAAGGTTGATCATAAAATATCTTGAGAGGGACAGAATGATTACCAATAATTTTTCCAATTTTTTCTTCGGATATATTGGGCATTTTGTTGGAAAGAATCTTTATCCCTTTTACTTCATTTAAATTTATATTTTTAAATGAATCAGTCTTAACATTAATTTCTTTTATTGTTTTATAATTATTATTAAATAAATATAATGCATAAAACCCATCTTGCTGGGATGCAATAAGCGAGTTCTTGATAATAGTAAATGGTGCAAAAGTATCCCATTCCCTATTTAATATTCCCTGGGTATTTTCTAATTTTTTAACCGGGTGAAAGAAACTAAACTTATATTTAAAATTATTATCATAAACATTTAAGTATGAAATATCTGAATAATCCAAAAAATCATAATTTGCAGATGTAGAACCATCACTTAAGTTTTTTTCTGCACTAATAATAAATTGATTATTGAAAAATTGAATTTTCCATGGAATTCGTTGTGTAAATGAAACAAAGTAATTTTTGATAAATTTGCCTGTCGAATCAAATTTCCCAACTTTTCCTCCTAAACCATCCAAAACATAAATATTTTTTAAGTTATCAAGAGTAAAATCAGATACAAATTGAAATTCTCCTGGACCATTCCCTTTTCCACCTATTTTTTTCATAATTCTGCCTTGATTACTTATCATGTACAATGAAGAACTGTAAACATCAAGGATAAGTAGAGTAGTATCATTAACTTCAAATAATTTTATTGCTGAATATATCTTAGTGCTGTCAGCATTGTTAATATCTATTTTTATTTTGTTTATTGTCTCAAAATATTCATTTTTATTTTCATTATCATTAAATGAAACTTCTTTATTATTATTTGTTTTGTCTGCACAACCTAGTAACAAGATAGAAAAAGCAATAAGTATTATATATATAATTTTTCTCATAGCGTTATTTTGATTTTTTAAGCAATGCGAAGAAATAACTTAAAATTGTTGAAAGAAATAGTAAAGAATTTCTTGTTACCATATTCATGTTAAAATCAGATTTGAGTGAATTTCCAAAACATCCTCAGTCATCGCTCATTCCCATTGCATAGCCATAAATACTGTACGCTAGGAACACTCCGAATAAAATTGCTACGGTTAGGTTTACCTTCCTTCTATACCTTTTTACTTTTGTATTGTACTGACTTGCCAGCAGTAAAATTCCCAATCCTATTTCTATCAATGGTAATATTACTGCAATTATTATAAGTAAATTTTCATTTAAGAATTTAAATAATGAAGACAGGTTTTCAATTAAAGCGGATGGATCAATAATCTTATTTATCCCGGCATATAATAATATTGCCGCAAGAAGAATAGTAATGAATTGACTTGTATAGAACCAAAAGCTTTTTTGATTTGCTGCGATTCCGGTAATATTAGTTCCTTCTAAGTACAATAGCCGCCCTTTTATTTATACTTTTAAGTTTAAGTACTTTCCTAAGTGGAACCTAAGCAATTATTTTTCCCCTGTCAATATAGGGCTACCCTACATTTATGTAAGGGCATCACTTACAAGGAAGAGAAGTGGAAGAACTGCCGAAAGGATATTCCAAAATGTTATAAACAAAATTTCATTTACACTTTTTAAATTAAGTTTCTTTTTAATTCTCTGTTTATACGTTTCAACAGAACGCGGGCTTAAAAATAGTTCCCCGGCAATTTCTTTATTTCTTTTTCCCTCCTGCACTCCGCATATAATTTCCTTTTCCCTTTTGCTTAATTTGGGTATGTCAATAACCGGTAAAGGACTAAATACTATTCCCTTGATGGTACCGCACAAAAATGATTTCCCTTTACTTACATTTATAATCCCTTCTTTTATTATATCCATTTCCGCCCTTTTGCTTATTATTCCGGCAATACCGTTATGTATAAGAAAATCCAGATAAGGTTTGTCAAAGCTTTGGGTCAGCAATATTATCTTTTGTCTTACCTGCCCGGTTAAATATTTATTTATTTCATTTTGTTCTTGCTTGGTCGCAACGCCGTCATCCAGAATAACAACTTTATACTTTTCACAAAGTAAAGCCGAATTATCGAGTATATCGCTGTAACATCTGTGGGTCAGTTTTATTGTGTCATCAGTGTGGGAAAATTCTCGGAAAGCTTGCACAGTAGAAGGAATGGCAGAAACAACAAGAGTGTTAAACCTGCTCATTCTAAAGTCTCCTCTTTTTTTGTTTATAAAATACGGAGGAGGAGATAAACTGTCAAGAACTTTTTCATTTACCAAAAAAATTTGTAATGGTTTTAAGCTGATTAAGTTTTCAGGTTAGTTATGCGGTAATTTTATGTGAGCTTACTTAAATTCAACAAAAAAATTTTACTCTTAGAATTCTCGAGCACCGGAGAAACATTATTTAAATCAATATAGACTTACTTATGAAATTGTAAAAATAAATATATTTTAATCGGCAAAAGTGTATTTCCAATTTAAGCTCTATGGGAAATTTAATTTATTGTGTTTGTTGTATGTTTTCGGTATGTTAATCACGATAAGACTTTAACATGTAATAAGAGCTGATAATTTTACTATAACTTTATTAAAAGGTTTTTAATAACATATGAAAAATAAGAGAGAGAAAAGTTTATTGGACAGAATCACAATTGATCCGGAAATATGCCATGGAAAGCCTACAATACGCGGGTTAAGATATCCGGTTGAAAACTTGCTTGAACTTTTAGCATCGGGAATGACTATGGATGAATTACTTAAAGACTATCCCGATTTGGAAAGGGAAGATTTTTTAGCATGCTTAGAATATGCTGCTAAACTTTCACATATTAAAAGTATCCATAAAATCGCATCGTGAAATTTTTAATTGATGCTCAATTACTTAAGTCATTGTCAGACTTTTTCAATTTGAAGGGCTTTGATTCAATCCACACCCTTGAACTAGAGGATAAAAATAAAACTAAAGATAGACAAATTATTAAGCTAGCAATCAAAGATAAGAGGGTAATTGTTAGTAAAGACAATGATTTTTTAGATTCTTTCTTAATAAAATCTGAACCTCCAAAACTTATTATGGTAAAAACAGGCAATATCCCCAATCCTGAATTAATCAAAATCCTCGATAATAATTTAACTAAAATTATTTCTCTGATAACTAAAAATAATTTAGTCGAAATTGATAAAACCGATATAGTTGTTCAAGATTAAATTCGTCTCAAAAATGTGGTTGCCGCTATACACGCTTCCTAATTATACTTAATTTAAAAATAATCGAATATCTCGAATTTTACTCACCTGTATTCTTAATATCCTCCAACTCCTGCCATCTCTGGTAATGTCTTTTTACTTCCTCTTTTAGTTTTTCAATTTTACTGTTCAGCTCATTTGTTTGGGCGGCGTACTTTTCATAAAAATCCGGTAATGTAAAGACTGCTTCGGTTTTTTCTATCTCTTCTTCCGCAGCAAGAATTTTTCCTTCGATCGACTCAAGCTCCAATCTTTCTTTAAATGTTAACTTCCTTACTTTTACTTTAACCCTGGTATCTCCTCTTCTCTCTTTAGAAGAGTTAACGGAAGGGTCGTTCATTCTGCGCTCTTTTCTCTTCTCCAGATAATAATCATAGTCGCCCTCGCTTAAATAAACTTTGCCGTTCCCTTCGAAGGCGAGAATGCTGCTGCAAATGCGGTTTAAGAAATATCTATCGTGGCTTACAATAATCAGGCAGCCCTGGAACCCGATCAATGCTTCCTCAAGTATTCTTAAAGTCGGAAGATCAAGATCGTTTGTCGGCTCGTCCAGCATAAGGAAATTTCCGCCGTTCTTAAAAATTTTTGCAAGCAGAAGCCTGTTCTTTTCCCCGCCGGAAAGGCGTTCAATTTTCGAATTGATTCTGTCGTCTGTAAAAAGGAAACGCCGCATATATTTCCAGACTGTTATTTTTTCATCGCCAAACTTTACGGTTTCGCTGCCTTCGCCTATTTCTTCCAGCACTGTCTTTTCCTCATTCAACAATAGGCGTGACTGGTCCACGTAATTAAAAATTGTATTGTCGCCAATTTCAATTTTGCCTCCGCTCTGCTGAAGTTCGCCCAATATAATTTTAAGAAGAGTGGTTTTGCCCAGCCCGTTCTTACCCACTACTCCCAGCTTTCTTCCCTGCTCGAACAGTATGTTTAGTTCCTTAAATAAAATCTGTCCATCAATCTCTTTCTCCAGGTTAACCAGATTCAAGACTTTCTTGCCCAGTCTAGGCGCCGGCGGAATAAGGAGCTCAACGTCCAGCTCTTTTTGAATGCCGGAGTTTTGGGAGACCTCGTTAAAATTATCGAGCCTGCTTTTGGATTTAGTTCTCCTGGCGCTGGGGCTTCGCCGTACCCACTCCAGCTCCCTGCGAAGAAAGCCTTGCCTTTTCTTTTCTTCTATCTCTTCGTTCTCAAGCCTTATTGATTTGTTGATTAGATAATCTGTATAATTTCCGGCATGAGAATAAAAAACACCGTTCGACAGCTCAACAATCCTATTTGCAATCCGGTCGAGAAAATAACGGTCGTGCGTTACAAAAAGACAAGTGCCGGAATAGCCGGCAAGAAATTCTTCAGTCCATTCGATTGATTCCGTATCCAGGTGGTTTGTAGGCTCATCGAGGATGAGCAGATCGGGCCTGGAGATGACAGCCTTGCACAAAGCCACTCTCCTTTTTTCGCCGCCGGATAAAAACCTAACATCCCTTTCAACGTCAGGAACATTAAGCGACTGCATTGCTATCTTAATTCTAGTGTCAAGGTTCCAGCCGTCAAGATGCAAAATCTGATCTTCCAGTATTTGCCTTCTCTCGGAATGGTGAGGCAGCTTATCATATTCTTTAATCAGCCCGATAACATCGTGCGCGCCCTCGAGAATATTTTGATATACATTCCTACCCGCATCCAAGCTGAATTCCTGCGGAAGGTAGCCGAGTATCAGTCCTCTCTTCTTTACAACTTCACCAGAATCGGGGTTCATTTCCCCGGAAATAATTTTTAAGAAGGTAGATTTTCCGGAGCCGTTTCTTCCTACCAAACCAATTCTATCACCTTCATGTATTGATAACGAGGCTTTGTTAAGTACAATTTGCTCGCCGTAATTAACTTCTAAACCGGAGGCAGTTAAAATTACCGGTGTGCTGTTTATCTGCATTAAAATCCTTGCTCGCCGTTTTAAAAAATAAAGTTCAAAAATAACAGAAAAAGATTAAAGGCACGTGAGCGGCTCAATGTCGGCCATAGTCCTTAAACCGGGCGAGGTATTAATAATCCGGCTAACTGCGTTAACTGCAATGGCGCAGGTTGCAGTATCGCCGTTAATCCCGTTCTTAATAGTTAAATCCACGGGCGGTGTCCCGTCAATAATAATTCTTTCTCCTGTTTCCTGCTGACCTACGGAGGCAGTAAAGTTTAGTGTAATTACTTCCGTATTATCCTTTAAGCCTCTTCCTGTCTGCTTAACGCCCAGGCATCTGCCTTTCTCAATTACCAGACTGCCGTTTGCAAAAGTTTCCTCCGCTATAACCGGTTCTATTTTGTCTTCCGTTCTATCCAGCTGCCAGCCGATTCCGGAAGCTATCATGTGAATCGATTCGGTTAAGCCGACATGCCTTATGCTGCCTTCTTTAACTTTTTGATGGAACTCTTCTACTGTTAATCCGGCACCGATTTTTTTCTGAAAAGGTATTCGCCTGAATTGAGCATCCTGAATTCTCTCGACGGTTATTTTATTTACCTTCGTGCATACTGCGGTTAGGCTAAGCGGCAGAAAGTCCATTAAAAATCCCGGGTTCACCCCGGTTGATAAAACTGCCGCATTACATTTCTTTGCAGCCGAATCAATTTCATTCGCGGCTGCCGGATTGGTAATCCAGGGATAAACAAGCTCCTCGCAGGTAGACACAATGTTAATGCCGTGCGAGAGAATTTCTAGAACCTGCGGCTTAATCTTCTCCAGACTCGATGATGTAGTAAGTATTACTGCATCCGGTTTTATTCCCATTGCAGAATTAAGACTACCAGCTACTTTTATATTTAGCGGATGAATGCCGGCGAGTTCGCCCAAATCCTTTCCGATCTTCAAAGGATCGTTATCAACCGCACCGATTATTTTAATTCTCTCTCTTTCAGAAAGGAATCTCGTAATCATCAAGCCGATTGGCCCTATGCCGTACTGAATTACATTTATTTCCTTTGACATATAATTTCCCTATTATTAATTCATATTACGCAAAATTATAAAGCTTGAGTGTCATACCCGCGAAAGCGGGTATCCAAGATGCGAAAATATTATAAAAAATGGATTCCCACTTTCGTGGGAATGACAATGCGGACATCAAAATGTATTCCTGCGTAACATGAGTTATTAATTAAATGAATTTTTCAAAGCATTGATAAAATTTTTCTCCAGCGCAAAAAATATTTATTCAACCGGCAGCCCTTCGAGCTGCATTATTTTTAATGCGTTGGTTGTTGGGCATGGCCCCGGATTGATTTTGTAATTAAAAATCATCTTCCCTTCTTTCACCTCTTCCTTAAAATGGTAGTTCCTTACTTTGGATATTTTCTCTGCCAGATTTACAAGCTCAAGATCGTGGGTTGCAACGGCACCTGCAGCGCTTGTTTGGGACAGCGACTTTATAAACGCAAGGCTTCCTTTAAGCCGCTCAACGTTGTTTGTACCTCTGAAAATTTCGTCTATCAAAAAGAAAGCGGGAATCGAATTTTCCTTTTCCGCCTCATCCAGTAAAAATTTTAGTCTTCTTACCTCCGCATAAAAATATGAAATGCCGTCCACTACAGAGTCGCTTACCTTTATGCAGGTAACAGTCCGGAACAAACTGACTCTTAATGTCTCTGCATCAACAACGCTCCCGGTATAAGCAAGCGACAAATTTATTCCCAGCGATCTTAAAAATGTGCTCTTGCCCGACATATTGGAACCAGTAATAACTGCAATCTCACCCTTTGGATTAAATAAAAAATCATTCCTAACCTTCTTATCTTTCCTTATTAAAGGATGCCCGATATTTTTACCGGAGAATTGAATCTCCATACGGTCGTTTGATTCCTGTACTTCGGGAAAAACATAACCGGGATTCAGAAATGCAAAATTAGCCAGCGAGCTTAATGCCTCAAGGTTATACCACGCGTCAAGCCAGATATTGAGCCTACCGGAGATAACGGCTTTGTACTTTTTGAGCTTGATGTTATAATAAAAATCAACCGGATAGATTACTCTTATTAAATTCCACACAAAAGGGTTTCCGGTTCTAATCTTCAACATTTCGGCTGCGCTCTTCAATTTGTTAATAAGATACGAAGGCCGTTCATTATATACCAGGAAGGGTCTGCATAAATTGAATAGACCTGAGTTCGCTTTGTACTTGTACCGCTCTAAAAAATCGAAGACGGTATAAAGTTTTCCAAGCTCGTCCGAAAAATACTCGGCCTCATCCGCCAGGCCTTTTTCTTTCCTGTTACCGTAATAATAAAGACCGATATAAATTATTACAGACACCATCCAGTAGCCGGGGATAAGAGATTCCTGGTAGAGAAGAAATAAAATTAAGTTAACCGGCGCCAGCATGGTTAAAAAGGCAAAAATTATTTTGAATGATTTCGGCACGTCATTCCTCTTTGCTAAAAGTATGGAGACCCGGCTGCCGTCAAAGTCCCTCTTGGATGCGTACTTTGAATTCAGAATTAATTTGTCTCTGAATCCGCATAAAGGTATCAGTTCTTTTACTAAATTCTGCCTAATTAAAATTCCGCTTAACGACGGACTGAGACCGGACAGCCAGCTTCTGAGAAGATACGAGGACTGTTTAGATGTTGTAGTATTTATAAGCTGGAGCAGCGACTCATCTCCGGTAATGTTAAGATCAATTTCGTTCGCTGTTTGCAAATCATTTTCACCGTAAGTAACCTTTGGTATCTTCCCCCATTCCAGATTCAACCGAGCGAGGTGAGTAATTTTTATTTCTTTCCAAACTTTCAGTCTCTTTCTGCCGTTATCCAGCTTTGTGTGAAAATGTGCAATTATTCCGAGCGAAATAATAAATATTATTGCCGCAGCTAATGCGGGTATTACCAGATGAATAAAAAAAAGAGTAAATGAAACCAGCAGACCTGTCAAGAATACGACCAGCCTGTAATTTGAATACGTGTTGCTCAGACCGGATAAGCTTTCTTCCCTCTTTTCCAGCCGGTAAATTAATTTGGCGAGATGCTCATCCAACAGTTTACCGGCTTCATTGTTCATAAAAAGATTAACTCACAGTTTAATCGGTTTTAATAATTCGTCCGGGGGATATGTGCATATTAATTTATGCCCCAGAAACTTTTCTATTGCCGGTATCTGAAACGAATCGTCCTCGGATGCAAAGCTGATGGAGATACCGCTTGCACCTGCTCTCCCGGTCCTTCCTATGCGGTGTACATAATCTTCCGGATCTTCGGGAAGAGTATAATTTATAACATGGCTTACGCTGTCTATATGTATTCCTCTTCCTGCAACATCGGTTGCAACAAGCACCTTAATTTCGCCGGCTTTAAATCCGTTTAGAGTTTTTAGGCGCAGCCTCTGATCAACATCCCCAGAAAGGACTTTACAGCTAATATTGCTTTTAGCAAGCTGCTCTTCGAGCATCCTCGTCTCATCCCTTCTGTTCGCAAACACAATAACACGCTCCAATTTCTGCTGGGTTATTATGTTATACAGCAGATTAAACTTCTCCTCGTTGGAAGTAATATAGACTATCTGCTCAATGCTTTCGCCGGCAGTCTTTTCCGGTTCAATCTCAATGTTCACGGGATCTTTCGTCCACTGGTACGAAAGCCTTTTCACTTCGTCGGTTAAAGTAGCGCTGAACAGAAGAGTTTGCCTTTTTATTTTAGGAGGTGTGCTGCGAACAATTTTCCTAACATCCGGAATAAAGCCCATGTCTAGCATCCTGTCGGCCTCATCAATAACCAGAGTCTCTACGCTGCCTAGGAACAATTCGCGTTTCTGCTGGAAATCTAAAAGCCTGCCTGGAGTTGCAACCAGAACATCAACCGGGGCTTTTTTAAGAAGGCTGCGCTGCTTGTTATAGTCCATACCGCCGTATACTTCCATTATCCTTAGCCGTGTATATTTGGAAAGTGCCCGGGCATCATTTGCAATTTGGATAACCAGCTCCCTTGTAGGAGCGATAATCAAAGCCCTCGGTGCGCCGGGTCTTCTAATTCCGCTTTTTACATTAGCAAGCAGCTTGCTAAAGATAGTAATTAGAAATGCGGCTGTCTTCCCTGTGCCTGTCTGGGCCTGACCGAATGCATCTTTACCTTCAAGACAGGGTCCAAGTATTTCTTTCTGAATAGGAGTGCAATACCTAAAATTCAAATCCGCTATTGCATGCATCAAATCATCGGGGAGATTAAAATCATGGAACCTGGCTTTTCCTTCTTCAGCCGGGACGTTGAAACTTGCCGGGTCCCATTTCTCGGCAGGCTTGCTCTCCTTGCGCAGACTTTCTTCCTTTTCCTTAAATTGTTTGTGCGCAGGCTGAGAAGCAGGCTTTGCAGGGTGAGCTTTATGCACAGGCTTTTCGCCAGCATCCTTATGCCTAACCGGCGGCTGCGGCTTTTTAGTAAATTTTTTTCTCTGTGCCTCGGGAAATTTCCTTTTATGAGGATGAATATCTTTTCCGTGCGTATGTACTTCTTCACTTTTCTTTTGTTCCGCGGCGTGGGCATGGGCAGCAGCGTGCTGTTCTTTCGGCTTCTTATTACCCGCCCCGGAAATTTTTTTAATCTTTTCACGAACTAATTTCAAAAACTTATTTACCAAAGCACTTCCTCGATTAAAAATCCATAATTGCAACTTTAAATATTTCCCCGGTGCCGCTTAAAAGCCTTGTGGCGCTCATCGAAAGAATATTTATTAAAGCTTTCTTTTGATTAATTAAATGGAAGGTCAAATTCTTTACCTACCCATACATTTTTAACGCCAAAATATAAGAAAAATAGCAATCAGTATCTTTGGTTATTACAACAATTGTTTTATTTTTATTGTATGGATCACTCAGAAATTCGATTTCATTCAAATACTTGCCGGGAAAAATAATGCGAAAAAATTTTACAGCCCTTCGGTTAATTATTATTTCACTTCTCCTTTTTATTAACGCCGCAGCACAAACCAACATCCGGCTAAGCAGACAGCAAATTAAATCTGCCTCGCAAAAGCTAGATTCCCTTGCCTTGGCTAAAAGCGGGAAGGACTTGCCGGGTTGTGCCGTATCTGTTATTTACAGAGGTAAGAAAATCTACAGCAAATGCTTTGGACTTAAAAACCTGGATACCGGAGCGAAAATAAATTCAAACTCAGATTTTTATTTGGCGTCGGTCTCAAAAGAATTTACAACCATGGCCGTAATGATATTACACGATCGCAGACTTTTAAATTACGACGATCCGGTTGACAAATATCTTACCGGACTTCCGGCCTGCTGCAATAAAATTACAATCAGAAATCTAATGACTCATACTTCCGGTCTGCCGGATTATTATGCTCTGCTGGGATACAACCATAACTTCAGCGGGATAACAAACAGAGATGTTTGGAATATTTTATTGAAGCTTGACAGCTTGAACTTTAAGCCGGGTACAAAATTCGAGTACAGCAATTCCGGCTTTGTGCTCTTATCTATGATAGTGGTAAAAGTTTCTCGTCAAGCGTTCGGCAGGTTCATGAAGAAAAATATCTTTGATAAGCTCGGTATGAAAAATACACTGGTAGTTAACACGGATACAAAAATTATAAAAGACAGAGCCGTAGGTTATTCAAAGGATAGTACCGGCCAGTACAGGATAGACGACTATAACCAGTATACCACCGGCGCCGGAGGAATTTATTCAAATGTAAACGATCTTTATAAATGGGACCAGGGTCTGTATACAAACAAGCTTGTAAAAAGATCAACGCTGGAAGAAGCATTCACACGACAGAGTCTTAATAACGGAACAAAAATAGACTATGGCTTCGGGTGGTTTATCGGCAGATTCAAAAGCGGAATGCTGACGGGAATAAAGTATGAATATCATACGGGTGCGCTGGACGGATTTAGAAACATAATTCTGCGGATACCACAGCTACGTTTCTCATGCATTGTATTATCTAATTCAGGGGTACAATTAACAGAGCCCGATATTATTCCGGGATTATTTTTTAACAAATAAATTTTTAAAAATGAAATGGAGTAACGTAAAAGAATCTTGTTCTTTTTTCGGTTACTCCATTATCAAGCTTCTGCTTTATAAAATTATTTCTCTTTCAACTTTTTAAGGATTTCCTGTACCTGCGTGTTGCCCGGATTCAGCTGAAGCGATTTTTCAAAGCTCTTAATCGCAGAATCCTTATCGCCCTTATACATGTAAGCCTCTCCCAGGAATCCGTAAACGTTCGGGTCGTTGGGATACGTTTCAACATTCAGCTTAAGCAGGCCTATAGCGTTATCGAACATTTTATTCTGTAAAAATTTGTAAGCCAGCCCGTTCAACTGGTCCTGGTCGAAATCGTACTTGTCCTTCTGCGTTTTATAAAGCTCGCGGTACTTAGCGGCGGCAGAATCAATTCCCTTCTCAAAAATTATCGGCAGCAGGGTATCGGCAATAGAAAGCTTAGGCTCGCTAACGCTCATAAGCTGGGTATCGAAAATTAAGGTTGCATTCGGAGGAATAACATTGCCGGCGCCTCTCTCGCCGTAACCCAGGTCCGGCGGAATTATTAGTCTGAATTTATCGCCGACATGCATAAGTGCGATGCCTTCATCCCAGCCTTTAATAACCTTACCTTCGCCAAGAACGAACTTAATTGGCTTTCCTCTCTTGTATGAATTGTCGAACTCGCTTCCGTCCAAAAGACTGCCTATATAATTTACTGCGACCTCTTTACCGGCTACAGCCTGCGCGCCGTTCCCTTTTTCAAGCACAATATATTTTAAGCCGCTCTTTGTTGTAATCGTATCCTGCGGCGTTTCTTTGGTTTGAGCGAATATAAATACCGGTATAACCAGCATAATAAAAATAATTCCAAGAAAATTGTTCAACTTAAATCTCCATTTATTAAATTTTTGTCTGCAAAGATAAGTAAACATAATCAAAATGCTAAGCGAAAAATATGTGCTGATTTTATTCCGGGTTAAAAAAAATTTTTCGATTATTAAAAGATAATTTCGTTATTTTCACCCGTTGCATTTTATTTTTTCTTATAACCAATATTCATATTAAGGAAAAAATATGACCGTAAAACTTTTACGACGCCTTACAGGTGCAGTTGTATTTTTAATATCGACAGTTATATTATTTTTAACTGTTCAGCCGTCGGTTTCCTTTTGGGATCCGGGAGAAATCTCTGCGGCATCTTATTCTATGATGGTTCCGCATCCGCCCGGAGGCCCGCTTTGGCTTATAATCGGCAGGTTCTTTTCGATGATCCCGTTCGCATCCAATATCGGGTTCAGGATAAATACCGTTTCTGTCCTCTCCGGCTCATTCTCGGTTTTACTGCTCTTCCTTATTGCAGTAAAGCTGATTGAAAATTACAGGGGCAGGGACTACAAAAATATTTCCGATGCGGTAATAACTTTTATTTCAGCCGCGGCGGGAGCTCTGGCATTTTCTTTCTGCGATACTTTCTGGTTCAACGCAACGGAATCCAACTATTTTGCGCTTAGCACTCTCCTCTTCGCTGTTATAGTCTGGTTAATGATGATCTGGAACGAACGCTCCGGCGAGCCGGGAAGCGAAAAATATATCGTATTGATGACTTACTTAATCGGTCTCTCATTCGGCGTTCACTTGATGAGTGTTCTGGCAATCTTTACATTCATCTTTGTGGTAGTAATGAAAAAGTACGTTACAGACGATGAGACATTCAAAAAGACCGCGTACATATTCCTGGCTCACCTTGGAATAATTCTTCTGATAGCATTCGGCATCTGGTCATCCCAGACAGGCACTACGCCGCCCACGCCGCAGGAATACCGCGCATTCGATTCTAAGTTCGTCTGGATAATGCTCGGCGCATCCGCACTTTTTATGGGCGCTATGTGGAAAAAGATCTTCCACAGGAATTCTTTTTACATCCCTATTGTTGCAGCAGGAATTATTTTACTTATAGCCTATCCGGGAATTGTAAAAGGACTGGCGGCATTCCTGCTTGCAGCCGGCGGCTCGGGTGTTACGACAAACCTTATCATATTTGTCGTAATTCTAGGAGTTATTCTATATTTGATTTATTGGGCATCTAAACACAAGAAGAGCCTGTTAAACCTTGCAGGCACAGCTCTGCTTTTTATGATACTTGGCTTTACAACCTATGCAATGATAATTATCCGTTCCAACCAGAGCCCGCCTATGAACGAAAACTGGCCGGATAATTTCCATAAGCTTATGTACTACCTAGACCGCGAGCAGTACGGCGACTTCCCCATTTTCGAAAGAAGATTTTCTTCCCAGCCCAACCAGCAGGGCATTTATTCAAACTATACCAGCGATCTCGATTTCCTCTGGAGGTACCAGATCGAACATATGTTCAACCGGTACATCGGGTGGAATTTAATCGGCAAAGTCTCTACGGTACAGGATGCAGGAGTAAACTGGGGCCAGTTTTACGGAATACCCTTCTTCGTCGGCATAATCGGCTTGATCTTCCTATTTAAGAAAGATTGGAAAATGGCAGCCGCCTTTCTGATACTGTTTATTTTTATGGGATACCTGATTGCTTTTTACCAGAACCAGCAGCAGCCCCAGCCGCGCGACAGATTCTATTTTTATCCCGGCGCTCTATTTGTATTTGCAGTTTGGATAGCGGTGGGATTGAGGGAAGGAGTGGAATGGGTAAGACAGAAAATAAAAGACCGGTCACTGGCAGCTACTTCTGCTTATACCTTACTCGCTCTGGGCATAATTTTCATTCCGCTTAATATGCTTAGGACAAATTATTTTACACACGACCGTTCGAGGAACTGGCTGCCCTGGGATTTTTCCTATAATCTGCTGCAAAGCTGTAAACCGAATGCTATCTTGTTTACACAAGGAGATAACGATACATTCCCGCTCTGGTACCTACAGGATGTTGAGGGCATTAGAAGAGATGTTAGGGTTGTGTGCCTGGAACTTGCAAACACCGACTGGTACGTTGAGCAGTTAAAAAACACTTCTCCATACGGTGCCGAAAAGGTTAAGATGAGCATGACCGACGATATGATTAAAAGTATGGGCGCAGTGGAATGGCAGCCGCAAATGATTTCCGTACCCGTTTCTAAAGAAGCGATAAAGGAGTTTAATGTCACCGATTCGTCTATAATTAAAACCGGCGAACTTACCTGGCTGATGAATAACACTATTGAAATAGGCGGCGTTAAAGGTGTAAGAATGCAGGATATGGTTGTTAAGGATATAATCCAAAACAACACGTGGGACAGGCCGATATATTTCGCATCCACTTGCGGAAGGGACAGCTATATCGGGCTGGGCAACTACCTAGAGATGGAAGGCTTAGCCTCGCGCCTTGTTCCAAACAAGAGTGTTACCGGCAATGCAATCAACACAAAAATTACTTCGAAAGATTTGTTTGATGAAAACCCTGCATTTTCCAAAACTTACCAGCCTGGCTTTAAGTTTAGAGGCCTGAACGATAAGACCGTCTTCTTTGACGATATGGAAGGCCAGCTTATTCAAAACTACAGGCTGATATATGAGAGCCTTGCATATTATTATCTAAGGAACATGAACGATAAGCAAATGTGCATTAAGACTCTAAACATAATGGAACAAAAGATACCGAACGAAGTAATTCCGATGGACTACAGGCTGCTTTACGATGTAGGCAACTTGTATTACAGCGCCGGCGATACGGCCGAATTTAAAAAGACTGCCGGGGAATTCGAAAAAGAAGCACTGAATAATCTTGATATCAGCCTGGATGAGGTTAATTCTCCTTACAGTCCTTATACTATGCTGGAAAGGATTTACATTGAGTTGAAGGAATATGATAAGGCTATTGGAATTATGCAGGACCTTGAAAGAAAGTTCCCGCAGCTGGGCGGTATTCAAGCTGAGATTAATCAGCTTAAGCAGTTGAAACAGCAGGATACTACTTTAAAATAGAAGCCTGATTGATAGTGTAATTTTAATTGATCCAGTGTTATATAATAAGTAAAATGGTAGATGGAAGATGTTAAAAAATTATAACTACTTAAAAAATTCCATTTACCATTTTCCATCTTACATTTGACATGACACTTGTCCCCCTTCCTTTTACTTTTTACTATTGAGGTAACCGGAGGGGGGAAATTATTTAAGGCGGATTCAATGGCATGAACCTTGGGCAAGCCTCGAAGCCACTTCCGGTTTATACTTTCCATAAATTTGCCGGCGGACTCGAATAATTCACTTAATTTGTATAATTTTATCACCGAATTTTCTAAAAACTTTTCACTCTTTTTAAGGTAAAAGATATGACCGTTAAATTAGCAAAAAGAATAATAGGGGCATTTGTGTTCCTATTAACTACCATAGTACTATTTTTAACAGTGCAGCCTTCGGTTTCCTTTTGGGACCCGGGAGAAATTTCCGCAGCTTCTTATTCGCTGATGGTACCGCATCCGCCGGGAGGCCCATTCTGGCTGATTATCGGCAGATTCTTTTCCATGATTCCTTTCGCTTCGAATATCGGATTCAGAATAAATACTGTCTCGGTGCTTTCCGGCTCTTTCTCTGTTTTGCTGCTCTTCCTTATTGCGGTTAAGCTTATTGAGAATTACAGGGGAAAGAATTACGAGAATATTTCCGAGGCACTATTAACATATATATCGGCAGCTACCGGCGCTCTGGCTTTTGCCTTTTGCGATACCTTTTGGTTCAACGCAACCGAATCCAACTACTTTGCGCTTAGTACTCTCCTTTTGTCTTTAATCGTTTGGTTCATGATGGTATGGAACGAGAGCTCAAACGAATTAGGCAGCGAAAAGTACATAGTAATTATGGCTTACCTTATAGGCTTGTCGTTCGGCGTTCACCTTATGAGCGTTCTTGCATTGTTCACGTTTATTTTTGTCGTTGTTATGAAAAAGTATGTTAACGACGACGAATCCTATAAAAAGACCGCATACATCTTTCTGGTTCATCTCGGTATCTTGTTATTGATTGCGATGGGGCTGTGGGCATCTCAAACCGGCAGATCGGCTCCTACGCCCGAAGAATATAAAGCATTTGATCAAAAGTTTGTCTGGATAATGCTCGGAGTATCCGCAATATTTATGGGCGCTATGTGGAAGAAAATTTTCCACAGGGATTCGTTTTATATTCCGATAATTGCAGCGGGAGTAATTCTGCTGATAGCTTATCCCGGAATTGTGAAAGGACTGGCGTCGTTTTTGCTTGCGGTGGGCGGAGCCGACGTACTTACAAACCTGATTATCTTTATTATAATCCTCGCAATAATAGTTTATGTAATGTACTGGTCGAAGAAAAACAACAGGAGCCTTGTAAACCTTGCAAGCACTGCATTGCTGTTTACACTGCTGGGGTTCACCACCTATACAATGATAATTATCCGCTCCAACCAAAGCCCGCCGATGAACGAGAACTGGCCGGATAATTTCCACAAGCTGCTATACTACCTAGACCGCGAGCAGTACGGCGACTTCCCGATCTTCAAAAGAAGATTCTCCCCTGAAAACCACCAGCAGGGAATATATACCAACTACAGCAGCGATCTAGACTTCCTCTGGACCTACCAGATGGACCACATGTTTAACAGATATCTGGGCTGGGATTTCATCGGTAAGGCTTCAACCGTACAGGATGCCGGAGTTAAATTTAGCCAGCTTTACGGCATACCATTCTTCATCGGAATTCTGGGATTGTTCTTCTTGTTTAAGAAAGACTGGAAGATGGCTACCGCCTTCCTAATCTTGTTTATCTTTATGGGGTATCTTATCGCATTCTACCAGAACCAGCAGCAGCCGCAGCCGCGCGATAGGTTTTACTTCTACCCCGGTGCGTTTTTCGTATTTGCAGTGTGGATAGCGGTAGGTATGCGGGAAGGAGTACAGTGGATAAAAGAAAAGATAAAAGATCACTCGCTTGCTAAAACTGCCGCTTATGTATTCCTCGGCCTCGGTATTCTGTTAATACCCGGCAACATGTTAAGGACAAATTATTTTACTCACGACAGATCTAAGAACTGGCTGCCGTGGGATTTCTCTTATAACCTTTTGCAAAGCTGTAAACCGAATGCCATTCTGTTTACCAACGGCGATAACGATACATTCCCCCTCTGGTACCTTCAGGATGTTGAAGGCGTAAGGAGAGATGTAAGGATTGTCTGCTTAAGCCTGGCAAATACCGATTGGTATGTTGAACAGCTTAAAAACACATCTCCTTACGGAGCTATGAAGGTTAAGTTCAGCATGACTGACGATATGATTAAAAACCTTCAGCCTATCGAATGGAAACCCCAAATGGTTTCGGTGCCGGTTTCCAAAGAAGCGCAAAAGGAATTTAACGTTACAGATTCATCCATTATTAGAACAGGCGAATTAACCTGGCAGATGGATAATACGATAGTGATTGGCGGCATTAAGGGAATTAGGATGCAGGATATTGTTGTTAAAGATATTATCGAGAACAACACCTGGTCCAGACCGATTTACTTTGCCTCCACATGCTCGCCGGACTGCTATATCGGCCTGGACGACTACCTGGAGATGGAAGGCTTGGCATCAAGGCTTGTCCCTCAAAAGAGAACGGGCATTGAGTATGTTAACACTAACATAACGAAAGAAGATCTCTTCGATCTAAATCCATCTTTCTCGAAAACCTATAAACCCGGATTCAAGTTCAGAGGGCTGAAAAACAAGGACGTCTTCTTTGACGAAACTGAAACCAGGTTAATCCAGAACTACAGGAACACATTTGTAAGGCTGGCATATTATTATAAGAACGACCAGCATAACGATTCAATGTGTGTAAAGACTCTAGATGTAATGGAGAAGGAAATTCCGCGGGATGTTGTGCCGCTTGATTACAGGTTCCTTTACGACATCGGCAATATTTATTACAGTGCCGGGGCTATAGCCCAATACAAAGAAATATCCAAGGATGTAGAGAAGGAAGCACTTAAGCACCTTGATGAAAGCGTTAACCAGCTGCAGTCGCCTTATAATTCTTTCAGCATGCTGGAAAGAATATATTTGAACTTGAAAGAATACGACAAGGCAATTGCAATTCTGCAGAAGCTACAAACAATGATGCCGGGTGCAGGCGGAGTACAGCAGGAAATTGATCGGCTGGAACAGTTGAAAAAGATGGAGACAACTGCCGTTAAGTAAATTTTGGGGTTGAGAATTTTTTTTCTCAACCCCTATTTCAATCCTTCTCCTAATCCAATTTTATTTTATTAACTCATGTTACGCAGGAATACATTTTGATGTCCGCATTGTCATTCCCACGAAAGTGGGAATCCATTTTTTATCATTTTTTCGCATCTTGGATACCCGCTTTCGCGGGCATGACACTCAAGCTTTATAATTTTGCGTAACATAAGTTATTAAGAACTGTTAGACTTCATTTCTAATTTTTTGCTACACTTTGCAAAAAATTTTTAATATATTTTATCATCAATTACGGGAACTCGCTGCAAAATTTTTCCGGAAGCGAATTTATCTTAGAATCGTGCCGGTTAGACATTCAATTCATAATAAAAAGGAGAAAATATGAATTATGTAGTAGAAGAGAAGAACGGCAAGAAATCAATTTACGGATTCGCGGTTTATCCCCAAGTAATAATGTACGAAGCCGCTGCCGGCGGCAAGGCTGTACAGCATTTAATATTCGGCGACTATATTAATCTTCTGCCGGATAGCCGGAAAAATATTAAGAGAACCGGCGAATGGATTTATGTTAGAAGCCGCAATGAAAACGGCTGGATAAAGCTAGACCAAGTGCAAAAGGAAAGAATGCTCGAAATTAATTTTGTAGATATAGGGCAGGGAGACGGCTGCCATATTGTTACTCCGGACGACAGGCAGATTATAATTGATGCAGGCCAGGAGGATAACATGAACCGTTTCCTAAGCTGGCGTTTTAACTTAAGGAACAAAAGCAACAAGATGGAGAACATTATAGCTATAATTACACACCCGGATAAAGATCATTACCAGGGATTTCAAAATCTTTTTAAGAACGGGCAGCTCGGCTTTTCCCATGTTTACCACAACGGTATTGTGGAGCGGGCTAATACAGGAAATCCGCTTGGAAGTCCTGCAAAAATAAATAATAAGAAATATCTTACAGACGTAATTGAAAGCGACGCCGAAATGAAAAGCCTTCTAAATGATGCTTCGAAGAGAGGAGAGAAACATTTTCCCAACACATTATTTAAAGCGCTCGCTAATCCTCTCAGTCAGAATATCCAATTCCGGATGTTAAATATGGATACCGGGTTTGTTCCCGGCTTTGAAGACGACAAACCGGTCAGCCTCCGTGTATTAAGCCCCGTCTGCGGGCACGATAGTTCGGGAAGGTTATGCTTGAGGGATTTCGGCAGCGATGCAAAGACGAAGAACGGCAATTCCGTAGCAGTAATGCTGCACCTGGGGCACCTGAAAGTTTTATTGGGTGGAGATTTAAACTCTTCTGCAGAGGATTATCTTTTATACAATTACACCGGGAAAGACGTTGAATCGATTAAAAAGAAATTAGCCAAAGAGAGGAATGAAGAAAGAATTAAAAGCCTGACTGCTGAGCTGGAAGAGGCTGTAAAAAAAGGAAACGCTGCATTCGGCGCAGACATTGCCAAGTCGTGCCATCACGGAAGCCACGATTTCACATCCGAATTTTTGCGATCGGTAAACGCCGCTGCAACTATAATATCCAGCGGGGATAATGAGAGCTACGGACATCCGAGGCCGGACGCCCTAGGCGCCATCGGAAAATTCGGACGGGGTGAGCGGCCGTTAATATTCAGCACCGAGCTGGCCAGATCGCATAAAGAATCGGTAAAAAAGCCGTATCAGCTAAGAAAAGATATAAAGGATATTGCTTCGGCTATTGATAAGGAAGAGGATGCACAAAAGAAAAAAAGTTTGGAAGAAAAGCTGGATGAACTGCTAGGCAATATTGAAAAGAGTATTGCGGTGTACGGGATGATAAATGTAAGAACAGACGGGACGAATGTTATAATTTGTCAAAAGCTGGAAAAGGCAAGGGATAATGCACACAAGTGGGACATACATGAACTGATCTATGACCCGGATACAAAGGATTTTAAGTACAAAATAAAAATCTGAATTTAAATAGATTACCGCAAAAGTTATCATAATTTTTCTAGTTAATCATATTCTTACTTTACTTAAATTTGAAGTATGGAAAAATTACTACACGGAAGAATGATGCATAACTATGATGGAATTATCTTTGATGTCGACGGGACACTTACTTCAACCAACGATTTAATTTTTGAGTCGTTTAGATTTGTCTCCCAAAAATATCTGAATAAAAACTTATCCAACGAGGAAATAACAAAACTATTCGGGCCCACCGAGGATGTAATTCTAAAAGAATGGGGCGGGAACAAATATCAGGCTATAAAGGAGGACTACTATAACTATTACACAAATAACCACCACATGGCGGCATTATTCCCTGGAATAAAAGAGATACTGGAATTCATTAAGTCTAGAAGCATACCGCTGGCCATATTTACGGGAAAAGGCCGTGAGGCAGCTACAATCACTCTTAAAAAACTCTATGCATACGACTTTTTTGATTTGATAATTACCGGCGACGACGTAGCTGAGCATAAGCCTTCGGCCGAAGGCATAATTAAATTCCTGGAAAAATTTAACCTGATTAAAGAAAGAGTACTGATGATAGGCGACTCTCCTTCCGATATCATTGCGGCCAGATCGGCAGGAGTTAAAATTGCTTCGGTTGTCTGGGATAATTATGTGAAAAAGGAAGTCATACAGCTAGGCAGCGATTATATCTTTTATGAAGTACATGAGCTGAAAGAATTTTTAGAAAATAATATTTAGCCGGTTTATACCTCGCTTTAAGCTTAATAAAAAATTAATACGCTTTTAATAATTGTATAACAATTGCGGAATATTTTTGGGGCTCAAACAACAAAAGGAGTTGAGCTTTGAAAACCGGAGATATGGTTATTTATCGTTTCCCTTTACCTAAAACAGAATTAAAAAGACAAGTATCTGCAGTTGTAACTTTTGTAGGAGCTACAATAATAGTGCTGAAGTGTGAAGACGGGTCTATCATGAAAGTTTCGCCAAAGAATTACGACAGAATTATTCCAGCAGCCTGCGAGGAAATTAAAAGCGGAGAACTAGTGGCTTAATTAACAGCTTATCTTAAAAACTATCAACCGGGCTTGTAGTAACATTTCCACTACCAACCCGGCTGACGGAGAAGCGAATTTTAAATCAACATAACTAAATCAACAATCTCTAATCTGCTTAAAATCCTAAATCATCATCTAATTAATTCCAGTAATATTTTCATCGCCCCGATAATTTTATTTAGCTAAATCAATGGTATGAACCTCGGGGAAGCCCCGAACCCTGTTCCGTCGCAAGCGACGGGGAATTATATCCAACCTTCTCGTCCGCCGAATCCCGAAAACTTACGGGAGAAGGCGGATTAAAATTACTTGCGTAAAATTATGTATGCAGTATTAAGTCAGTATAAAGAATATGTTATTGAAATGTTAATTCGGGCTGGGAAAAAATAAAAAGGTGCCTTTCCGGGCTTAAACAGCCGCCTTAGTACACGTATTCATAAATACTATGACATAACATTTTTATGATTAGTCCCGTAGGGACGACATATTTATAGGCAAAAATGTAATAACATAAATCAAAGTCCCATAGGGACGATATATTAGAGATATATTTAATAAATTATATAAATGTATTAGACAGCAGCATCTATTTCGTCCCTACGGAACTCTAAGATATCCTGGTTTATTGCCTATAAATATTTTGTCCCTACGGGACAATTGAGGTTTAACCATTATTCTATACACCACTGTATTTATGAACAAGAGTACTTAGTGAAAGATTAGATACCGGAACTTTTGAATATAATTGCCTGCTGATTTATTCCGGCAGCTGGAAGTCCTGCAATTTTTTCTTATGAGTTACTATCTCATTTTCAATAAGAAAAATTATATCCTCGGAAATATTGGTTGCATGGTCGGCAAGCCTTTCAATCTGTCTTGTAAGAACGATAAGATGCGCGCAAGCCTCTGCAAATTCAGGATTGGCTTTTATCTTTTCAACCAGCTGGTTAAAGATTTTTTTATTTAGTTCATCAACAATATCATCGTTTACCCAGATAGATTTGGCAAGTTCCAGGTCGCGGTTTATAAATGCGGTAATTGCATCCTTAACCATACTCCTGGTAATCTTGGCCATTTCCGGGAGGTCGGTTTGTGCAATCAGCTCGCGGAAGTTGTCGGTCTTCTTAACTCTTTGAACAATATTAACCGCAATGTCGCCGCATCTTTCAAGCTGGCTGTCAATTTTAATTGCGGTAAGAATAAATCTAAGATCGCTGGCAACCGGCTGGTAAAGGGCAAGCAGGTTTTCACATTGAGCCATTATCAGGTTATCGTAAGCGTCAACCTCCCTATCCCTTTGCTTAACCGATTTATAAAGCCTCGCCTCGGCGTCTTCCATGTCCCTAAAGCTGCTTTCAACCTGCTCGTCAACTATCGAGGCCATCTTGTTGATTGTGGTTTTCAATTCCTCAAATTCTTTTTCAAAATGTCTTTCCATTTTGCCCTGCCGCTTTAAATATTGATAATTTTATTTTAATCATTTTATCTATTATTAGTTGCTTTGCCCCATGCCTTTTGCGCATAGAGCATAGCGTGAATAAGTAACTCATGTTACACAGGAATACATTTTGATGTCCGCATTGTCATTCCCACGAAAGTGGGAATCCATTTTTTATCATATTTTCGCATCTTGGATACCCGCTTTCGCGGGTATGACACTCAAGCTTTATAATTTTGCGTAACATGAATAAGTAAATTTATTATCCAAACCTGCCGGTAATATAATCTTCAGTCTGCTTTTTATCGGGCGCGGTAAACATCTTTTTAGTATCGGAATATTCAACCAGTTCGCCCATATAGAAGAACGCGGTATAGTCGCTTACTCTTGCCGCCTGCTGCATGTTATGCGTAACAATAATAATTGTAAAATCTTTTTTCAATTCGAATATTAATTCTTCTACCTTGGCAGTTGATATTGGATCGAGAGCGCTTGCAGGCTCATCCATTAAAATTACTTCGGGATTAACAGCAATAGTACGGGCAATGCATAAACGCTGCTGCTGCCCGCCCGATATGTTCGCGCCGGAATCATTTAGATTATCTTTAACCTCGTCCCACAGCGCAGCCTGCTTTAATGCCTTTTCTACAATTCCTTTTAAGGCTTTCTTGTTTCTAAAGCCGTTCATCTTTAGTCCGGCAACAACGTTATTAGCGATAGACATTGTAGGGAACGGGTTAGGCTTTTGAAAGACCATGCCGATCTTCCTCCTAAGGTAAACGGGATCTAGCTTCATTACATCTTCGCCGTCCAGCAGAATGCTGCCGGTAATAGTTCCGCCTACAACCTCGTGCATACGGTTAATACTTCTTAAGAAAGTGGACTTGCCGCAGCCGGAAGGGCCGATTATAGCTACTACCTTCTTCGAAGGAATATCCATAGTTATATTTTTTAAAACTTTCGTCTTGCCGAAGTATGCGCATAAATCCTTAACGGAGATTTTGTTCTCGCGGCTATGCACTTTTATTTCTTCTACTGCTGCAGCAACTTCGGACTGTTCGTGAATTTTCATATCCATACAAATTACGTTTTATATTTTGAGCGTGTAATAATTCTAAATATCAAGCTAAGCAGAGAGATTAGAATAATTAATACCAATGCCGCAGTCCATGCCTGGTCGTTCCAATCTTTAAACGGGGCGGTCGAGTATTCATAAATATAAACCGTCAAAGAGGCAATAGGCTGAAAAATGTTTGTCGACCAGAACCTGTTTCCCAGCGCTGTAAAAAGCAGGGGTGCCGTTTCGCCGGCCGCCCTGGAAAGCCCAAGCAAAATTCCCGTGGCAATCCCTTTCCAAGCCGTCTTTAAGACAATCATTACGGTCGTCTTCCATTTGGGTATGCCGAGTGCTAGACCTGCTTCCCTGTAGGAATGAGGCACAAGCTTAATCATCTCCTCGGTTGTACGGGTAATTGTCGGTATCATTAAGATTGCAAGAGCAACACCTCCGGCAAGCGCAGAGAAATGCTTCATGGGTATTACAACCAGTGTGTAGGCAACTACTCCCACAACTATCGAAGGAACCCCGCTGAGAACGTCCGTAAGAAACCTTACCAGCGAGCCGAATTTGTTTTTACCGAATTCGGAAAGATATGTGCCGGTCATAATGCCGACCGGTATTCCTATGGCGCCGCCAATGCCAATTAAAATAAGAGTCCCGACTATAGCATTAACCATACCTCCTCCGGGCTCGCCTACCGGCGTAGGCAGCTTGGTAAAGAAGTCTACGTTTAAATGCGCAATACCCTGAGAGATTGTATAATAAAAAATTAATATGAGAGGTATAATAGTAATAATAGCAGCGGCAAATGAGAAAAAAAGCATAATTATATTTACAACTTTTCTTCTATAGTACGTAAAGCTTTTTGCTTTGTTTATTACTTCCATTTACGTTCGGTACTCCAGACAAGTAAATGAGCCAACATATTTACAATTATTGTTATTACGAATAATACAAGGGCAAGCTCAATTAACGCATTCAAATACAGATCGGTTGTGGCTTCGGTAAACTCGTTTGCAAGCACGCTTGCCATGGTATAACCGGGGTCTAGCAACGAAGCTGAAATCTGGGCCCGGTTACCTATTACCATCGTAACAGCCATCGTCTCACCGATAGCCCTTCCGAAGCCGAGCATAATCGCACCGAATAAACCTGATCTTGCATTAGACAAAACAATCTTGGTAACTTCCCATCTGGTTGCGCCTAATGCAAAAGCAGCTTCTCTTTGTGTATCGGGGACAGACTTCAAAACGTCTCTTGAGATAGAGGAGATAATTGGAAGGACCATAATTGATAATATAAGGCCGGCAGCAAGCATTCCGAATCCGTAAGGAGCGCCCTGGAAAAAGGGTGAGTTCGGAAATTCATTTTGAAGAAACGGCTCAACAGTATCCCTTAGCCAAGGAACAAGGACGAATATTCCCCACAGTCCGTATATTACGCTGGGAATTCCCGCAAGCAGTTCTGTTAAAAACGATAAAGGCTTCTCAAGCCACGCCGGTGCAAGCTCGGATAGAAAGACCGCAACACTCAATCCTAAAGGCACGGCAATTAAAAGTCCAAGGAACGATGAAAGCATCGTCCCGAATATCATCGGCAGTGCACCGAAGACTTGTGTAACGGCCGGATCCCAGGTAGAGTTTATTAAGAATTTCCAGCCGAACTGTTTGATTGATAAAGTCGAATGGGAATACATTTCCCAGGCCATAAAAACGACAAGCAAAAAGACTAACACCGCAAACAGCAGTGTTAGTCTTTCAAAAATAATATCGCCCAGGTTGTTTGTGCCCAGTATTTTATTTAAGAAGCCCGAGCTTTTTTTCTCTTTACTCTTCTTAAAATAATCCTGAACCTTTTCGAACGTTTCTCTGTCTTTTACAATATCCACCGGGTTATCTATAAATTAAAGTTTCTTTCCGTTGCTGGTAATTGAATTTATTTTTTCCAGGTCAAGCTTTTGAACCTGCTTCGGCAGAGGCGCATAATAAAGACTGGTAGCATCTGCCTGGCCTTTTGTTACAGCCCATCTTAAGAACTTAACAAGCGCTTCGGCATGTGAATAATCTTTAATATCCTTAGGAACTACTATCCATGAAAATCCCGAGATAGGATATGAATTCTTACCGTCTGCATTTGTTATAACTGCGCGGAGGTCTTTAGGCATGTTTTTAGCGGCGCCCGCAGCAGCTTCCGAAACAGTATTGAAATTTACGTCGATAAAATTTCCGGCCTTATTTTTCATAACGCAATAAGGCAGGTTGTTCTGCTTTGCATAAGCCAATTCGATGTAGCCGATAGCGCCTTGTGTTTGCGCAATTATTCCTGCAACGCCTTCGGTTCCCTTAGCGCCTAATCCTACAGGCCAATTAACGGAAGTACTGTTTCCGACTTTCTTTGCCCACTCCGGGCTTACCTTGGTTAAGTAGCTGGTGAATATAAACGTAGTGCCGCTTCCTTCGGAACGATGCGCCACTAAGATAGCTTTGTTAGGAAGCTTCTTATCGGGATTTAATTTTACAAGTCTCGGATCGTTCCATTTGGTAATCTTACCTAGGTAAATATCTGCAAGTGTCTCGCCGTCAAGCTTAATTCCCTGGCCAACGGAAGGCAGGTTATAAGTAATAGCAACACCGCCCATAATAATCGGCAGGTGGATTATATCCGTGCCTCTTTTTTCCTTAAAGGTTTTCATCTGCTCGGGGGTTAACGGCGCATCGGAAGCTCCGAAATCTACCGTACCGGCTGTAATCTGCTGAATACCACCGCCGCTGCCGATAGACGCGTAATTTATCTGCACACCGGTCATCTTATTGTAAGTATCGAACCATTTTGAAAAGATCGGGTAATCGAACGTAGAGCCGGCGCCGGTAAGCTTAACCTGGGCCAGAGTAAACGCTGCAAATAACCCCGCAAATAAAATGGCTAACGAAAGAATTTTGAATTTCATAATTTTACTCCTAAATATAATTAATTTTTAATAAATCATGACAGACTTAAATTACAATTACCAAATACCGATTTTTAATTTTTATTTTTAATCAATTTATTAAGATTTATTTTTTTTGAATTTATTAAACAACACATTTAACAAAAAATATCTACGTTAGAAGCTGAAGAAAAAAGTTCCTCTTAAAAGCACATCCGCCTTTGAGCCGGAAAGGCCGTAAGAAGTATATTCAATGTTGGGCATAATATGTACATTTTTTCTAACGGCAAAATCCAGTGCGCCAAGAATAAAGCTCTGGGTGCTGTTCGCAATGGTTGTATTCTTATGATCTGCATCAGGCGTAAAACTGTCGAACCTTCCGACAAGGCGGATATTGTCGCTGAGTGCAACCCATCCGTTGAAGCTGATGCCGTTTCTCTTCAAGGTAGAGCCGTCTGCTGCGGCTTTATCGATTGAATTAACAAATCCCTGTACACCTATACTAAATTGGCTGGTAGCATAATTTATAATACCGTCGTAAACGCTTACGTTCTTGCCTGCAGGCGCGCTCGAATACTGACCGTTCAATAAGATGGTTAATTCAGAAACAGGCTTGAACTGCAAAAACAAATAACCGGATTTATATCTGGCCTGGCTTGTATTCGTTTGGTTAAGGAAAGTACCGCTGTTGCCGGTATTGTTTCCCAAAAGGAAGCCGGCAGAGAATTCTTTAGAAAAATTCTGAGTAAGAGAAATACCCAGGTCTCTGGAAGCGCTGATACCGTGAAGATCCTGTATGGTTTTTTCCAGAGGGCGGTAGCCGAAAATACCTTCAGCCATATTTATATTCCAGGTACCTTGCAAACCGATAACAAGATCACCATCTCCTACATTTTTAAAATCTATAAATGCATCTTTAACCATAGTAGACAGCTTGCCATTGCCAAGGTTGGATGCCGTCGGGTCGGATTCTAAACGGAACCTAGACCAAATACCGTCGGATATGGTATAGTCTGCGGTTAAATAAATTCTCCTATAATCAAAGGCACCTACATCCTTCATTGTTTGGTCGTGGTTTTGAACCATGTAATAATAATCGCCAAACATTAAGCCGCTGAATTTAGGCAGATTTTGAGCATTAGTTAGACTAATGAAAGAAAAAAGCGAAAAAATAATCAGTGCAATTTTTTTCATATTATGCTTTCTGTTTTTGTTATTAATTATTTGTTTGTTTTTTTAATATCGTTACTAAGTGATGGAAAATTTTAGGCGTAATATTAGTATTAAAAAATGCGGGTATTGTTAAGATAAGATTAAGGCTATGTTATAAAATTGTTAAGCTGGATAAGAGTTGAAATTATAATAAAAAAGAACCGGCACTGTTATAAACAGGTACGGTTCATAATAAAATTTATTTGGGCGGATTGTTAAAGCCTTTTAAGCGTAAGTTAATTTAAGGTGCTTTAACTATTATTGGCCGAAATTAAACGGATATACAAAAGAAACTCTCGGCTCAATTCTCTTTTGAGGCAGGTAACTTATTACATTGTTATTAGCATCGCGCACAGGGGTAAACGTCCAGGTATAAACCATAGAGACAATAATATAAGGCACCGGCTTATAGCCCAGCTCAAAAAACATATACGAGTTATTATCAACCTTAAGAATCTGAGTTTCGTTTCCAATATTTAATTTATCGTACCCGGCTCTGGCAACAAACGGCATACCTTCGGGCGAGACGTTTGCAACCAGGTGAAGTATTCCGCTGTCCGGCGTTTTATCAAGCCTCTGGTAGCTGCCTATTACATCCAGTACGCCGAGGAAATGAAGGCCAAGCTCGCCGAAGACTCCGTTGTCCGGATTTGTAATACTTGAAAGAAGAGTGGCTTTGCTTGAAACAGCACCATTTAGTGTATCGACATTATATCTTTGAATTTCATATAAAGAATTAAAGTAAGAAGGTATATAATGAGCTTGATTAAATCTGCGTTCCAGCTTTGCTGAAGCATTTAAAATACCGAGCCCGTTTAAATCAACCTTAACTCCTGTAGCAACTCCGCTTCCGTAATTAATAATCTTAGCGAAGTCGGAATACAATTCAAGATTGAACATGCTCGATCTGATTAACGGCAGACCCAAATCCAAACCAACAATCTGCATTCTGCCTTTATCCACGGTAGACACAACTGGAGTCGGAGGCACAGGAAGCGGAGGAACTCTAAGAGAAGGAATATATGAAGTATCGATTTCAACTCCCGAATATTTATTAAAGTCGGCAGCATAACTTGCGCCGACTTCCAAATTACTGATTATGGGAATATCGGCAGCGGTTGTAAATTTTAAAGGGCGCACGTATGCTCTTAATCCCACAACGCCTGCTTCGGCAAAAGTACTGTAAATAGATTCGAACCCGAAGCTGCCGAAATCGATATCGGTAACTAAACCGATCTTACGGTTATCGATTGAAGGACTGTTGTTGTACTGGTACATAATGCTGCCGTGCCCCAGAGTATAATAATCCAACGCGCCGAGCTTAATGTAAACCGGGTCGTACTTAAGGCCGTACCTAATATAGCGGATAATGCTTAGGTAATCGGAAGCGGTGTTAAAATCTTCTTTCCTTATATTCCCGTTCTGGTTTATATCCAGCGCCAGATTGAGCCCCACGCCGAAGTTGCCTAAAGATACTTCCGGCATAAAATGAAAGCGGTAATAAAGCTGCCCGTCAATCCAGTTTAACCCCAGCCCGCCGTCTAAATAGCCGTTGCCGGGATGCGGGTAAGTATCGAACGGTGAATAGCTCTCCGTTTGAGCATAGCTTGAAAATGAAAATAAAAGAACTGCCAGGACGACAAAAGATTTTTTATTCATGGTATTTGGTGTTTTATTTCCCGAATAATTACACTCTAAATATACGACAAAACATAAATACTTTAGAATAATTAATCGTTTGATAATTCCGGCAGTTATTTTTCTAAACTAATCATATATTGAATTTACTTGGGCAGCATTGAAGGTTAGCGCAAGGATTTATATTTTTATTACGGAAGATTAAAAGATAATCTTAATCTAAAAGAAAATTCCGGGGAGCCGATATGAATAAAATAAATAACAACCTCGTAAAAATTTTTCTTCTTGTAATATTTGTCCCGATATTATTTTTTTCCTATGCGCAGGAAAAGAAGTCAATCATGTTACCGGAGCCGCAAACGGAAATAGGAAGCCGCTCATGCAAACCTTAAAGCTGCGTCATTAATCCCGTAAATTCAGCAACAAGCCTTTGCCTATGCAGGAGCTTTCAAATATCCTTTGGGCTGCATACGGAATTAATAGACCCGAAAGCGGAAAGCGCACTGCGCCTTCTGCAATGAACTGGCAGGAGTATGATGTGTATGCCGTCCTCCCTGACGGAGCTTATTTGTACGATGCAAAGCAGAACAATTTAGTTCAAACTGTTGAAGGCGACCTGAGAGAATTTTGCGGCTCGCAGGACTTTGTTAAATCCGCGCCGCTAAACTTAATCTATGTTTCGGATTTTTCCAGGATAACAAGAGGCAGCGATGAAGATAAAAATCTTTTTACCGCGGCCGACTGCGGGTTCATCGCTCAGAATGTTTATTTATACTGCGCATCTCAGGGATTGGCAGTTGTAGTTCGCGGCTCGATAAACAGGCAGACGATAGCCGAAAAATTTAAGCTGAGCAAGAGCCAAAAAGTTATTCTTGCGCAGACGGTCGGCTACCCGGAATAAAAACTGAGTAGCTTATGTTATGCAAGTAACTCTTACTCTTACTCCTAATATTTACTCTTTATCCTAATCTATTTTAGAACGGATTAAGATTAAGAGCAAGAGTAAGATATTTTAACGTGAACCTTATTAAGAAAGGATATTGTTATTCAGTTTTTTTTATACAGATTATATCTTAATAACTCATGTTACGCAAAATTATAAAGCTTGAGTGTCATACCCGCGAAAGCGGGTATCCAAGATGCGAAAATATGATAAAAAATGGATTCCAACTTTCGTGGGAATGACAATGCAGACATCAAAATGTATTCCTGCGTAACATGAGTTAATAATTATTGATGTAATCGTTTTAATCAAGCTGTCTGTTCTGGGCGGCAAGTTATAGGCAAGGCTGTTAGGCAGTTTTAAAGCTTGAGCGTAACGTTGCGGACTTCCATGCAATTTAACCTTAAGCAGGACGACAAACTCAGAGGATCCCGGTGACAACATTGACTTGAACTACAAACTAAAACATGAATCTATGCGCGAAGGAGACAACAAATGACAGATTGGAGTACAGCAATCTGCGAAACAAACGGAATTAACATACACTACACGAGGACCGGAGGAGGCAAGCCTCCTTTAATTTTGCTACACGGATTAACTGCTAATGGTGCCTGCTGGACGGCTTTGGCACATACTCTATTTGGAGAATATGACGTAATCATGCCCGATGCTAGAGGTCATGGAAAGTCAAGTGTGCCTGACTATGGTTACCGATACGAAGACCATGCAAACGATGTCGTCTGTCTTATAAAGGCTCTAAGACTTCCACCTCCGATTCTGATCGGGCACTCCATGGGAGGTATGACTGCAGCCGTTGTAGCAAGTCGTAACCCGAAGCTACTCCGTGGCTTAATTTTAGCTGATCCAACATTCTTAAGCCCAAAAGTTCAACGCGAAGTTTGCGATAGTGATGTATCCGATCAGCATCGACGAATCCTCAATTTGTCATTGGATGAGGTAGTGGCAGAAGGGCGGGCTAAACATCCTAATCGGTCATCGGAGACCCTTGAGCTATTCGCTAAGGCTCGACTTCAAACCAGCATGGGTGCTTTCGACGTTCTCACGCCACCGAATCCCGATTATAGGCAGTTAGTAAGTACGATTGACGTTCCAAGCCTCCTCATATTTGGTGATAAAGGTGTGGTCTCATCCGCTGTTGCTGTAGAGTTACAACGTTGTAATCCGAAATTTCAGATCGAGCAAATTCGGGATGCTGGGCACGGGGTTCACTTAGACCAACCAGAGCTCTTTGCGGCTGTTGTCAAATCCTTCTTACGTTCAATTAGTACAGAGATTGATTTGTGAGCGCTGTTCATGTGTGGAAGGAGTTGACAGTGATACGTAACTTGTAAAGGAAATCCTGCAAGGCGGGACAAACCTAGCTACGAGTAATAGTAACATGTTGAAATATTAAATAATGTTTCGGCTGAATGCAGAAACGAGTAACTTTGAAGAACCCGGTGCAGCAATATCATACGTTGGGATCTGTATGGGAGATGTCTGACAATAGGCATTCACTACAACGGCAGTTCAATAAGGTAATACATTGGAAATAAAAACTCCCATATACAAAAATTCTTTGTTATTTTATAAAAAGAAATTGAAATACTTTTTATGAAACCTTCAGTTTATCTCGAAACAACAATTGTAAGTTATTTAGTAGCTAATCTAAGCAGAGATATTGTGGCTGCTGCTCACCAGCAAAATTACACAAGAATAGTAGGTAAATATTCGTCATAAACTGAATTGCTATATTTATCCTTTCGTTATGCTATGAAAGTTTTTTGTAATTATAAAAATTATTTCAGCCAAAGGCTGATGAGCCTTTGGCTCAAACAAAATTGGCATTGTTGTTCTGTGGCGCCGCTTATTGGTCATGCCGTTATAAGGCTTGAAAACTGATTTGATATTCGGATTGATTTAGACTAGTATATGGGCTATATTATAGTCGTAAACTAAAAGGAAATAAAATGAAATTCAGTGAGGTTGTAAAACCAATAAGCTATTTAAAGACTCATGCTTCCGAAGTTGTAAGGGATGTTGCAGAAAATCAGAAAACATTAGTTATTACACATAATGGCGAAGCAAAGGTCATTCTTCAAGATGTCAAGGTATACGAAAAGACACAAGAGAGCATTGCTCTGTTAAAAATTCTTGCATTAAGTGGGAGAGAAATAAAAAAAGGTAATTATAAAACATTAGATAAATCGTTTGACAATGTTCGAAAGCGTATAAATGATTTTAAACGGGGACAGCGTGAAGTTCAAAGTTAATATCGTTTCTTCTGCCGAAGAAGATTTATTTGAAATATATCAATACGTTTATTTCAACGATTCAGAAGAAAGAGCTGAAAAATTGTACTCAAAATTGTATGAGAAATGTTTGTCCCTTCAAGAATATCCAAATCGTGGTCATGTCCCTCCTGAATTAAGTTTACTTGGAATAGATGATTTTCTAGAACTAAGCTATAAACCATATCGCATTATTTATCAAATAATAGAAAAAGTAATTTTTATCCGTTGTATTTTAGATGGCCGTAGAGACATGCAAAAACTATTACATGAAAGATTGATACGAGAATAAATAAACGCCATATAACCTGTGGCTAAAGGACGACAGCCCCGATATTCATCGTGGTAAACTGTTTTCGCACTCGGCATTTTACAGGTTTTAGGGTTGATCGTTCCGTTTCAATTATTTGTTCAAGTTAGTTTTACTATGAATGATTTTTCTGATTATAAAAATTATTAACAAGTTTGGCATTGTTGTTCTGGGCTGCGCCTAGCTGCCACACCGTTAGTGCTCTAAAATCAAGAGATAAATAAATGATTAAAACCGAATTTTTTGAAGCGGCTGTAAAACATGGTTTTTACGGAAGTGATATCGGCGGATTATACGGCAAGAAAGATAATGTTAGAAAATATTGGGAAGATTTTTCTATTAAAGATTTATTAAAACCTGTAATACTTGATTTGCTTGGTTCAAAGGAAAAAATTAGACTTGTAGATTTCGGTTGTGGTAGCGGTGAAGCATATGAACTTGTAACACATATTTCTCCTTTGGAAAGACCTACTAAAAAAGATTTTCTTTTATCATCCGAACAGATTGAAATTTATTTGGGACTAGATATTTCAGAAGCTATGATACAGCAGGGAAACGCAATTTATAGAGACAGTAAAAACATTCACTTTAAATGTGCTGACCTTTCAAAAGATTATCCTTTCTTAAATGAGCAGCCTTTCGATATTTATTTGTCAACATATTCTTCCCCCTCACATTTAACCGGTGAAGAGTTGCAAAAATTAGTAGAGAAAGTTATAATGCATTCTTCAGGCAAATCATATCTGGTGCTTGATTTGTTCGGAAGGTTTTCTCCAGAATGGCCAGGTTATTGGCTTGAGACAAAGGAGGAAATGCTTCCTTACAATATGTCTTGGCTTCATCTTCCTAATAAATTAAAATCTGAAGAAGTCGAATCTTATTATGTTAAATATTGGGATGTTACTTCATTAACAGAAGTTATAAATAGAGCGGCTATCAAATTAAATAAGAGAGTAAAGATTAGCACAAAAGACCGTTCAATTTTTGTAGGCCGGCATATCGATACAGGTTTTTTTAATTCTATTCCTCAGCCCCTGCGTTACCAAGTTAACAGACTTTTCGACAGAGATTATGAAGGCAGAGTAAACGAATTAAAAGCAGATTTCTCTTTTCTGAATTGTTATAAAGAAAAATATCCGGCAGTGTTGGAAAGAATTATTTTTTATCAGAATAAATGGAATACCGTTGTAAACTTGTGCGGGGCGTTAATTGAAAATAATAATGACCTAATAAAGGAATTAATCGAAGCGTCTGACAGTGATCTATCTGAAGAATTAAAAATGCTCACTTGGCTTTTTAGGAACAGACAGCGTTTTCCCGTTGATAATTTTTGGGCAAGTGTTATGGGACCACAATTGGCTTGTGTTTTAAGAAATATTGAATTAAGTCTCCCAGAAGGTTTAGGCTGTGGGCATGGTTTATTTTGTATTGTAGAAATAAATTAATATAAATAGATTTTATAAATTACTCGTTGAAAGGGCTAACCTATTTAATAAGTAAAATGTCAAGTTCACTTAGTTATTCTTAAAAAATTTGTTTTACTTTATATTAAAAGAATTAATCCGTTATTAACGGTTGCCGAAGCATCGGCAGCTGTTTTCTAAGCAGCAGCATCGTTCGGGGCTGCGGGTTAAGCACAACACAGTTAGTCCTTTACAAAAGGTGGTGATTTTCAAAAATAATGAAAGACGAATAAGGGATTATTTCAGAAACAAACCTGTTTTGCGGGCTTATTTGTTTGGCTCAGAAGCAAGAAATGAATCTTATAATAATAGCGACATTGATATAATGGTTGAATTAGACTACTCAACACCTATTGGTTTAGAGTTTGTTAACATGCAAATCGAGCTTGAAGAATTATTAAATAAAAAGGTAGATTTACTTTCGAGCAGAGGCATTTCAAAATATATCCAGCCATATATAGACCAAGATAAAAAATTAATTTATGAAAAGTGAGCTTGGAGATAGAGCAATACTTCAACATATCGCTTATGCTATTAAAGAAATTGAAAATTATATAGCAAATAGCTCCTATCAAGATTTTCAATCCAATTCAATGATGCAGTTTGCTACAGTAAAACAATTAGAAATAATTGGCGAAGCATCAAATTGACTTACCGAACATCAAGTGGTTCAAGGCGACAGACAATTTGATCCGACTTTTTTGTTACCTGGCAATCCAGCATATCACGGTAAAATTTTTCGATTTGTTCCCGTTAGGACGGATGAACTGCAAGCTTCGAATTCTAGCTTGGGAATCTGAGGCTGACTAGGAAGTAATTTTCAATGAATAAATAATAGCTTTTATGAATATTGAAATATCTTAACTCACTCTAATCTCTCTCCTGCCAGGAGAGAGACTTATTGTCAACAAAACGATTTATGATAATATTCTGTCAGAATTATTAACATTAAGTCACTAGCTTTTATAAGCCTTTCTCCTAGTTTTACTTTTTAGTCAACCTCATACTCATAATGATCCTGTTATTGCTTCTCTCTAGAACCTTCGTATAAAACGCCTTTGTTGCCGGCTAGCAGCATTGGCAGGCTTTCGCCTACGTATTGATTCCAGCCTGACTCGCAGTCTTTGTAACACTCGATGCCCGGCACTAATCCTACGTGCGTCATTTCGACTTTCGCTAATTTATTTTCTTCCGAAATGTTCCAGACTATTTTGGTGCCTTTCCACTCGGTTTTGTTGTTAAGCCAGTCGAGGTAACAATCGGTAACCAGCCAGACCAATTTTTTATACGGAACCGATTCGATCACTTTAAAGTTAACGGTAGTAGGACCGAAGCTTACATCGAATTCATCGTTAACATTTTTTGCGCTTCCTTTAAAACTTTTTGTCCACCAGTCGGCTACTTTTGTAATATTTTCAAACGCCTCTTTAGTGGTAACCACTGCATTAAAGCTTTTTTGATAATCTTGTCCCGAAGGGATCCATTCGGAATTTTTCATTTTTACTCCTTATTTATATTGTTGTTTTTTAATTCAGGTGAATGAGCCTCGCAACTCATTTTTACTTCGTTTTTTAAGCTTTCCTACTCTCAAATACTCATTCAACGTTCCTCTCATATTTGGAGAGGTACTCATTGATTCCGACCAGCCGGAATACTTGTCCTCCTGGAGCTTGAAAGTAAAGGTGGGTATCCGGAACATCAAGCACCTTCACACCGAAGTCAACAATTTTCTGCCTCACTTCTTTGACGTTATCGGCTTTCAGTTCAAGAAAGATTGCCTTCAAAAAATTGTCTTCACTCAGTGCATCCCCCGGGGCGTAGTTCACACCTTTATCGGCTCCTTGCCCATCGCCCGCACCATAAAAGAAATGAAATGTAGAAGTCATCTCCAATTCGGATATCGTCCTTGCCGTCGAATTCTCTCATGATTTTACAGCCAAGAACATCACAGTAGAATTTACGAATTCTGTCCCTTTCTGTTCGTTGGACTCTAACCGCTGAATGGTTTCCAAAAATTATCTTAGCCATATCTATTTCCTATCATATATTTTTTTGTTTGAAGTAATTTTCAAGCCAGCTAAGCACTCTTTCCCAATGTTCTGCATTCCCAAAAGCTGCTTCACTTCTTCCGATATAACCTTCATCGCGTAGAGTTAAAAATGTGCCGTTCTCAGTAGGATTCATACGGTATGTTATTGTTGTTTCACGGTCATCTAAAAGTGGATGCTCGTCAAATCTTCTTGTCATGACGATTTTATTTGGCTCATCAAGCTCTGCAAATTCTCCTCTGCCGCCGTTCATGCCGCCATTTGCCAATACTACTCTAACACTCCAGCTTCCGCAAACACGCAGATCGGCTTTCCATTCTCTCCACCAGTAATAATCCTGGTGCCCCCACCAGCGCTCGACTTCATCAGTTGTGAACGCGTGAAAAATCTGTTCGGGAGTTGCAGAAATTTCTGCCGTGGCAATTATAATGCCTGCTTCGGCATCAACCACGGCGCGTGGAGAATGCCATTTAGAGGCTGTTGGTAATCTGTAATCAATTTTCTTTTTTGAACCGGCTGACATTTACATCTCCTATAAATTTTCTTTTTCTATTGCTAAACTAAGACTTCCCAGGAGCGGAATATTGTAAAAATGCGAAATGTTAATGGAGTGAAAGCAGGCGCCCGAATTCGTTCGAGACTTCATGCGTAAACTGGAGCGGAGAGAAGCCTGTCATACGCCTGAATTCTTTGATGAAATGAGCCTGATCGAAATAATAATCGTTTAGTTCGTCTTTAAGATCATTGTACGATTTTCCGTTTGCCCATTTCTTATAAAATTTTTGAAAGCGAAATATCCCCGCCAAAACCTTAGGCGATAAACCTATGTGATTTTTAAAAAGCATTTCTATGTAACGCCGAGAGTAACCGGTCTTGCACTCCATTTCCGAAATGGATATTAAGCCGTTTGTTGATCGCAGAGAGTTAACGCAGTATTCAACAATTGGATTCCGAAGATTTTTCTTACCGACGCTCTCCATCATCTTGCCCTGGATAATATTAATTTTCTCTATCACTGTTTCAGTGTTGCGCAGCGCTTCACTTAAATTACTTCCCCACTTATTCAGAAGGACATCAATTGAAAAAAGACTGTTAGCCGTTTCAGTCATCGGAATTCCTAAAATAGGATAAGCACCATAAGGAAAAAACTCAATCCCTATAAACCCGGTCTTTCTTTCCGGAGTACTAATCTGCACCGGGATATCCCTTATTCCTACAAAATACAAACCGTTTTCTTTACTTTCATGCGCAATGCCGTCCGCAATCGAGATGATGGAATTTTCGTAATTGATGATAAGCTTGGGACAGCCGTTGGGAGCTGCAAAATTAATATCGGGCAAAGGCATTCCAACAGCACTTTCAAACACCCAAATCGATCTAATTAGAGTCCTTAATTCCGGGCGGGGCTTAATAAAAGATATTTTCATTTTAGAATTTTTGTGGTTTACTACTTCATGCAATCCGCATTTAAATTATAATGAAAAATCATCTAACAGAAAATTGAAGAATGAGATATAATACTGTGAATGTGCCGTAGTGCACCCGTTGATTATTAAAGGTGGTGAGTGAGATATAATATGATTCGAAGATTACTAATGATAGTTTGTCGTTATTTCAGCAGCACCATCAATTTAGCTTGAGAGTACCTGCCGGCGGTAACATAATAATAATACACGCCGCTGCTCAGCCCGGAGCCGTCGAAGCTGATAGTGTATGAGCCGGGTAAGACATTGGCGTAATGGTCTTCAAACACTAACTGACCGGCAATGTTGTACACTCTAAAAATAATCTCAGCGCTTTGAGGCAATTCAAGTTTAATATTTGTTACGGGATTAAACGGGTTGGGAAAGTTTTGAGATACGGAAAAATTCAACGGGGGGATATTTTTGTTTTTTTTAATCCCGGAAATGATGGAGACAACGAGGGTATCGGAATATTTATAGCTGCCGTCGTTATCAATTTGCTTAAGCCTGTATAAATAAGTTTTACCCGATGCTACTGTAGTATCATAAAATGAATAATATTTTGGCGAGTTGCTCGTCCCGCTGCCCATTACAAAAGTTATCGTCTGCCATAGCGAACCCGAATTCCTTTCTACATTGAATCCGTAGTTATTAACTTCAGTAGCAGTTCCCCAGCTAAGCAAAACCGCCAGACCGGTAAGCTGGTAGTTAAAATAAATAAGTTCGACCGGCATGGTTTCCTGCTGACCGAATGCGCTGCAAAGAACCGGACAAATAAACAAGGTTAGCAATAATCGCTTCATCACCTTATAACAGCTAATTTTTGAATATCTGAAAAAGTCTTGCCTGAAAGCTTGGTAATTACTTTATAAAGGTAAACGCCGTTTGCGATTATGCTGCCGTCTTCATCGCGTCCATCCCAATAAATTTTATTAAAATTATTTCTTAGTTGATCTACCGGAACGTTTATTACTTTTATTAGTCTGCCTGCTACTGTATAAATATTAATTTTCATTTCGTCCGGAATTTGTGTTAGATTAAAAGTAAAGTAGGTATAAAATTTAAAGGGGTTCGGGTAATTAAATAGATTTAAGACTTTCAATTCGCTTGAAACGTAAAAGTACTTCTGCAGTTCCTGCGGCTGATTTACAAGGTTCCCGCCGGTAACAGACAGATAATGCTCGCCGTCCTTTAAAACCGGTTTTACATTATATCTCACTTGACGGTTAATAGTATCGTACACGATTGAATCCATTTGAGCGAAATAAATTTTTTGCCCGTCCAGCAGAAAACTTAGGCTCGTAGTATCGCTGTAAGGATACAAGGCGCCATAGTGCAGTATAAAGCTTATCCAAGGCTTGGGCGAGACGTAGTCGCCGTTATAAATTGTATTACCGTCAAAAGTAACATCCATGCTGGCAGTCTTTACATACGTTACAGTATCCTTAATAACAAAGAACTGTTCTGTATAGAAATTATTATCCTTATATAGTTCGGAAATTTTATTCTGAGGGTCAACAGAAATACTAAACGACAAATTTCCATAGCCATCGTTATAGTTGGATTTATAATTTAATGTTATCGGAATCTTATCCAAAGAATTTAATTTTGTAATTAAAGTATCCAGCAGAAGACTCTGGCTTTTTTCCTGGTTAGTTAGAAGCACATTTACTTTAAAGCTGTCGGCTTCAGCCTGGCCGGTGTTGAAAATAGTAAAATTGAGTCTTGTTGTATTCCCCTGATATACTGTATCTGGCAATATTGAAACAGTTTGGTAATTCAATCCAAGCTCGGCAGGCTGCAGATAATCGACTGACAGCTTTTGCAATTGAGGAGAGCTGCCTCCGGGATCCGATTCAAAATCTGCCGACAGTTTAATCTTCGGATAAACACCGGCCTTAATTTGAGAAAGTGATGCAGTGGAATCTGTAAGATTAATATTTCCCAGCGTGTCTACACTTTCATCGGCTTTTACGCCAAGCAATTTATAACTAATTCTTGAGCCGGCCGGAACAACGCTGCTTGTGGTAATGCTGTTCCATTTTACTGCCGGACCGATTTCCCCGGTTAACATTTCGCCGGTAAAATTCCGAATAATAAATGTTGAATCGATGAGGACCGAACCGTCGTAAGTTCCTTTTACCTGTTCAACAACCTCACCAGGCGCAGCGCCTTTCTTGCCAATTAAAGCCCACGATCCTCTGAACCTTAATGAATCTATTTTAGTGCTGCCAAGTGATTTAATTGCAGAAATAAGAGCTCCGGAAATATTATTTGCCGCATCATCGGATACGCCCATAGCCACTATCTTACCGTTCGGAATCGAATTTATTAAATTAGCAAGCGCCTGAACATTTGCAGGCTGATTAAAAAGAGAAAACCACACAGAGGTATCCACAGCCATCGTTAAAGGATCGAAAACTACTATACCCATCCCCGCAAAGTACGAGTTGCTCAACAAATTAATCCCGTCTTTTGCAATAACACAGGTAGCGCCGGCGTTAAAGCCAGCCGAGAGAACGGATATTTTTACCGAATCATTTCCAAGCGATATGCCGCTGGAATTAATTTTTAATTTTGTTAAATCCTGATTAGCAAATGAAACAGAATCATTCAGTAAATATTTTCCTCCGGCAGAATTAAAAAATGATTTAGGACTTCCATACTCAAAGCTGCTGGAATCAATTTTGTACCTGTACCAGTACCGCTGTGCGGGCTGCAGCGGCAAAAATTTAAATGCAGTATAAAAAGAATCTGCTGCAAAAGTATATTCCTGTGGAGCTATAAAACTGCTGTTGCCCGATAGCTGCAATTTTATATTAAAATCTTTAGTTGAAGATTCCGCTGGATTTAGAATGAGCAAAGTATCAATCTTTGGATTCTCAACTACATTTTCAATCATATCCCTTAAGGAAGAAGAATAGACGTTGAAAGAGTACGAATACGTGTTATCATTTTTATATATTTCTTCAATCTTATTTTCCGGATCGATATAGACAATTAAAACATGCTGCCCCGGCATTCCTTTAGTCCTAAGCCGGATAAATAATGTATCTTTGAATTCGGGAAGTATAGCATTTAGATTATATTGTTCAATTATTTTTCCGCCTGAAAGCTGATGCTTAATATTCATCATAACGCTGTCTGCCGGGGCTAGTCCGTCGTTTTCAATTATTATTCCGACTTCAATTGAATCATCGCTTTCGGTAACAGCGCTGCGCGGGAAGATAAAGCTATTACCATTCACCAGTAAATTCGGCTCATCGGGAATTTTTAACCTGACCGCGGGATCACCTAAAAGTACATTTGTGTATGCGAAAACTTTGTTAACTGCCGAATTGCCGAAGTAAGTGAACAACTTTGACTTCGCCATAGTGTGAGCGTTCCCGACCTCTCTTAATGAATCGCTGGCTAAAGATTCATAAAACTCCAGAGGCACTGCTGTTGCAGTGGAAACAAATCCTAAAGATGAATTCCCGATATAACCGATTGCCTGACCATCGTTATCGAGCAGGAAGCGCTCGCCGAAACAGACAATATCCGGCTCGGCAAATTTATTTGTAGAACACCCAAAGTCAGTTATTAAAGGAAACCTGTCTACAGTATTCTGCAACTGGCTAACATTGTTTATGCTGTTATCCCAGGTAGCCGTGCCGCTATGACCAATATATGAGATAAATACTCCGCCGTTATCAATTGCCGTTTGAAGCTGCTGGTTGGTGAAAGGCCCAAAGTCCGTCTGAGGTGTTTGAGTCTTATAAAAATGGGAATAATCTCCTGCAATAGGACGTGGGCTAATAACCTTGGAGATAACGTTATCGTTTACCGCTTTGAATTGCTGGTAGTCGCTTGACTGTATGCCGCCTGAAAAAAACAAATATCTTTTATTCCAACCGGAATACGGCTGGCTTTTATTTTCTTCAACTTTGGATAAATAATAATTCAGTTCGCTCGGTTCGTTTACAGGAATTCTACCAAGCTTCAACTGCGGAATCGGAATATTATCATTGAATATAACATACCAATCATCTCCTACGGGATCGCCGTAGGAAGGGACGTAGTTCTCTCCTACCCTGACACCGTTATTTTTTAAAAGATAACCTTTATAATCATAATCGGCATCCCCGATAAGTGTAAAATAGGAAGGCTTTGGCTCCTTCCAGTTCTGCATCGCATCCATTATGAATAATTTTATAGACTCGGGTGTGGGATAGCCAAAACCGTAAAGATCATATATGTCATCTACGTTAATCAACTTGGTGCTTAAATTGAACATGCTGGAAATCTGGGAGACATAATTTGATGCAGCGTTTAGGAATTTAGGATGCGTAATTGCTATATAATCCGCCTGTACGGGTGTATCAGCCATATTAGTAAATCTCTTTTCGTAAATAAAAGTAGGCGATAATATTTTTGCCGGACCGGCAATGCAATACTGACCGTTATAAAATACAGTATCTTCAAAATAGATTGTGCTATCAACGATATTGAAGTTCACAATTTTCTTCAAGCCCGGCGATGTTCTGTATAACGAATAGCCTGCTGAAGGAACATTATTTATCTTTATCGTTTTCGGTCCCAGGGAAGAAGAATCTCTAAAATTAAATAATAAAGAATCGTTTATTAGATTAAGCTGTCTCGGATATTCAATATCGTACCAATCTAGGGCTAAATAGTTGGGAGATGTACCGTTGTTATAATTTGTAAATGTTAATTCGTCGTTGCCGTTGGTTAGTAGCCCGGAATTAATTTTTCCGGAAAGCACTACCTGGTTAAACCGGTTGATGATCTCAGAGTCCAAGGTTGTATTGTTATACTTCAATGCCAAGTTATGAGAGCGCAATGCTGCATTGGAACCTCCGCTTACAAGCTTCATGTAAAAGCGAGCCTCTTTGTTGGGTACTAAATTGGAGACGGAAAAACCGTAATCCTTACTTTGTACAAGCAGCCACTGCCAATACCAGGTTTTGTTACCATACCAGTTTGGTGTTTGATTGGCAACCTCGTTATCGCTTTGGTTTTGATACATTGTATTAGATTCGTAATGATCAACTTCAGTATAGAAGTTTAATGTATCGGCGGGAAGTATAGTATTTAAATTTTCTTCGGTAACTCTCTCGCCTTTTTTAATACCCCATGTTAAAAAATAACATGAAGTATCTGTATAGCGATTTAGATATTCATTGTATTCTTGATCGGGGCTATTGATAACTCTATAAGAAATTAAAGGATAGTTCCTCGCTCCCCAGAATTCTATAAAATCGTTTTGATCGAAGGAGCCGTCGTTTTCCCCCGAAACATAAATCGGAACTTCCTTGCCGTAATTAAAGAGCTGAAACGTGGCGGGATCAATTGATGAAGTATTAATTCCGTTTTGTTCAAGATAGTTTTTTGTAATTCTGTAAATGCCGTCTTTACCAACTGCAAGCTTAATATAAGTCGTGTTATAATTTATCCATGCCGAAGCAGAATCGGAAGAAACGTAAGCAGGCTTGTTTCTAAACTGTTCGGCAATATCCGAATCATAAATTATCTTGCTCAGGTCATAATCGAATTTAGACCTTATAACAATAGGGTCTGAAGTTTTGAAATTATATACATTATTGAAATCGGCTTCAATCTTCAGCTCGTTTATTCCGGTAATTTTATTTAAGCTGTAATTATAACTGAAAGTATTTATCCGGAGATAGGCGCAGTAAAAATCTCTATACCAGAAATACCCCAATACTTCTATTACCGGCTTAATATAGGAAATATTTTTTACTTGATCATAGCCGATAGATTTTAAGACGGTTGAAGAGTCGTTCTGAATTATAACCCTGGGATTTATTGCAGGCAGAACAGAGCTAATAGCCGCCTCCGATTTTTCAACAATCTTAAAGTTAGGTCTCGATTCAGGGGGAATTGCCAGAATTAAATTTTCAGAAGGAAGTTTATACGTCCCCGGTTTTGATACGTCTGTAAACTGATAATAGTCCCTTATGGTGAACTGCCCTTCCTTAGCATCCTTAAAAAGCGGCTTGGGAGTTACTACCGAAAATATAAAGGTGCTCTTTTCGACTTTTAGAATATTCCCTTTTTGAGCCAATAGATTGTTGCCGGTTAACAGCAGCAGAGAAGTAATTATTAAAACAAAATGTGATTTCACTTCGGAACCATTGGGATATTAATTAATTTCTTATACTTAATTATCCTGATAAAAAATAATGGAATTCCAATTAAGTATCTAATCCAATACTTTTTAGGTTCGGTTATCAAACGAACAAGCCATTCCAAACCCAGATTCTGAATCCAGACCGGTCCTCTTGCCCTGTCATTCGATATAATTCTAAATCCTCCGCCGACTACAACAATTTTTTCTACATTAAGCTTGCCCGACCATTTGTGTATCCAGTACTCCTGTCTTTTAGAACCTAATCCAACCATTAATAAAAAACTGTTGGTGTGGTTTATAGTTTCAATTATTCTTTCATCGTCAAGATCGATGTAACCGTGATGAATGCCTTGTACTTTTATTCCCGGATACAGTTCTTTAATCTTGGTACATGACTTTTCTACAACGTCTCCCAAATCGCCCAGTAGAAAAATATTTTTGTCTTCGCAATGCAGTCTATCAATTATCTTTAAGTATAAATCGGATCCGTTAATTCTAATAACTTTATTAGTATCCCTGAAAAGAATTTTTTTCGCGAAGATTATACCTATGCCGTCCGGATGAATCATATCAAAACTTTTTAACAATGTTCCATATTGCTCGTCTTCGTATACTAAATTAAGATAATACTGATTAACGCAGGTAAAAGTCCTTAACGGAGAATTAAATATCGCTTCAAGAATGTCAGGATAGTCAAGGAAAGTAACATCTACATCAAAAAATTTATATTTCAAAAAATTCTTTTCATTAAAAGTCATATTTTTTTAGATATGTTTCAAGATCCGAAGTTAAATGATTTATTCTTGTAATATTTAAATTTTTAATTAACATGATAATAATTTATTTATTAATTGATTAATTCATTTCTCTCTAAGAGTAACTCCGTATAAACTTTTTTGTAGGAAGCAATTCCTTTTTCGGCGAGGTAATTATTAATTACATCGTTATATAAATTTATACCATACTGCTTTGCTTTATTAATGTCTGCCGTCATGTATTCGATCATGCCGGATAGTTCTCCGATGTTTTCTTTTTCAAATAATAATCCGTTACTCTCGTGAACGATTACTTCGGCAATACCGTCAACGTTACTCCCGATAAAAGGCAATTTCATTAAGCCTGCTTCGAGCATAACCAATGGAAATGGGTCTACTCTAGAAGGCAGAACAACTAAATCGGCAATCTTATAAATATCAAAAATATCATAACGCGGCTCAACAACTGTAGCACTTAAATTATTTCCTTTAATAAAATCTTTTACAAATTTTTCTTTACTTCCGCTCCCTACAAGTATTAAATATAACTTGGGATTGGAATTCTGCACGCTTAAAAAGGCCTTTAATAAAATATCTATTCCTTTTTCATCATCAAATCTTCCGATGAAAACAACGTTTAATGAGTTATCAGGAAGAAATATACCTATATTATTTTTATCGCTTATGTGAGTTGATTCTTCTTTTAATACGAAATTGTGAATTACTTTTATTTTTCTCTCTTTGATCGAAAATTGATTTATCAAATGATTCTTTATTGAATTACTGACTGAAATTATAATATCCGATTTATAACTTATATTTTCATAACCTCTAACCATGCTATGAACAGTAGTAACGGTCTTAATCCTTTTTAATTTGGATATTAAGTATGCCATCAAATCAAAATAACGATGATGCGAGTGGATGATGTCGATATTTTTTCTTATGCAAATTCTTAACACATTTAAAAAAATGATGGGGGTATAAAAAATATTACTTTTTTTATAATTCAATAAGATCAGCCTTTCACCAAGATAATTAAATCTTTCGATCCCATCACCTCCTAGAGTTACTATAAAATTATCAACTTCTGAAGAGGCATTTCTAGTTAGCGTATAAATAGCCTTAGAAACGCCGCATGTAATATTCAATTCAGGTTGAAGATGGAGTACTTTCATTTAAATTCATGGTTTAATTCGGATAAGATAAAGGTATCCTTTTTACTCAAGGAAATTCATCCTTGCTTTATTTCCTGATTCATAGTGTATATAGTATTTGAATAATAAAAAAAGGACAGTACTAACAATACCTATGACAAAAAAGTATTCTTTATTTCCATTAATCATCGTGCCAAATGATTTTATAAATTTTTATTTGGTATTTGCCATAATTGTTCAATAAATAATCCCTGAGCAAGACAGGGCGCCGGAGGATAAAAACTTTCTCAATCTTAACTGCTTCTGTAGTTGGTAGCTGACCGATTAACTCATCAAAATTTCCTATAAAATAATCAGGCCTAACTTTTTGATAATATTTAATAACATCACCGGACATATAATAATTAATAATATCGGGATTTATCAATCCAACCGGATCGCATATGTTTCTGTCGGTTAAGTATCCTATTTTTCCAATACGGGAACGAACTATAGTAGAATTAACTGAAGTATTTTTCTTCACCCATTCGACAATTTCATTTTCCATGTTTTCATTAGATAAAAACAAACTCCTATTTATGTTTGAATAGAAATATGACAAGCCGGCGAAAGTAGTAATTATAATAACCAAAATTATTAATATACTTTTCTTATTAACAATATTATTATTAATTAAAAAGACCGTAGTCATCATTAAAAATGGAAATGTTATTGCATAATAACGGGCATAAACCAATTCATTATTTATAATGAATGAATATAACAGTATATACGCAAATAGTATTATAATTGTTAAAAGCAAATATGAATTAGTCTTTGCTATTTTTATCTTAAAAAATAAAATAGATATAAGTATTGAGTCAAAAAATAAAATTATAAAATAATTTCCGGCAATTATTTCCAAGCTGCTTTTAAACTGCATTAAAAAATTTCTTCCGATTTGAAATGATAGTCCTTTAGCCAGAGAGGTATAAGGCAGCAATGTTTTAAAATAAAAAATTGAAAATGCGTACCACGGTAAAACTACGATAACAGCAGTAACAACAATCTTTATTATGCTGTTGAGACTTATTTGGGAATATTTGTGCAACGCAACGATTATTATTATTGCCAAAATAAAACTTTCGGGTCTCACTAAGTTGTAAAAACCAAAAACAACACCTAAAACATACGGTCTTGGCTTTCTGCTATATTCAAGGAAAAGCAAAATTATTATTGAAGAAAGGAAATAGCTTAACGGTGCTTCCATACCTAAATGACTATGCTTAAGAAGATTTGGATCGAAAGCAATAATCATTAACGATAAAATTAGAATTAGATTGCTTGAAGTCCTTTGTTTAATTATAAAGAACCAAACTACAAGAGTGGATACTGAAAATACAAGAGATAATATTTCGGGGATAGAATTTAGTTTGTGAAAGAAGCTATACATTCCGATAATTAGGGATAACCATAATGGACTTGTAAAGCCATAACTTTTTTCGCCAGGATTAAATGATATTTCTAAATGATTGATTAAATTCTTCGCATATTGAAGATAAATATAAGTATCGTCGCCTAATTTATAATAACCATATAAATAACTACTTATTACAAGGAATATTATAATAATTGAAATTAAAAATAAATAAGCTCTAGTATTAATTTTCATTTATATCAAGTTTACTAATTATAAATTTTTAAAAAGGCTAACCATTTTGTAATGGTAATTCATTTAAAGTCATTATCTTTTTTAAGATATACTTTAACCTTAATTTAAATCTAAGTTCTCTTACACTATTTAAATAAAAAGTCGGGAGAAAAGTTAATAAGTAGGCTAAGAAAATTTTTATACTGGGCTTGGCAAAAAATAATTTCTCCCATTGGCTTCTGGCTTTTATCTTATCTCCGTAAAAAAATTCGCGCCAGCCTCTAACTGCTAATTCTTCAAATTTACTATAATTCAAAAAATTACTATGAAAATCTCTGTAATAAGTTTCTTGGATTCCATAAATAATTTTTCTCGTTTCAATCTTATTAAAGTTAGATGACGAATCCTTCCTTACTCGCACGAATTGAAAATATCCTGGTATAACTACAAATTCAGCTTTGTCTTTTATCCTTAGCCAAAGCTCATAATCCTCAAAACGTTCTAAATTTTCATTATAGCCCCCACTTGCTAAAATAAAGTTTTTATTAAATAATACACTTGAGTTACATATATAAGAGTGCAGCGCCAACTTTCTTTTAACTTCGGGGCCAAATTGAGGAGTTTCGACTGTATATAAGATTTTATTTTTTACAAAGTACGCAGACCATGTGGAAATAATAAAATTATTACCCTTGACAATATGTTCTACTTGACGCTCTAAACGAACTGAATGACTAATATCGTCGGCATCCATTAAGGCAACCCAACCGGATTTAGCTACTTTTAAACCGTAATTTAATGCTTTGCTTCTTCCTGCATGAGGTAATTTTATATATCTAATCCGCTCATCATAAAAACCGCTGATAATTTTTTCTGTATTATCAGTCGAGCCGTCATCTATTATCAATAATTCAAAATCTTTATATGTCTGATTTAATATGCTTTTAATAGATTGAGTTATATATTCACCGCAATTATAAGTTGTAATTAATACAGAGATTTCTAATTTGTTCATAATCAGTTCGAGAAATAAATTGATCTATATTCAGGTATCATCTGATCCCAGGAAAATTTCTTTCTTGATAATTCTAAATTTTTATCAATTATGTCTTGATTGGTCATTATATATGAAATAGCATCCGTAATACTTCCCGGTTTTAATAAACTAAAGACAGAACCGATTCCTTCCTCTTTAACTATTCTTGCAGAATTGCTTCCTAAATTTGTAATTACTGGTATTTGATATTGAATAGCTTTCAGTAATACCCCAGATTCACCTTTAAACCCTTTTTTATGACAAATTATTACAGCATCTGAAGCTCGAAAATATTTCTCAATTTCATCATCCCAAATATACCTTGATTCAATAATAACTTTTTCTTCAATGCCGTAATCTTTTGATATTTCGGTTAGTGATTTATTTAATCTATTCTCACCTACAATAAAAAGTTTAAATTCGAGTGAAACATTCTTTATATGATTAAACAGTTCATATATCCCTTTTTCTTCCCTAATCACACCGAAGAAAAGAACTAAGAATAGATTTGGAGGAAGATTCAATTTTTCCCGAGCCTCCGATTTACTAAATAGCAAACCGGCATTCTCAATGCCGATTCCGACTTTTACAATTTTATTTTTCTCTATTCCAATACCTACTGCCTCATCAACTATCCCAGCGGTATGAGCGATATATTTATTTGCGATTCTTCTAAGTAATATTTTTGATATCTGCCCTTGGATTAATCCGATATTTTTACTCCCCATAACATTCATTTGTTTACGATGTACAGATTTAAGATTAATAATTTTTAAATTTTTTAGTGGAGTCAAAAAATACCATATTGGAAAAACAGACCACACATCCCATATGTGAATAACGTTTTCATTGCTAGGAAATTTAGAGATAATCTCAACTGCGCTTTTATAAAATTCCCATTGATAATTATATAGCTTTTTAGTGAAACTGAAGTAAGTGTATTTATTATAACTCTTATCTGAGCACAATGAAATAATTTCACAATTTTCAATGGGCATCCATTTATCTTTGAAGCCGAAAGCTGTTAGAATTTTTATTGAATTAAAAAATGACTTTATATGTTTACAGAATTCATTTAGTTCTTGGGTATAATGACCGGCTTCGTGAGCTTTTATTTCAAGGATATAAAGATTCATGTTGATATTTTTTAATTGTACCAATCAAATTCTTTAAAGTGAAATCCTCCGGCAAATGAACCATATCCAAACTTTTTTTGTACGCTCTCTTCAAGAGGTACTCTTAAATTCATTAACTCCGGAACTAGTATTATAAATGAAACAATTCCCTTAAGGATACTGAAAAATCCGCCTTGTTTAATTCCAGAATAGCATCTGCCGATAATAAGCCTGATCATCCTTAAAAATACTTTATTAAAGCTGAAATAAATAAACAGTATAATTAAATAATTTCTTGTAAAGTAATATTTCATTCTTTTATTGCTACGATTTAGATATGATGCATTGTGGTTTACAACTAGATTGTTCTTATATTTTATTATGTAATCCTTCTCATACAGTCTAAGCGTAAAATCACGTTCATGTTCATATAAAAACAATAATTCATTAAAATATCCGACGCTCTCAAATACGGTTTTTCTAATCAAAGCACCACATCCCACAAAATGCGGCATCTCATTAGCAGGGTTATAAGAAATCTCATTCATTTTTTTGCTTATATTCCATATATTAAATGCAACCACACCCACATTAGAATTACCAGAGAATTCATTCAACGATTGGGAAATAATATTATTATTTGGATAGCTATCGTCATCTAAAACTAAAACAAAATCACCCCGAGCAATCTTAAAACCTTCATTCCAGCCGGCTATGCCTATATTTTTTGAAAGTCTAATCAGTTTAACCGTCGGGAATTCGGCATTTACCATTTCGGCAGATCCGTCAATAGAGGCATTATCTACAACTATTACCTCAATATTTTTATAATCCTGTTCGAATACTTTTAGTAAAGTATTTCTAAGCTCGTCTCTTCTATTGTAGGATAATATATTTACCGTTACTAAAGTATTAGTTCTCATTTAAGAATTCTTTATGAAATATTTTTAATGTATTCGCAACTACCTGGTCCATATTAAAATATTTATACTCAGCCAGTCTGCCGCAAAAAATAACTTCTTCAAGTTTCTCTGACCCAGCTTTATACTTAATATAAAGTTCCCAATTTTCATGTGTAGGAATAGGATAATAGGGTTCACCTTCAAATTGAGGAAACTCCCTAGAAATTGTAGTTGAATCCGTAATTTGCCCGCTTATGTTTTTATGTTCTATTACTCTTGTATATTCAACGTCTGGCGATACATGATTAACTTGCGCGACCTTCTGAAAATTTTTTATTTTAAAATGTTCAAACTCAAATCTGATTGAACGGTATGGTAGTTTGCCAAATTTATAATCAAAAAAATAATCTATCGGTCCAGTATAAATTATTTTACCAAATTTTATGTTATCTAATATCCATTTAAAATCAGTATTCAAAATTATTTCTATATTACGATGGTTCAACATTCGCTCAAACATTTTCGTATAGCCTTCTTTAGGCATGCATTGATACTTGTCTGTAAAATATCTGCAATCATCATTAAACCTAACTGGAATTCTCCCACAGACTTGTGGGGATAATTCTTTGGGTTCAAGATTCCACTGCTTTTTAGTATAGTACTTGAAGAATTTTTCAAATAAATCAATCCCGACTTGGTTTACAATGATGTCTTCAGAATTCTTTAATGGGTGTCTTCTTTCCTTTACTTCTTCAAGATACTTTTTGACTTCGTCATCAGTTTGAAAATTTCTGTTATATAGCTTATTTATTGTTAATCTATTTATAGGAATAGGATACAATTCGTAGTTTATATTTGCCAGTACTTTATGTTCATAAAATCTCCATTCGGTAAACTGAGATAAATAGTCAAACACTTTTTTACTATTTGTATGAAATATATGAGGTCCGTATCTATGGACTAAAATTCCATACTCATCATATTCATCATAAGCATTACCCCCAATATGATTTCGCTTTTCTACAACTAATACTTTCTTGTTTAATTGTGAAGATATTCTCTCAGCCATTACCGAGCCG
>JAKAJV010000071.1 GCA_021813585.1 Bacteroidota bacterium | reverse complement strand
TTTTCTTTATTATAATATTTGCGGGCAGAGTTACGTTATTTGCACTAAGGTTTAGCCACACCTCTGTACAGCTAACATCTGCAACAGATATGCTTATCCCGCTGCCGCTTGGTGCGGTGGGGCTTTTACAGTTAAATGAGGTGAGAATTAAAACAATAATAGAGCACACAAGTACTACAGCCTTCATCATGTTTCCTTTCAATAAATATCCGACAAACCCCCAGGGCAGGGAAATTATTCCGGGGAATAATTATAGGTTTGCAAGATAATATATGCCCTATTAAAAAAGTAACAATTATTTTGCCCAAGATAAAAAGCCGTATAAAATAAAATTTAGAAGAGTTAATAATAACCGGCGGGTAAAATTACCAGTAAGAATTTCAGGTTAGGTAAAATTTCCTTTCATCATAACTAATTAAAAAGTAAATGAGCCTTACCTTTTAATAGTTTACAACTTATTCCTGGTATTAACAAGGTGGGTTCAGTTAAGTGGTTATAATTCCTGCAATAGCTTTTTTATCACTTCAACGGAGTTTACACCGTCAGCTTCAGCGCTAAAGTTGGTAATAATCCTATGGCGGAGAACCGGAATCATGGCAGCTTTAACATCGTCTATATTTGGTGAGAACCTTCCCTGGGTAACCGCCCTGGTCTTTGCCGCAAGGATTAAATACTGAGATGCTCTCGGGCCGGCGCCCCAGCTAATCCATTGCTTTACAAATTGAGGCGAAGTACTGTCGACTGGCCTAGTCCGGTTAACCGCCTTTACAGCGTATTCAATTACGTTACCGGCTACCGGAACTTTCCTTACCAGGTCCTGAAAGCCGATGATCTCTTCTGCGTTAATAATCTTCGATAATTTGGGTGAGTATTCGCTAGTAGTTGATTGAACAATTTTTACTTCCTCGCTGAATGAAGGATAATCCAGCCATAGATTGAACATGAACCTGTCCAACTGCGCCTCGGGTAAAGGATAAGTACCCTCCTGCTCAATCGGGTTTTGGGTTGCAAGAACAAAGAACGGCTCGGTTAAAGTATAAGTTACTCCAGCGGTAGTAACTTTGTGTTCCTGCATTGCTTCCAGCAGGGCGGACTGTGTTTTAGGCGGCGTCCTGTTTATTTCATCTGCAAGAATTACATTTGCAAAGATAGGCCCCGGTATGAACCTGAAATTTCTTTTCTTGGAAAGTGGGTCCTCTTCAATCAGCTCGGTGCCGGTAATATCGCTGGGCATAAGATCGGGAGTAAACTGGATGCGGCTGAACTTCAAGTCCATTACTTCGGCCAGGGTTTTAATAAGCAGTGTTTTTGCAAGCCCCGGCACGCCTACAAGCAGGCAGTGGCCTCTAGACAGCAGCGAAATTAATAGCTGGTCGATAATCTCATCCTGCCCGATGATAACCTTGCCTATCTCCTCTTTAATCTTCTTTACAGTATCGTTAAGCTTATCAACATGTTTAACATCGTCTGCAATAACTTCGCCGCTTTTCAATATTTCTTCCTTTTATTTCTAAAAACCACTTGTTTATTTTTAATCTACCTGACGGTACCTGTCTACCGACAGGTAGGACAGGTTTTTAATTTTTAATTTTGAATTTTTAATTTTGAATTTTATAGCATAATCTTCCAATAAATTTTCTTCTTCAGCTCGTTTATCCAGGCTTCATATTCTTTCTGTTTCTTGTACTGGTCTGCCAGCTTTTGCAGTTCCGGATAGTCGGTTTCCAGGCTTGCCTGGTGCTGCGGTATTCTCTTTTCGAGCAAAACTATATGATAACCGTAGCTGTCTTTTCCGAAGTCATATCTTTTAGGGTAGCTTATTTCACCCACTTTAAGATTTGAAACAATATCGAGTATTGACTGATCTAGCTGGTTAAGATAAAAAGTACCCAGGTCGCCGCCAAAGATACTCGAGTTTTTATCTTCGCTGTACTTTTTTGCATAGTAAGCGAATGTATTGTATCCTTTAACTATGCTGTCTCTAATAGAGCTCAGCTCTTCAATAGCACTAAGGTCGGCCTGGTCGCCCTTTTTTATTTTAATAAGAATATGCCTCACGTGAATCTTGTCGCCTCTTCTTTCAATCATCTGTATGATGTGGAAGCCGACGGGCGATTCGATAACGTCCGAAATCTGCCCCGGTTTCAATGCAAAGGCAGCGGCTTCAAACTCAGGGTAGAATACGCCTTTGCCAACCCAGCCAAGATCGCCGCCTTCGGCCGCGCTGCCCGGGTCTTCTGAATATTTCTTGGCCATCTCGGCAAAGTCCGCACCGTGTCTTAACGAATCCAGTATTGCCTCGGCTTTTGCTTTATATTTTTCCTTTGCCTTCTCAGTTACTTTGGGTATAATAAAAATATGCGCGATCTGAACTTTTTCCGGTATTACGCCGATACTGTCCTTAAACTTTTTGAAGAACTGCTCAACCTCAAGCCTTGAAGCTGAAACATCGCCGAATTTTTTTTCTTCAAGCTTTTGCACCATAATCTGCTTGCGCACCGGTCCTTCAAGTGTCCTCCTTATTTTCTCTATGCTCATTCCGTAAATCTGTTCCACCTTTTCCTTTGAGCCGTATTGCTGCTCGAAATACTGGATCTGGTAATCGATCCGGCTTTTAACTTCATCATCGGTAACGGTTATAGAGTCTAGCAGTGCCTGAGCGTAAGCAAGCTTCTCCTCAATCATCTGGTTAAGGATTTGCCTTTCAAGTCCCGGCGTGTTGGGGTCTTCTTTCTTTTGAGCGGCTTCCATCCTTACCTGGTAATCCAGCTCGCTTTTTAAGATGATCTCATTATCTACAACCGCAGCAATCTGGTCTACTACATTCTGGGCGTAAACATTCAAGCCGATTATAATAAATAGCAAAATTAATTTTAGCTTCATGGTGTACCTAGTTCCTAACTTCAATATCGTTATTGGAATAAAGATCCTTAATATAATTAGCAATAAGGTCTTCTTTTTTCTTTGCGATAAACCTATCTTTTACCTGGTCCTTAATTACATCAAAAGGAGGAATAGCTCCTTTTTCATACTTATCAATTTCCTGAACTACCGTGAACATTCCCGGTTCGTCATTAATTACCGTGCTAATTTCGCCAGGGTAAAGACCGGAAACAATTCTAAAAATAGTAACCGGGTGAATTTCATAATTATAGTAAATTCCGCGCGTCCGTATTTTTACAATGGACGAGTCGTTCTTAAAAATATTCAGTGCTTTGTCCCAATCGCTTTCCATCAATGTAGACCTGAACTGGATCGCCTTATCTTCGTCGCTGAACACAATTTCGTTTAAGTAATAGGAATCGTAGAACCTGAGGAAATCGCTTTTATGTCTGTTATAGAAATTCTCTACGTCGCCAGGCTCGTAGTTAAGCTTTTCGTCCTCATAATATTTTTGAAGAAGCATCGAGGCTGCCAGTTCTTTCTTGGAATCTTCCAGTAGCTTCTGGAACTTGTCTTCTTTTAATATGCCTTCTTTAAGAGCCGCCTGGTAGAGCAATTCTTTGTTTATCCAGTTCCTAATCACTTCGCTTCTGTAAAAATTGCCTGCGGAATTTGTGTCGATCATTTCTGCAAGCTGCTCTCTAGTCAAATAAGTATCGTTCACTCTAGCCACAAAATTCTTGCGGGGCGATTCCTTGCCGCAGCCGTAAAGCATTGCCGCGGCAAAGACGAATACAAAAGCTCTATTTACCTGTCTTAAAGGCTTCTTCAAGTTTATTATAAAATATTTGTGGATGATATAATTCTTTCAGCCTGTTTATATAATCGCTTTCAAGCTGCTTGCTTTCAATTTCCTGGTAAGCACCGGAAACTTCGGCCTTGGCTTCCTCAAAAGTCTTTTCGTGCGAAGGATCTTTCTTAATCAGCTTAACAATAGAGTAGCCGCCTTCATACGTAAAGGGCTCGGAATAGTCGCCGGACTTATCCAGCTTAAATGCACTAGAAGCCAGCAGCGATGAGCTTACATCCTGCAGCCCGTAATTGCCGCCTTTTTCCTTATAGCCGGGTCTCTCTGTATATTTGGCCGCAACCATCTCAAAATTCTGCCCGTCCTTAAGCATGTTATAATAGCTTTTTATTGCCGAATCCGTCTTAGCATAAATTTCGGAGAACTCGACCCTGTCCGGCCAGACGTAATTTTTCTTGTTCTTCAGATAATAATCGTAAAGCTTGGTGGAATCGATCTTGACTTTATTCCAAACTTCATCCTCCTGCAGTTTAAAGATATAAATTCCGTCCTTATAATTCTCCATCAAGTCGGCAAATTCAGGGTCTGTTTTATCCAAATTAAGTGCTTCCATGTTTACAAGCAGATCACCGGAGACCCTGTTTACGGCATCATTAATCAGAGCCGGATTAATTTTTCTTTCCGCATAATCAAGATAGGAATAGAATTTCTTTATAAACTCGCCAACGGTCATCGAGCCGCCGTTATAGGTAATTAAAGTTTTATTCGAGATGGATTCCAATTCCGGATTTTGCTGCCCGACCTTTAGTGTATCGCAGTCCTTTATTACTTCGTTTATAGCTTCCGGATCGGTCTTCAAGTTGTACTTTGTTTTAAGTCCGGCAACTAGGGAATCATAATCTTCCTGGTACCGCTGCTGCTTATAGATTTTTTTAAGCTCTTCCTTGCTATCCTCAAAAGACGGATAAGGCTTTCTGCCTGTAAGCTTAATAATATGGTAGCCGAACCTTGTTTGAACTATGCCGGAGACATCGCCAATATTTTTTAAGTCGAAAGCAGCCTCGGCAAAAGGCTTAACCATTTGTCTAATCTGGAAAAATCCCAGGTCGCCTCCGCGGTCTTTAGAGCCGGGGTCGTCGGAATATTCTTTAGCAAGCTTGGCAAAGTCATCGCCGGCTTTCAGCTTTTCCAAAACGGTATCAATAGTCGCCTTTGCCGCAGCCGAATCTATTTTTCCCTGCTTATTGTAATAGCTGACAAGAATATGGCTGGCTCTTATTTCGGGAACTCTCGGCCTCTTATCGGTAACTTCAATCAGGTGATAGCCGTATCTTGTCTTAACAACATGGGGATAAAAGTGGCCGGGCTCGGTTGCATAGCAGGCATCTTCAAAAGATGCAGGCAGCTCGCCGGCGGTAATGTAAAATATATCCCCTCCGTCTGGGGCTGAGAATTTATCTTCAGAATATTTCTTTGCCATATCGGCAAAGTTTGCACCGTTCTTTAAGCTGTCCAGTATTTCTTCCGCCATTTTCTTTGCGTGCGCATCACCGCTGCTGTCGGGCCTAAACATAATGTGGCTTACTCTTAGCTCCCATTTCTTTCTCTCGTAAAGTCTGTGAATAGCCGGATCGACAAGTTTATTTTCAATGTAGTAGGTTTCGCCTACTTTCTCCTTGTAATTGTTCAGTTCGTGCTGAAGTGCGGAATCCTGATCGAATCCTCTTACAAAGGCATCCCTCAGCTTCATCCGGAAGTCAACATACAGGTTTAAGAAATTTTTTAATTTGGATAAGCTGTCCTTAGCAGCCTGCTCGTAGCCTCCGGCGTTATTAGCATATGCCTTTTCAAACTCGCCCATTTTAATTTTCTGGTTGCCGAATTCGGCCAGAACAATTTGAGAATGTTCCGGTGCGCATGAACTGAAAATTAATGCTAAAGCAAAGGTAAAAAGAGTAATGACCCGAAATAGCATTTAGAATATCTCCTATAAATAAATTAAGATAAATTTAGCCGGTTATTTTAGTTATTGAGCCTCTGAAAATCAAGGTAAATGAAAGCCGATTTTCGATCATGTTAATTCCGTATATACTATTTAAGACCAGCCGGCGTTAGTGCCTTTAAGAAAATTTCATTCATTTTAATACACGTGTAATTTGCCTGTACAAACCAAATTGATAGCAATTGTCCGAACAAAAAAACCTGCTTTCTATTTAACCCTTGTGCCGTTTTTCACCGAGCTGTCAACCGATAGTACGTTCAGTTCTCCCTTTTCATTCTCAACAGCAAGTATCATTCCCTGGGATTCCAGACCCATCAGTTTGGCAGGCTTAAGGTTTGCAACCATAACAACTTTCTTGTTCACAAGATTCTCCGGGTTATAGCTCTTTGCAATGCCGGCTATAACCTGCCTTTCCTCATCTTCTAGCTTAACTTTAAGCTTTAACAGCTTCTGGCTTTTTTCCAATCTTTCGGCAGATATTATTTCAGCTACCCTAAGCTGCACCCTTGAAAAATCGTTAATAGAAATTAATTCAGGTTCTTCTTTTTTCAGATCGTCGCTTCTCACAAGTTTTTCCATTTGTTTCTCTATTATTTCATCTTCGATCTTCGGAAAGATTATTTCGGGTGTATTCAATTGATGGCCGGGCTTAAGGTTTTCGCCGCCTAATTCATCCCAAGATGTCTTTTCCGAATTCAGCATTGCAAATATTTTTTCCGCAGAAAAAGGAATTACCGGCATCATCAATCCGGCAAGCGTATAAATTGCCTGCAGACATATGCCTAACGTAGTGCCGCATTTTTCCTTGTCGGTCTTTATTGTCTTCCACGGCTCGGAATCGTTAAAATACTTATTGCCTGCCCTGGCAAGATTCATCGCTTCCAGAACGCCGTCTTTAATTTTGTATGATTCAAACAGCTTAGAAACTTTTTCCGGATAGATTGAAATAAGATCTAGCATTTCCTTATCGATGGTTTCTATCTTCTTTCTCTCGGGCACCTTCCCGTCAAAATGCTTCTGGACGAAAGTTAATGTCCGGTTAATAAAGTTACCGAGTATATCGGCAAGCTCGCTGTTGTTTCTTAATTGGAATTCCTTCCAGTAAAAGTCGGTATCCCTGGATTCGGGCAGGTTGGCGGCAAGAGTGTACCTCAGAGGATCGGCGGGAAATAGTTTTAAAAAATCTATCACATCAATTCCCCAGTTCCTGCTTTTAGAGAACTTCTTCCCTTCAAAATTGAGGAACTCATTCGCCGGAACATTCTGCGGAAGTACGTATTTGTCTTTATCGCCGTCGTTCCAGGCCATAAGCATTGCAGGAAAAACAATGCAGTGGAAAACCACATTGTCCTTGCCTATAAAGGCTACGTATTTTGTTTCCACGTCCTGCCAGTATTTTTTCCACAAATTCTCATCGCCTTTATCTTTGGCCCATTCCTTAGTTGAAGATATATAACCGAGTACCGCTTCGAACCAGACGTAAAGCACTTTGCCTTCTGCAGAATCAATAGGAACCTTTATTCCCCAATCGAGGTCTCTTGTAACTGCCCTGTCTTCCAGGCCGTCTCTAAACCAGCCGCGGCAGTATTGAAGAACGTTTTCCTTCCAGCCGTATTTTTCATCCATATCGATGATATATTTTTCCAGTCGGCGTTGGTAACTGCCGAGCGGGAAATACCAGTGCGAGGTCTCTTTTAGTACTGGAGCTTGGCCGGTAATTTTGCTTTTAGGATTTTTTAGCTCAGTAGGCTGGTAAAGCGCGCCGCAGTTTTCGCATTCGTCGCTGCGCGCCTCTTCAAACCCGCAGTTGGGGCAGGTGCCTTCCACATACCTGTCCGGCAGAAACATCTTCGCTTTTTCATCGTAGAACTGGAGCGACTTTTTTTCTTTAAGTATTCCCCGGTTGTAAAATTCCAGAAAGAATTCCTTACCGGTATCGTGGTGTATCGGAAGACTTGTCCGGGAATAATTATCGAAGCTCATTCCGAATTTTTCGAACGCTTCCTTATTTATTTTGTGGAACCTGTCTATAATCTGCTTAGGCTTTATTCCTTCTTTATCCGCACTAATAGTTATCGGTACACCGTGTTCATCAGAGCCGCATATAAAAACAATATCGCTTCCCTTTAGTCTTTTGTACCGGACATAAATATCGGCGGGCAGATAGGCACCGCTTAAATGGCCTAGATGTATTGGGCCGTTGGCATAGGGAAGCGCAGCAGTAACTAATATTTTTTCTTCCGACAAAGTAAACCCGAACTTTTATGAAAAATGAGTTTAAATATAAGGATTTTTTAGCAAGGAATTAAAAATTATATTTTATCCGAAGTGCCGGCAGGCGATCTTTAACAACACGGTACGGCGTTAAAATCAACTCATTTAAAACAGCGGCTCTACAGTCTGGTTGAGCAAGCGCTTAAGGAAATATATGGAATTTCTGACTGTGGGGGGCTTTAAAAAATCGATGGGCTGTTGTTTGCATTCAGTTTCTTTACCGGAAATTCAAAAATTTCTTCCTCATTAAAGAGGCTGCAGGTAAACAATCAAACAACAGCCCTAAGCTTAAATATATCTATGTCAAATAAAGTGCCGAATTATTTTTTTGAGGGATTTAATTCTTTATACAAAGAATAATAATCTGCACAATTCATTATCGTATCATTTTAGTAAAAGTTTAGTTCTTAGTTTCATCGCGGTACACAATCCTTTCATTTCTTTACCGGTAATTATCCTGATTTCGCCGATTATCCGTTCCCGCAGATATAATTAATTATTTATGTTTGCCCCAGTAATACTATTATTGTAGGTATAATATGGAAAGCGAAAGAAATAAATTTAACTCGAGAATATTTATAGGACTGCTTTTAATTCTTGTGGGCGGCCTTTATTTATTAAATACGTTAACAATTATAAACGTTGACATATCAGACATTATTTTCTCACTCCCCTTTTTTGTTTTTATTGTGGGTTTAATAGTTCTGATGCATTCAACCAACAAAACACTCGGTCTTCTGCTGGTATTCCTTGGAGGATTGTTTCTTGTGCCCAGGATTTTTCCGGCAGTTCACTACAGCAGCGATATTTTGTTCCCGGTTTTAATCATTACCTTCGGCGTATACATCCTGCTTAAGCGCCCTTTGAACTGGGCATTTTATAAGGATAAGCTTAAACGGAATGCCACACGCGATACTCTTGACGAAATAACAATCTTTGGCGGCGGCCATAAAGCAATTGTATCTGAAAACTTTAAAGGCGGAAACCTAACTGCAATTTTCGGCGGCTTCGAAATAGACCTGTCCCACAGCAGGCTTGCGCCCGGAGATAATATTATCGATGTCTTCTTCTTATTCGGCGGCGTTACGTTTCTAGTACCAAGGGACTGGGACATACGTGTAAGCGTTGCGCCGATATTCGGAGGATTTTCAAATAAGGTTAGGCGGGAGCCCGGCACTGCTGTCGATACTTCCCGGACATTAATTATAAAAGGAGTAACGATATTCGGCGGCGGCGAGATTAAACCTGTTTACGTATAACAGAAAAATAAAATGTTTAGCAACCCGATACTCGAAAAAACAAGAAACCTAATTTTTTATTTGACAGGCTGGCTCGTTCTTGCGGCAGTTGACTTTTGTCTTCTCCACTTTGGAGCCGGTCTGATAACCGAGACTGCGCTGGCAGACAGCCTGGTTTTCGATTTAATACTTGCCGGGTTCGGAATTAGCTACTGGTTCCCGGCAAGGTTTATTTCCCTTGAAAACAATAAAACAACTTTCATCATCAGCCATATTTTGGGCGGCATTATTTCTTCCGTACTCTGGCTGGCGCTGGGGTATTTAATAATTACCGGACTGATGAATTTTGCTGCCGGGTTTAAAGAATATTTTGAGGCTACAATTATCTGGCGGTTTGCAATAGGAGCGCTCTTCTACTATTCAATAACGGCGTTCTATTATTTATTTATTTATTACACAAATTTCCAGCAGAAAATAATCCAGGAGTCCGAGTTAAAGAACCTGATAACGGAAGCCGAGCTAAAGACTCTAAAATTCCAGATAAATCCTCATTTTATTTTCAACAGTTTAAATTCCATGAGCGCTCTTACTTCCATAAATCCCTCAAAGGCTAGAGAGATGATTCTAAAGCTGGCAGACTTTCTGCGCTTTACTCTTGCGAACAACGATATACAGAAAAATTCCCTGGGTGAAGAGCTAAAGAATATAAAGCTGTATTTAGATATAGAAAAAATCAGGTTCGAAGATAAGTTTGATTATGTTGAGGAAGTAGAAGACTGCTGCCTTAGTGTTCTTATTCCGAATATGATTTTACAGCCGCTGTTCGAAAATGCGATTAAGCATGCCGTGTATGAAGCGCTGGAAAAAGTAACTTTGAAGCTGACGTGCAATAAAGAAGAAAATTACTTTAAGATTATGCTTCAGAATAATTATGATGATGAAATTACCTTTGCTAAAAAAGGGGCAGGAATCGGAATCCGGAATATTAAAAACCGGTTAGAGCTTATTTACAATCAGCCGGACCTCTTACAAATTAAGAAAGAAAAAAATCTTTTTACGGTTCTGCTGTATATCCCCGTATAAATAATTTTTATATTAGCAGTACAGAATTCTTTCTTTGCCGCTAATTCTCAAGCAATCTTTTTCTTTTAGCAGACAAAATAAAATGGAACCAATTAAAACCATAATAATAGACGACGAAAGCCTGGCGCGGGAAATTATTAAAAGGTACCTTGCCGACCGGGAGGAAATAATTATTGCCGCCGAATGCTCGAACGGCTTTGAAGGAATAAAGAAAATAAATGAAGAAAAACCGGATTTGATTTTCCTAGACATTCAAATGCCGAGGATTAACGGCTTTGAGATGCTTGAATTAATTGATGAGCCGCCGGTTATTATTTTTACTACCGCATTCGATCAGTACGCGCTCAAGGCATTCGAGGTTAATGCGGCAGACTACCTGCTTAAGCCTTACTCCAAAGATAGATTTGACGAGGCGCTGGAAAAAGCATTTGCGTATCTGCGCGATAAGTCGCATCAAAGGACGGTTATCAAAAACTTAATTAAGCAGAATGAAGAAAAGACCGAATTCATCGAAAGAGTGATAATTAAGGACGGGACAAAAATATCGATAGTACCGGCGGAAAATATAAAATACTTTGAGGCACAGGACGACTATGTGATGATTTATTCCGACGAAGGGAAGTTCTTAAAGCAAAAAACAATGAAGTATTTTGAGCTGCACCTTAATCCAAAAGATTTCGTCCGGATACACCGCTCTTACATTGCTGCCGTAAACAGAATTAAAAAAATCGAACTGCTTGAAAAGGAATCCTACAGGGTTTTGCTGGAAGACAAGACTGCACTGCCTGTAAGCAAAAGCGGGTATGATAAGCTGAAGGAAATGTTGAAGTAGTATTATTGGATACTTAGTAGATGTTATGAATTGAACATCTTAAAAGTAATCATTATCTTTAGTTGAAATAATTTCGATTTAACAAAATTATGATTATCAAAAGTTATATAGATACCGCAATTAAAAAGGCCGAATACAAAAAATTGGAAGACGGTACTTGGTTCGGAGAAATTCCCTTGCTAAAAGGAGTTTGGGCAAATGGTGATTCTGTGGAAGAATGCCGGAGTGAGCTTCTTGATGTTTTGGAAGAGTGGCTTCTGCTTAAAATTAAAGATAATGATCCAATCCCACGTATTGCCGGAGTGAACATCTCGTTTCGAAAATTAGCCGGCTGAAAAAATTGGAAAATACTATTTCACGGAAAAAGCTTATTCAAAAATTCCGCGCTATTGGTTTCGAAGGACCATTCTCAGGAGGCAGCCACCGCTTTATGAAAAAAGGTGAACTTAAAATTCGAATTCCGAATCCGCATAAATCAAAAGAAATTTTAAGGCAAGCGGAGATTACAAAAGAAGAATGGGATAATGCCAAATAATTGCCCTTCTCAGTTTGTAATATCTACCTATAAATATTATTCTTAATGCACACTGTATATAGAAAACTTTATCGCGATCAAAATTAAAATTCTATTCAAAACAATTAAAGATTATTAGAATCTTTTAATTGAAACTTAACGCATCTTAGGATATATTTGTCCAATAATTCTGTACAAAGGCAATGGTATGAACTTAGACAACGATCTTCAGTCGATTCAGGAAGCCAGGGATTTGGCGCGTGCAGCAAAGGAAGCGCAGCTCGAGTTCCAGCATTTTAACCAGGAACAGGTTGACAAAGTTATAAAGGCAATGGCCGAAGCGGGGTTTGCGGAATCCGAACGGCTGGCAAAAATGGCCAGCGAAGAAAGCGGCTTTGGAAAATGGCAGGACAAAGTAATCAAAAACCGGTTCGCAACAAAGAATGTTTATGAATCGATAAAAGATCTTAAAACCGTTGGAGTAATTGCAACCGGAGCCAACGGTAAGCTTTTAAAGATAGCGGTTCCCATGGGGGTTGTCGGCGCATTAATACCTTCAACAAATCCCACTTCAACTGCAATGTTCAAAGCAATAATTTCTTTGAAGTGCAGGAACGGAATTGTTGCAAGCCCGCATCCTAAGACGATAAAATGCACGATGGAAGCATTAAAAATTTTATCCGATGCCGCCGTAAGAGCCGGCGCACCCAAAGGATTAATTCAATGCATGAGCTCTTCAACTATTGAAGGAACCGAAGCATTGATGCACGATAAAAACGTTGCGGTAATCTTAGCCACCGGCAGCACCCCGATGGTTAAGGCTGCATACAGCTCGGGCAAGCCTGCTTACGGCGTAGGCCCAGGCAATGTGCCTGCATTTATTGAAAAGACCGCAGACTACAAAAAAGCAGTTGCAGATATTATTTACGGGACCACTTTCGATAACGGAACTCTATGCTCTTCCGAACAGGCGATGGTTGTTGACAGACCTCTGAGAGAAAAAGTAATTGAAGAAGCTAAGTACCGCGGCTGCTATTTTGTTAACGAAGATGAAAAGAGAAAGCTTGCCCGGACAATTCAAAAAGATTTTAGGATAAACCCGGAGATCGTCGGTCAGTCGGCAAAGTTTATTGCCGAGTATGCGGGCTTTACCGTACCGGATAATACTCAGGTGCTTGTTGCGGAATGCAGGGAAGTCGGCAAGAGCGAGCCTCTATCTATGGAGAAGCTCTCGCCCGTGCTTGCGTTTTATACCGTTGACGGCTGGCTGGACGGCTGCCATAAATGCATCGATCTTTTAAGCTTCGGCGGAATAGGACACACGATGGTAATACATTCCAACGACCAGGATGTTATAATGAAATTTGCAATTGAAAAGCCTGCATTCAGAATTTTAGTAAACACGGTCGCATCCGTAGGCGCCGTCGGGTATACTACTGCGCTTGCGCCATCCATGACTCTAGGCCCCGGTACAATGGGCGGATCAATAATATCCGAGAATGTTACCGCGAAGCATTTAATGAATATTAAAAGCCTGGCATTCGAGACCAGCCCGGTAAATAATGGCCAGGCGCTTTCGTCTTTTAAGCATGCGCTGCCTGCCGAGACTCACCTTGCCGAAGGGAATTTTATGCACGAGATAGAAGAACGCTTAAAAGCCAGGGCTGGCAATATGCCTATAAAGGATTCTTACAAATCACACAAGCCAAACGTTTCTGCGGGTGAAACGTCTATTGTTAATAAATCAAAAAAATACGGAAGCGGTATTTCGGAGGAAGAAATAAAAAAAGTAATTAGTGAGTTTAAAAAGGGGTAGTCGGCATATTCTTTCTTTGAAGCCCGGTTGAAAGATGAATGAAAACATTCTTATTGCGGATGACGAGCGCGATATACGCGAATCTCTTTCTATAATTCTCGAAGGCGAAGGATACTTATGCACTGTTGCGGCAAACGGCCTAGAAGCGCTGGAAAAAATTAAAGCCTACAACTACGACATACTTATTACCGATATTGTTATGCCCAAAATGGACGGCATGAAGCTGATGGAACAGACTCTTCTGTTCTCTCCTCAAACTTTAGTCATCCTTATGACGGCTTACGCATCAATCGAATCGGCAATAAATTCTTTACGTAAAGGTGCCGCAGATTATTTTTTAAAGCCCATTGAATTTGATGAAGTAATTGTGCGCGTAAAGCAGCTTCTTAATCAGCGGCAATTAATTCTAGAGAATAAGTTTTTAAAGAAGCAGCTAGACAGCCGCTACAACTTTGAAAACATGATCGGCCGCAGCAAGTCGATGCAGGAAATTTATTCTTTGATAAAGCAGATAAGTCCGGCGCCTACAAACGTGCTTATAACCGGCCCCTCCGGTACCGGTAAAGAGCTTGTTGCACGGGCAATTCACAACAGCAGCAACCGGGCAGATAAGCCGTTCATACCGGTTAACTGCGGAGCTATTCCGGAGAATTTATACGAATCGGAATTCTTCGGTTATAAGAAAGGAACCTTTACCGGAGCTGCGGCAGACCACGACGGACTCTTCAAAGCGGCTAACGGCGGTACATTATTTCTAGACGAAGTTGCTGACGTACCCGAGCATGTACAGGTTAAGCTGCTGCGCGTTATCCAGGAAAAGGAAGTAAGACCCGTAGGCGCGAACAACTCATTCAAAGTTGATGTAAGGATTCTTTCCGCCACCAACAAAGACCTTTACAAAGAAGTGCACGAAGGCAGGTTTAGAGAAGACCTTTATTACCGGCTGAACGTTGTAGAGATTAAGCTGCCGGCTCTTGTCGAGCGTAAAGAAGATATTCCCCTGCTCGTAAATTATTTTATAGACCGCTACAACAAGGAACTGAACAGGCATATTAAAGCCGTGGATAACGACGTAATGCGGGCACTGATGAACAACGAATGGAAAGGCAACCTGCGCGAGCTGGAAAATATTATCGAGCGGGCTGTTCTGCTTTGCGACTCCGATTTAATTGGAATGAAAACCCTACCGCATAATTTTCAAGTAATTACCGGCACCGATAATAAGATTAAAAATTTACCGGTAAAATTAAATGAAGCTTTAGAATCTTTTGAACGTGAGCATATACTGGGTATATTAAAGGAAACTGATTGGAACCGCACCGAGACAGCTAAGCGACTTGGAATAGACGCATCTACTCTTTACAGGAAAATGGTTAAGCTTGCAATAAGTGAAAAAGAATGACTAGATAAATATTATACTCAATTATATTTTTTACTGAGATTTCTTTGCTGTCCAAAACAATATGGATTTCCCCAAAAACATTTCATTATTTATCTGCTTGCAAAAATTTTATTAATATTAGAATTCAATCCTTACGTTTCAAGAATTTGATTTCCTTTTGATTTTGGGGTAATAAGAAGTGATTAGTCCAGTAGGGACGACATACTTATAGGCAAAAATGTAATAACATAAATCAAAGTCCCATAGGGACGATATATTAGAGATAAATTTAAATTTATATAAATGTATTAGCCAGCATCATCTATTTCGTCACTACGGGACTCTAAGATGTCCTGGATTATTGTATCCTATAAATATTTTGTCTCTACGGGACAATTGAGGTTTAATAATTATTTTATACGTCACTGTATTTATGAACAAGAGTACTTAGTAAAATCCATCATCAAAATAACTATAAACCTTATTGCTAATTTTGCTTTTAATTTATTTTGGACAGATATGATATTTTTAAAGATTTCACTCTTGTTAAGCTCACTGTCAAAGTCAACATCGAATTGAACCTTAAACTCTACCGGCAGGCAGGCGCAAGTTTAAGCTTGCCTCTGCCTATCGGTAGACAGGTGCTGCAAGCAGGTTCAAGATCAAGTTCAAGAAAAAACAAATGAAATATCTTGACACAAAAAACAAAAATCTAAGCGGCAATACTATAATTACATTCGGGCAGTGGTATTTGCGGAGTGGGCTGTCATTATCGTACCCTTTTATTTAGTGAATGTTTAGTTATTTATGCTCATTTGAGGGGAAACAACTTCTGCTTTTATAAAGAAAAAGGAAATAACTAAAAATACAAATGCCCATTTCATAAAAACTCCCCGGACATATTCTTAAACTATATAATGTAAAAAGGAAAGAGAAGATTACGGTAATGCGGACAAACTAACTGTTAAATAATAGTCATTACATTTGTCAATGTCAATTTGGCTGTAGGTATTTGAACTTAAAAAATTGCCCCGCCCTTTCAGGCGGGGATTTGTACCAACACAGCATCTCCGGTTTACATCATTAATATGCTGTCTCTGTTTTTAACCGTCGTTTATTTCCTAAACCGGAATCTGCAAAAAACTATTTAGCAAGGAGAGGTTGAATATTTTGCATTGCATTTTGCAGACTGCCGACCTGCTCGGCGATCAAATCGAAATGAACGACAAGCTTATCATTGGCTCTTATCAAGCCGAAAAAATGGGACGGGGGAATAATTCCGAAATCGTGCATTGAAAGCTGCTTGCTTCCAACAAGCCTATAGCTGGAATCCGCAAGCCGCTTTACCTTCATCTTTATACCCACAGTATTCTTCACCCCGGCAATATACAAGCTGCCTTTAGTATCAAGAGTAAACCAGCCGCCGGCGGAATCAGGCCGGGAAGAAAGATGGGCGCTCATCAATTCATATTTAATGAACGGAAACTTATCCGCTTTCATCGCATCATACATATCATTGTTCATCAAGCCGTTTCCGCAATCCAGGCTTAGTACCGAAACCGATACGGCAACCTTATCATTATCACCCGAAGCTTGCCCGGCAGCCGGAACATCATCAATATCGGCATAACCGTTAACCGTCTGCGTCCTGCAGGTAAAGCTGTCCACGTTTGAAGTCCCGTCAATCCACAGCCTGCTGGACGGCGATGCAACATAATAAACATCGCTGCTTGCCTGCGCATTTACATATCCGCCGAAGGAAGAAAAGAAAGCCAGAGATATAATAAACAATATGAACTTAGAGTTAAGCCTCATCTTTTTCCCGGAATATCCGTAACCGCGAACGTCTGCAAAACCGGAGTTAGAATACTTGTTGGTTAATCTTACAAAATTTTTCTTAAACAATATTTGATTTAGAATATACATTATGTTTTATCTCACTTTAACATTTGCTTCTACTTTGCAGAGAGCACTATATTAAAATTAACCGTAATATCATCGCCTGTTCTTATTGCGCCGAAGAACATTGTAGGCGGCTTTACTCCGTAGTCCGTCATCTTTACAACCTTGGAGCCTGTAAAATGGAGATTGCCGTCTTTCGATTTGAAACCGTTAACCGTCATTTTAATTTGCCTGCTAACGCCGGCAATTGTTAAAACACCGGTCGTCTCCAGTTTTGAAGAATCGCCGGCAGTTTCATTTAATGCGCCGCTGTCTACAGACTTTAGCTCGTATGTTATATCTGGAGCCTTATCTGCCTTAAGAGCTTCATCCATATTGTCGTTCATAGAGCTTTTGTCGGTATCCAGTTTTTTTACCGGTATAACCACCTTCAAACCAGATATTTTAACATCCTCTTTATTTGCCGTGCCTTCCTTTTCTATAATTAGATATCCGTTTACTTCTTTGGCATTAATAGTAAAGTTGTGAAGTGTTGAGGTACCGTTTAAATAAAGCTTGCTTTGCGGCGCTATAGAATATTTAACTTCGCCGGAAGCCTGCGCATTTGCGCTTGTATAGAGTCCGGCAGAAAAAAATAAAATCATCAAGATATTTTTCATCATTTTCATTTCAGCTCACCTTTCAATTTTATAATAAGAATTATTGTCTGCTTCTAAAGTCTCAATTAACATGCCGTGCGGAGACGGCCGTGATTTTAATTTTTATAACATAAAATATTACCCGCCGTTGCAGTGCTGCACGATTTGTAATCCACCATCCTTGCAGAACTGCACGGTTAATTTCTAACCCAGCTAACAGCTTATCCGCCTTAATTCGATTTGAGTCGATTAAACTGTGTTTATCAATCAAATAAGAAATTGAAAAGCATGTAAAGCCTACTGGCATTCTAATTGGAATTACCGAAGCAAATGTTACCAAATACTCAAATGCAGAAGTAACAAAAAAAATATTTACAACTATTTCCGGTAAAGGAGAAGAAATTATGAAACGACTTAGTGTTTTATTCATATCGATAATAGCATTGCTTATGTTTTCCGCTAATATAAAAGCACAGGAAAATAACGACACATCAAGCACAAAACAAATATTAAAGATCACGGGAGTGACATCCGGTGCAATACAATACCTGCAGCAGGATAACGACCTGCACAATATGCCCAAAATACCCTGGGGCTTTCAAAGCGCCAGAGGCAACTTGAATTTTTCAGCCCACATTGCAGACGGCATAGATGTTTTCTTTAATGCATTCCTAAGCAGCAACCACCATGTAGGCCAATGGTACGATGATGAAGGCTATATAACAATATCCAAGCTGCCGGAATCCTCGGATATACTTGGATTAAACAATTCTTTATTCAAGTACTTTACTTTGAAGGCAGGCTTTATCCCGGTTGACTACGGCTTATGGTGGGAAATAAGATCAGACAATGCAGACGTTCAGAGGAATCCTCTTATTGGCAACTACATTGTAGATGCAAACGACGTTGAGCCTTCACTTGAAATTAAAACCAAGCCAGCCTTGTTCAATGCATTGGTGGCTTTCGGCGACGGTACAACCACCGGCGACTTTACGCCCGGAAGAGGAAACGAAGTAAATGCTAAAGTATGGCTGGATTTGCATAACCAGCTTAATATAGCTGCGTCTGTTTACAGATCCAACCAGGCAAACAACGGTACCGGTTACCCTGCAGGCGGCTCTACAACAGACCTGTATGCAGGCAACAGGAGCGGAAGCCAATACTCGGGAATTTTCGGCGACGATCCCGAAGCCGGAGACATTGCACCTCAAAAAGGCCAGAACGTAACTGCATACCAGTTCGACGGATTCTATAATTTAAAGCCGGTAAAAATATTCGGCATGTACGGCTATACGAAAGACGCCGATATAAACGGCAGCGCACCCGGCACCCCGCAGGAAAGCTGGTCGTACTACGGCGGCGACATTACCTATTACATATTCCCCGCTTTGTACATGGCTGCAAGATACAGCGCAGCTTCCTCGAGCATGTACCAGGGTATTGATGTAAGCGCAAACCCGGTAAGCGCAAGCCGGGTTCAATTAGGCGCCGGCGTTTGGGTAACAAAAGCAATGCTGCTTAAGCTTGAGTATGTAAACCAGCAGTACAAAAATTTCCCGGTTAAATCGAAGTTCGGGAACAATGCAAGGTTTCACGGATTTATCACGCAGTTTTCAGTCGCTTTCTAAAACGCTTAATTAATAACTTCTTACCTATTAAACCTTCAACGTCGCTGCCTTAGACGTTGAAGGTTGCATAATTAAGATACCTTGAAGTTAGACTGCTTCTGCCGCTATAACATATCGCTTTAATCCACTTTAAAAATCTTCAGAAATATTCGAATAATTGTTAATAACTTGAAACAAATTTATTATATTGCAATCGAAAAAATCATTTCGGTTTTATGAAATTATTATTTCGGGGACTATTCTTATTAACATTATCAATATTTCCGGCTAACGATCTTGAGACCATTGACCGCTCGTTTCCGAATGAATCTGCCGGGAATAATTCCGGATTGAAAGCCACCTGGGAGCTGTTCCAGTCGCCTTCTATTAACAATCTCCACAAGATAATAATGATATCGCCTAGAGCCGGATATATTTTAGGCAGGTCTATTTCTTCCTATGACGGTAGAGAGTGGAAGAAGCTGGAGCTGCAGCCGGATATACCGGGAATTACAGATATGTTTGTAAATAAAGAGGGCAGTCTCTGGATAACTTACTTTACGAATTATAATGAATCGGAAGTATTTCATTTTAACGGCAGGCAGTGGGAAGAAGTAGACATGCCGTTTGCCAACGCAGTTACCTACATCGCATTCTCGCAGAATAGAATTGAGTGGATAGGCGGCGACAGGGAAATTGCAAGGCGAGAAGGCAGCTCCTGGAAGCTTGTACCTTTCCCCGACAGCTACGCCGCTATTAACTTCATTTATCCACTTGCCGGAGGTAAGGCATGGGTTACTACCAACGATTTAAAATTATTCTATTTTAACGGAACGACCTGGACCCGCTACTTGAAAGATGAAAAAATCATTCAAGCCTATTTTGAAAGCCCATCTGTAGCTTACTTTTTAACTTCCGGTAAATTAATAAAGTACGATAGACTGAATTTTTCTACACACTCTGAAAACGAATATTTAAAAGATGTTTTTAAACTTTCCTTTCTGCCGGATGGTGAGATTTGGGGAATCGGCTCGAAGGGATTGGTTGTCCACTGGAATTTGAAAAAATGGGAGAAGGTGAACTCACCGGAAATGAACGAGTATGCAGACCTAGCGATGGTCTCGCCTTCAGAAGGCTGGATAGTTGGAAATGACGGAATGATTCTGCATTACGCCGCCGCCCATGAAAACAAATCGCAAAACAGGGAGATGGGTTTCAACCCGGTTAAGATAAGCTCGGCAAGCAAGGATATAGTTGATGAGTATGGAGTTGCAATAGACGATATAAATAACGACGGTCTAAAAGATGTATACGCTGTTTGCATTTTCGATCCCAACAAGCTTTATATAAATATTTCCAAATTCGATACGACCGGCAGAATTCAATCACCGTTATTTAACGAAGAAGCCTCCGCCCGCGGCGTTACCGGGGTATCTAATGATACAAGCAGCGTGAATTTTAGAGAACTGGACCTGGGAGTGGGCCTTGCAGATGTTGATAACGACGGCGACCTGGATATTTATCTATGCAACCTGCTAGGCAAGAACAAACTGCTGCTTAATAACGGCAACGGTTACTTCAGGAATGTTTCCAATGAGGCAAACAGAGGTATTGGAGAAAATGAAAGGACCAATGCGGCGGTATTCGGAGACGTGGATAATGACGGCGATTTGGACTTGTTCATTACAAATGAGAATTCTACCAACAGGCTGTACTTAAATAACGGGAGCGGATATTTTACAGAAGTTACCGGCAGCGCCGGACTTATTTCCAAAGGCGGCGGAATGGGAGCCGAATTCTGCGATATCGACGGCGACGGCAAGCTTGACCTCTTTGTATGCAACTGGGCTAAACACAATTTGCTTTATCATAATGTTTCTGCAAAAGGCAAAGTCCTTTTTGAAGATATTACCGATTCGGCCGGAGTTGGAGGTGAAGGCTTTTCAAAAAGCAATGCCGTAGTCTTCTTTGATTACGACAATGACGGGCTGCCCGACTTATTTGTTACAAGCCGGAAAAGATCGAACAGGCTTTACCACAATTTGGGCAATTGCAGGTTCGAAGATGTTACCGAGCAGGTTATCGGAATAGATTCTATGCTGAGCTACGGCGCTGCAGCAGCAGACTTTGACCAGGACGGCTACCAGGACCTGTATGTTGCGAATGTGGGAGATAATGTTTTCTATAAGAATATCGGCGGTAAAAAATTAGTCCCGATGACTGCAGAATACGGCGCACAGATGGGCGGCTACAGCACAGGCTGTGCAACGGGCGATATAGACAACGACGGCGACGTTGACCTTTACGTAGCTAACTATCTGGGAGGCAACAGCATTTTATTTTTGAATAACTGCAACAACAGAAATTTCTTAAAGCTTAATGTTAAGGGCACTATAAGCAACCGCGATGCGGTGGGTACACAAATTAAAATTTATAAAGCAGGGCATGCCGGAGATAAAAATTATCTTCTAGGCTACCGCGAAATAAGCGGCGGATCGGGGTACGGCTCATACAGCGCAAGGGAGGTACATTTCGGCACCGGCAGCACAAATAAACTTGATGCGGTTATATACTTTCCCGCCAGCGGAATAAAAAGAACTCTGTCGAATATTTCCGCCGGAACTACATTAACTGTAAGCGAAGAAGAAAACGCCGGTGCAAGAATCACTCTATTCTCCAAAGCGCTGAGCAGAATAATATCCGATCCGGATGTGCACAGGGAAACGCTGAAGTTTATTCTAGTGCTATTACTAATCTCATTTTCTGCATACCGCGGAAAGAAAAAATACAATTGGCGGATTACAAAGCAATTTATTTTTCACTCGGCTGCGCTCCTTATTTATTGGATTCAAATTTTACTTATAGACCGGCAGAATTTTATACTGGCCGACCTGCTTCCGATTATAAGCGTCTTTGTTATGCTTGCAATTATCCATCTTATATACGAAAGAGTAATACTTGCAAAAATAAATAAGCTGGAGAAACAGGCTACCAGGGATAGAATTGCACGCGATCTGCACGACGACCTAGCATCCACACTGAGCAGCAGCGTAATATATAATGAGGCACTGAGAAGATTAATTAAAAATCCTTCCGAGGAAGAATCCGACCTGATTCAAAAGATAGGCGGCCTGCTTTCGGAAGCCTCGGAGGCGATTACGGATATTGTCTGGGCGGTTTCTCCTACCCACGATAAAATGGACGACCTGGTGCTTCGCATTAGAAGATTTATAAGCGACTGCTGTAAAACTAACCAGATAGCACACGAAATTATAAATGAGGTTGACGAGCCAGATATTTCGCTTCCGGAAGATGTACGAAGGAATGTATATTTGATTTTTAAGGAAGCGATAAACAACATTTCAAAATATGCGCGTCCCTCTAAGGTAAAATTTACAGCCAGGCTTAATCATAAACACCTGGATCTGATTCTTGAGGATGATGGTGTCGGATTTCCTGTAGACGAATATTTATTTGACGACGGGCAGGGCCGGCTTATTTCAAAAGTGCAATTAAGCTCTCTGCACGGCCACGGCTTAATAAACATGGCACACAGAGCAAAGGAAATTAATGGGCAGTTAAGGATAGAATCCTCCCCCGGCAGGGGAACAAGAATAAGCTTATCGTGCAAAATGACGTAAATGAGCTATTGAAACAAATTCATTTATTGGAAATCTTTATTATCGAATAATGAACCTATTGAATATGAGCATTAAAGTATCAATAATAGAAGATCACAAGGAATTCCGCGAAAGCATTTATTATATCCTGCAATCCACAGAGGGATTTCAGTGTGTGGGCAAATATATTTCGGTAGAAGAAGCGCTAGAAACTATGCCTAAATCCGATGTCGTTCTTTTGGATATTAACCTGCCGGGCATGTCGGGCATTGAAGGCATCGGTAAAATAAAGGCACAATATCCTGAAACAAAAATAGTTATGCTTACCGTCTTTGATGACAATAAAAATATTTTTCATGCTATTTTATCCGGTGCAGACGGCTATATATTAAAGAAAACACAACCTATACGCTTAATACAGGCGGTAGAAGATGCCGCTGCCGGGGGTTCCCCGATGACGCCGAGCATAGCAAAGCAGGCACTGGAATTATTTAAAGAGCATGTATCGCTAAAGAGCGAAGAAGATCCGCTTACGGAAAGAGAGCACGAAATACTTTCTTTAATAGTAAACGGGCTGGATAATAACGAAATTTCCGCGAAGCTTTTCATTAGTCTTCAAACCGTACGGAACCACATCCGGCATATTTACGAAAAGCTTCATGTGCATTCAAAATCGCAGGCTGTAGTTAAAGCATTAAAAGAGGGAATAATTTAGAATGGTCCGGTTACCGCTTAACTGCTAAAGACCGGAATTCTTTCCTTTATAAAATGATCAAATTGCGTTATTGAGATTATTCAATCAACAATCCATTTTACAAAGAGAAAATTAATTATCATCATTAATTGATTTACCTACTGTAAAAAATATCAAGGAGACTAATATGAAGAAATTATTTATACCAATTATATCCATGTTAGTTTTTCTGGCTTTATCCGGGTGTACTAAGAAAGAAGAAAGTAATCCTGTTACACCAACACCTACCCCGGAAGAACAACCACCTAGTTTTAACGTTTCCGCCCAGCCGGTAACATTGGCAACCGGAGATGCGGGCTTATGCTTCTTCGCATTCTGCATAACAGACGACATACTGCTTGTTAAAGTTGTTGTTAAGAATCCGAGAGGCGAATCCGTTACTTACAATGCAGGCAGTATAACGGTATTGCAGAACCAGGAATTTGAATGCGAGCCTGCCGGCACCGGATATTTTAAATATCTTGGTACATGGAGCTTAACATTTTACGGCAACAAGGCGATGGGCTCTAAAGCCAGCTTTGTTGTTGTTAAAACAATTAGCGTAACTGGTAAACTATAAGAGCTGCCCCGGTTTTTTTTAACCGTATTGCACATCCCGGTTCTTAGGAGGCGCAAAGAAACGGGATATAAGTATTAAGTTTTATTTTACCATCGGAATTGGGAGGATAAGGACATGGGTAGTTAAGAGGGGGTATTTTTATGCAGGCAAAGCAAAATTTGCTTGCGCTCTGGGCGGGCGGAGAAAATAAAAAGGATAAGACACGTTTTAGTAAGCCGGTGGCGGTACTTTATTCTTCTTTAACAGAGAGTAGGTATCTTGCTTTAAACGTACATTTCCTTTCTCCGCCTTACCATCTTTTATGAAATAATGAGGTTCGATATTTAAAAATAAAAATCCGGTCTTATATAGATAGACCGGATTTTTAATTAATGAAATTTATTATTAGTTGCTGGTCTTCAGTTTATCCAGAACTTTGTATGTTAAATCCATTGAAGGCTCGGCATACCAAATTGTTTGCAGCTGCTCGTTCTTTTCAAGCACAATATCAATGTTTTCCTTCTTAGCAATTTCTTCCACTGTTTTTTTAATCTTGTCGATAATCGGCGTCATCAGCTTACGGTTAAGCTGTGCTACATCGCCGTTGGCATTCAGCTTGCCCTGCAGGTCATTATAGTCTTTTTCCATATTCATTATCTTTTGCTGGGCTTCACGCTTCTTTGCATCCGTCATCATATTTGCTTGCTTCTGATAATTTGCCAATGCCTGCTGGTATTCCTGTCCCAAGCTGTCTATTTGAGCTTTTATTTTATCTATTGCCGCCTGAACCTCGCCCTGCGCCTTTATTGCTTCCGGCAGCTGGGCTAAAATTGTTTGAGAATCTATATAACCTAACCTGGTTGCTTTCTGTGCAAACGCGGAATTAAACCCCATTACAGCCAAAACAAAGACAGCTAAAATTACTTTTTTCACTTTTCTTACCTCTATAATTTGAATTTTTGTTTTTATTTACTTAAACCTAATTATGAATTTTAACAGCCGGAACCCGAAGAATGCAGAATTATTCCTAATCAACCCTGCCAAAATAATATCTGCAGGGACTGTTTCCAAATATAAAAATTGACGATGCTAAGACATGTTTAATCAATTTTGGGTTTAAGCAATATTATTGTTTCTACGGCGGGCTTAGTTTCCATTGTTTAATTGATAAACTGCATTTAAAGTTTATAGATTGGACAAATCATTTCAATTATAGTAAGTCACCTTACGCAAAAAATCAGATAAATCCTGCATAAGGTGACCTAGTAATAAAAAAAGAGATGAAATTATTAATGAAAACCTATATTACTTATTATTCTCATTAAGCATCTCTTCCAATTTTTTCTCTACCAGTTTATTCATATCTCCTTCATATGTTCTCAACGACCTCTCAAGAAGCTCCAGTTTGTTCTTTAAATATTTTACATCATCAACTCGCTGATTTTTCATCTCGTTAAATAATTCAACTAACGTATTCCTTAATTCAGTCTTTATCTTTTCTTTTTCAGCAGACTTTGACGATTTATAAATATTTGCAAGTATTTCCGCTTTTATATTCAGCTCAAGAATTTTAGTTTCTCTTTGCCTGCTTTCTGCGCTTTTTTCATCTATTTTCAGAAGGATATTGTAATAATACTCCTGAAGAAGCTTCCTATATTTTTCTTTATCATTTTCTCTAATTTTATCTAGCTGTTCGATTATTTTTTTTGGCAAGTTTTTACGGTACAATGCTTCCGTTTTTGAATCCGGCTCAAATTCACCGGATGGGCGCAAAGCAAGGTTTAATTCAGTTACCAGTCCGCTTTTTATTTTTATATCCTGAACCAAAACGGATTTATATCCCGCGTAATTTGCATTTAAGCTGTAAGTGCCGGAAGGAATTTTTAACATAACATATTTACCTTCCTGATCTGTTGCGCAGCCAATATTTGTCCCCGTTAAACTAAGATTTGCCCCTACTAACGGCTTGCCTGTAGTTGCATCGGTTAATTGTCCGGCTAGCTTACCGGTTTGGGCAAAAGAAATAACTGAAGCACAAATTACAAATACGGTAATCAAAATTTTCTTCTTAGTAAACATTTTTAATTCCCTTTCCTTTTATTTTATCTTCACAGAGGATTTTCTGCAATATTATCCATAATTATATTTATCTGTCTGTTAAGTGAATAGACCGACATATCCCACTTATCTGGTTCAGGCGATAAGGTATTATTTGTTGTATTTTGTACAAGAACATTTTTAACTTCAACGTTTTGATTGTACTGCTTAACTTTGTTTAGCGACAAAGATAAAACCAAAATAAATCCTATTATTACTGCCGCTGCCGCAGAGAAGTAAGCTAAAGAAATATTTTTCCTCTTTTTCAATTCAGTATTAAGCCGAGTTAAATCATTTTGAGCATCCTCCGGTAATATTAGCGAGCCGTAATACGTCTTATCTGTTCCTTTAATTGAATTATACCGCGATAAAATTTCCCGGCACTCAGGGCAATTATCAATATGATTTAGCAGTTCCAACTTTTCTTTTGAATCCAGATCTCCTTCAACAAGCTTAAAAATCGAATATTCATTGTCGTGCATATTTCTCTCTCATCATTCACTTAAAAATTTTAACAATTTTTGTTTAGCTCTGAAAAGCTTTATTTTAATATTATCCCTGGAGTAGCCGGTTAGTTCTGCGATTTCCTTATAAGAATAGCCTGCATAATCCCGAAGAAAGATTAATTCGTTTTCTTCTTCATTTAATTTTTTACATGCGTCGTTAAGAGAAATCTTCATTTCGAAATCCGGCTGATAAGTATCGTTTATATCCGGGTCATCAATTTTATGATGATTGAAATTTTTATTTTTTAACCTGTCAAAACAATAATTCCTGGTAATTGTAAACAGCCAAGTCTTATTGCTGCAATCACCTCTAAAGGAATCCATATTCTTAAAATATCTTAAGAACACTTCATGCACAGAGTCTTTTGCTTCTTCTTCATCTCTAAGCAGGCTGAATGCGTATCGGTATATGTCGCCGGAAAACTCTTCATAAAGCTCCTTCAGTAATATGTGTTGTTGATTTTTCAAATAATTTTTTTCTTACATATACGTTGACGACTATGTGCGGCAAAAGTTACAATACGGTTTTTCGCTCTTTAGATAATTTTAGAGATAAATATTTTTTATTGCTTCTGCCTTTAATATTCTTTATGTTGAGCCCCGGTTCAAAAGAAATAATTATCTGCTTTTGTTCAAATTTTAACTACGGTTATTTTTTAAAATTATTCCATACTCTGTTAACTGATGCACATCTTAAAATTCCATAACAAATTAAATTGAATCTTTCATTATCGTAAAAATAAATCATTTTAAAACTATCTCCAGGTAACTTATGATGAAAAAATACAGCAGAATAAAAAGCACTTTCTTTATTCTTTTATTTGCATCTGCGGTTCCTCTCTATTTATACGCACAGGGCAAAGCAGAATACAAAGACCTTCAGGATGCAATAAGGTCTTCAAGGAAATTAGCCGGCAGCTTTGGGCCAAGAAGCCTTAACTGGATTGATGGGGGGAATAAATACTCCTACACAACGCATAACGATTCCACAAAACGCGAAGAGATCCGCTCGTTCGATCCGGAAACCGGAAAGGACGAATTAATTTTTGATGCCGGCCAGCTTACTTTCCCGGACACAAACAAGCCGTTCGAGTACAGCTCTTTCAAGTGGGCGCACGATTCAAAGCACCTGCTATTTGAAACGAACTTTAGAAAAATTTACAGGCGCTCAGGAATATCGGATTACTACGTCTATTCTCTTGAAGATAAAAATTTAAAAATTGCCGCAAAGAATGCGCGCACTGCCGAGCTTTCCCCGGACGGCTCTATGGTAGGCTACGAAAGAGAAGGTAATATGTTCGTTTACGATTTCGCTTCGAAAAGCGAATCGCAGCTTACCAACGATGCAGCAGGAAATGTTTTTAACGGCCATTACGACTGGGTATACGAAGAAGAATTCGGTCAGGCACAGGCATGGAACTGGTCGCCCGACAGCAGGTATATAGCCTACTGGCAGTTTGATGAAACCGGAGTGCCGGTTATTCAGCTTACCAATTATGAAGGCACCCATAATAAATACGAAAAAATCCCGATTCCCCAGCCCGGCGACCCGAATCCGAAGGTAAGAGTGGGAGTGATTGATGTAAAGACACATAAGAACATTTGGCTGAATACTGGCGAAGACGGTGACTATTACATACCCAGACTATACTGGACGAGCGAACCCAATACACTCGCAATGATGGTGCTGAACCGGGCTCAGAACGACCTGAAGCTTTTTTTCTTTAATGTACAAAGCGGTGAGCGCCGGCTTGTTATGGAAGAAAAGAACGATACCTGGGTGGCAATATTTAATTTCTATACCGCTGTTGACGACATGATGTTCTTCCCGGAAAAAGTTCACGAGTTCTTCTGGATATCCGACAGAAGCGGGTATTACCAAATATACCGCTTCGGCTACGACGGCAAGTTAATAAACAGGGTAACCGACGGAAACTGGGATGTTATTAAAATCCTCGGCATCAATCCAAATAATAAAACCGTTTATTATACATCTGCGGAAGCTTCTCCACTAGAAGAGCAGCTTTATTCAATCCGTTTCGACGGCTCGCATGAAGAGCGCGTTTCCAAAGCCCCCGGCTTCCACCAGTTTAACATGTCGCCTAATACAAAATATTATATCGATTCATACTCAAGCACTAACCAGCCGCGGCAGGTTGAGCTTTGGAATACAGAAGGTAAGATGATAAAAAAACTGGAGGACAATCATTCGGTAACAGAATTTCTCAACACTCACGAATATTCGCCTACCACGCTTTTCAGCTTTAAGACCAGCGACGGAGTTAAGCTGGACTGCTCGATGATTAAGCCCTTTAATTTTGACTCTACAAAAAAATACCCGGTAATCCTGGCAATATACGGCGGGCCTGAGTCTCATTCAGTTTATAATTCATTTAACTCTTCCGGGTGGGACCAATACCTTGCACAGCAGGGTTATATTATCGTAGACGTAAACAACAGAGGCAATGCTAACTACGGAAGCAAGTTCGAAAAGATTGTTTACCGGCAGCTGGGCAAATGGGAGAGCAACGACTTTGTAGAGACGGCCCACTACCTTGCAACTCTTCCATACGTTGATGCAGGCAGAATGGCAATTATGGGTACAAGCTACGGCGGCTACAGTACTACTTACACAATGGTAACTCACCCGGGAGTATTTAAAATAGGAATTGCAAATTCCCCCGTAACAGATTGGCGCTTGTACGATGATATCTACACCGAGAGATATATGGGCTTGCTGAACGATAACAAAGAAGGATACATAAAAAGTGCGGTAATGACGTATGCAGATAGTTTGAAAGGAAGACTACTCCTGGTACACTCAACGATGGATGATAACGTACATGTAATAAATACGATGCAGCTTTTAACTGCGCTTACAAACGCCGGTAAGAATGTTGATCTCCGCATTTTTCCACCGGGAGCCCACGGCGCTGCCTACAACTTTACAAGTTATCTTTTAATGCTGAAGATTTACGATCATTATTTGAACCGTTATTTGAAAGGCGACTGCCGCCAGACAAGCATCAATCAATAATTTTTTATTACTTACTCATGTTACGCAAAATTATAAAGCATGAGTGTCATACCCGCGAAAGCGGGTATCCAAGATGCGAAAATATGATAAAAAATGGATTCCCACTTTCGTGGGAATGACAATGCGGACATCAAAATGTATTCCTGCGTAACATGAGTTACTTAATTATGCAACCTTCAACGTCTAAGGCAGCGACGTTGAAGGTTTGATGTATACCTTCAGTTAATTACTTACATCAATACCTATCAGCGCATTCCATCCTTCAAAATTGAATTTGCTGCCGAGAAGATTTTCATTAAAATATCCCGACCTTAAATACACTTCAACCCTACCGCTTAATTCATAACCGAGTTTGGCATAAATGCGGTTATCAAAATTCATGGCAGTATAAAGGAGGTATGAAAACTTGTCGGCGTCGGCATTGTATTTGAAATTCCTTATGTAAAAATCCGCCAGCAAAAATACGGAGAGACGTGAAGTAAGCAGCTTCCCGGCAACAAGTCTTATCCAATGCTCAATGGACGGATAGTTTGTAAGAGCCGAGCTATGAATTAGAAAACGGTAATCCAAATTCAACACACTCTCTCCCAGATAATTAAAGCCGATTTCCGGTCCGCTGCGCCAGCCGTTGTTTTCTTTTCCTGCATATAAATTATAACCGGGAGGACTGCCTTTAACATTAAACCTCTCGGCGTATAATCCAAAGCCGAGCCTTGAATTATTACTTAACGATTTATACAGCTTGCCTTCGGCATAATATAATCTAAGGCTCTGCCCGGCAGGCGTTCTTATAAACTGACCGGCATACCCGAAATTAATTTCTGCGGGCATGTATTTTATAAAATAAAAATCCATACTGCCCGATAAAGAGAACATTTTGTAAGTAAGGTAAAGGCCGGAACTGTTGAAGTTATACTTCTGCCCTGTTAAACCTACTCCCCAGTCAACCGTATTTGTGTTTTGGCGGTAGTAAACATCTCCCCTCAATTTCAAAGTTGTTAACCGGTTGTTAAACCCGTAAAGCTCAGGCCGTGCCCTCAGCCTTGCAGATGCGCTTCTATTCTCGCCTTTATAATCGTATCCGGCCATCCCGTCCAGGCCGGTAAAAAATCCGTTTTGCAGAACAACACCAGGTCCGACGGATTTATAATAACCGGATTCCAGCCCGCCGTCGAATTTTATTTGGGCATAGCCATCGGCCAGCGCAAGAAAAATAATAATACCCGATATTAAAATACACCGGGGGGACTTCATTTAACCGAATTAAGTTTATGAGTAAGAATCAACTTGTATTCCAGGAGCCTCTTCTTCACTTCCTTCAGCAACTCGTTATACTCGGATAAATTTCCTATTGAATTTTTACCTTTCCCCGGATCGATCCATTTTATCTTAGGATCGACCGGCTTAAAATTTAACTGGCTTAGCAGCATGCCGTACTCCGATGCGTTTTGTTCGTAAGAAGCTCTTACTTTAGAAGCATCCTCGGTTATAACGCTGCCGTATTGATTTGCATTCGCAGGCTGCAACTGCTGGCTTGTGCTGCGCGGAGTTATGTCGTAATCAAACTCCGTCTCTTCCAGGAATTTGTTTGTCTTTTTTTCCAGGGAAATAATTCTGGCGGTCTCGTCGAGTGATTCGCTAAGGTTATTCAGCCTGTCGTTTACTTCCGAAAGTGCGCTTTTTATATATTCCTCGTATAACTTTCTTTCTTCCGGGCTCGACGCTTTCTTCAAATCGATTCCCAGAATTTTATCCGGATGAAACGAGAGGAGAGCTATTTTCGGTGTTACCAGCAGCTTCTTCTCGGTGTAAAACAGAATTAAGGATTTAAGCTCCTCTTTATTGCCTTTGTATGCGCCGGATTTTTCGAGCGCCGATAAAGAGTCGATCTTTGAGGAATATATTTTATTCAGTTCTTCCTTTGCATACTCAATATTCTTCTCAAGCAAAGCTATGGTGTTCTGCGTACTTTCTATTTCGTTGGCAAGGTTAGCCGAGCCGGACATAAGGCTGACGATAAGACTCTTATCCGGATCGGGTTTCTTCTTCTCGTCGTTTATTCTCTTTGCCCTTATATCCAGAACCGCCTTTAGGGAATCCAGCCTGGCGGAGTTACGCATAAGATTATTTTTTAGCGAGCTTAAATTCGCTTCAACTCCGGCAATGTTCTGCGCTTTTACGAAAATAGAAAAGCATAAAATAAAAAACGAAATACAAATTAATTTTTTGTATTTAATCATTACATCAAACCGAATTTTTCAAGTTTATAATAAAGCACGCTGGTGCTAATACCCAGCAGCTTTGCGGCCCTGTTCTTTACGCCGTCGGCTTTTTTCATGGCCTGTATTATCATATTTTTTTCGAAGGCAAAAACCGACTCCTCAAGCGGAAGATTGTCGTGCATGCCTGTAAAAGCGATACCGCTGTTCAAGTGCCTGGCAATCAAAGATGAATCGATCAGCTCGTCGTTCGAAATAACAACTATCCTTTCTATCAAATTCTCCAGTTCCCTTATATTGCCCGGCCAGTGGTACTCAATAAGGAATCTCATCCCTTCCTTATCTATTTTCTTAACCGGCTGATGCATCTTAAGCGAATTCTTATTCAGGAAATAATTGACAAGCATCGGAATATCATCCTTCCTTGAGCGCAGCGAAGGCAGGCTGATGGGGATTACGCTAAGCCTGTAGAACAGGTCCTCCCTGAACTTTTCTTCCATTATAAGCTTCCTCAGGTCCCGGTTGGTTGCGGCAATAATTCTTACATCGGCTTTTAATGTTACTTCGCCGCCAACCCTTTCGAACTCGTTTTCCTGTATTACGCGCAGCAGCTTAACCTGCATCGCGGGCGATACATCGCCGATCTCATCAAGGAAGAGAGTGCCTTTATCAGCAAGCTCGAACCTACCCTTCTTCTGTTTTACCGCGCCTGTAAAAGCGCCTCTCTCGTGTCCGAACAACTCGCTCTCAAGCAGGTTGTCGTTAAGTGCGCCGCAGTTAATTTTTATAAACGGCTTAGCCGCGCGCATGCTCTTCCGGTGAATTGCCCGCGCAATTAATTCCTTGCCCGTGCCGCTTTCACCTTCTATTAGAATTGTGCTGTCCTTCTGGGCAACCTGTTCGATTAAAGAAAAGACTTCCTTTATTGCAGCGGAGTTTCCTACAATCTCTTCGTAACCGGTATAAAGCTCTTCATTCAAAAGTTTGTTCTGCTCAATCAGCTCCTCAATCTTCTTTTCGTTTTGAATTTTCTTCAAAATATTTTTCACTCTTATCCTCAGCTCATCCGGCGAGAACGGCTTAGTAAGAAAATCCGCCGCGCCAATCTGCATTGCCTTAACCGCATCCTCTACTGTGCCGTAAGCAGATATCATCAATACTTCGGTGGATGGATTTATCTCCTTCATTTTTTGAAGAACCTCTATTCCGCTCAGCGGTTCCATTTTCAAATCGAGTATTGCAAGACTGAACGGCTTAAACAGAAAATCCTTCAGAGCGTCGGGTCCGTTTTCAAAGGCTGCTACTTTGTATCCGTCCCGGCGCAGGCTCTCTGCAATACCGAGCCGCATTGTGTCGTTGTCTTCAACAATTATAATTTGTTCGCTGTTATGCATCTTTAATCTCTTTGATTATGCTGAATGTTACTCCTTTATCTGAATTTTTTTTCACAACAAGCTCGGCATTATTTTCGGCGCACAGCTTTTTGCATATAGCCAGGCCCAGGCCGGTGCCTTCTTTCTTGGTAGTGAAGAAGGGATTGAAAATTAATTTCAGGTTCTCATCCGGTATGCCGCTGCCGTTGTCTTTTATATCCACGGCCCAGCTATGGTTGGTTGAGTGCGCGGAAATCTCGATCTTTCCTTTTTCCCGTATCGATTCCAGGCTGTTGGAAACAAGGTTGATTAAAACCTGCCGCATGTGGTCTTCATCGAACAATATATTATTCGCCGTGCAGCTAAAGACCAGTTCAGTATCTTTTTTCTTTAACTGCTTGCCGAAAATATTTTCCAGCTCTTTTGAGAATTTAAGCAGGTCTACCTGAACCGGATTTGCGTTAACCGGCCGGCTGTAGTTAAGATAGGCTGTAATCAAAAGTTTAAGATGATTAACTTCCTTTAAAATTTTATCTATGTAGCCGGTATCCTTATTTTCCTTTTGCAGATCTTCCTTAGTTAAATTTGCAAGAAGCTCGATGCCGCCCAGGGGATTGCGTATCTCGTGTGCAATCTGGGCGAGCAGGTCTTCTTTTTCTTTTTGATTTTTTGCCAGGCCGGTCTTCATGTTTTTCATGGCCGAAGCAAGAGCACCAATCTCACCGTACATCCTGCCCGTAACATCGGCGTTAAAATTTCCCTTCCCTATCTCCGAGCTAAAATCCACCAGCTTGTTTACCGGTTTTGTAATAGACCCGGCAACCAGCAGGGCAAGGATAATGGTAAGAACAGTTCCCCCCAGGCCGAATGACAGGAAAATAGTAGAAAGTTCCTGCACCTTTTCCAGCCGCGAAGCGCTCTCTCTAACTGCAAGCCAGTAGTCGGGCCGTAGCCTAAAGAATCCCCACATGTACCATTTGCCGTCGTTGCCTTTGAACGGGATAGACACGCTGCCTTCACCTGGCGATAGTTCATAAATATCCTTTTTGTTTATTAATAGCCGCGGCTCAAATGTTCCCGGCGCAATACCGGAATCGGAATGTACGACGATATTAAAGTTCCTGTCGAAGATAAATATTTCCGGATGAAGCCTGCCGTTTTTGCTGCGGCTGAAAATCTCCCTGAAATAATTCTCCGTTAATTTAGTAGGTGTACCGAGCGAGAGTAGATCAAGATACTTTTTATTGATTTGTTCCGACAGCATCTTGGATACTATGTTCACCTGCTCGCCAAGCTGGTTCAGATAGAGCGCCCTTGTGTAATTATAGCTTACAAGAGACATGATTACAACAATTATTATCATTACTACGCTGAAGGTAAATACGATTTTAATCTTGTAGTATGATTTTTTGAATATGTTCGGCTTCAAGCTCATTTAGTTTTGGAGTAATTGAATTTATCCGCTTTAAAATTACTTATAAACAAATTCTTTTGCATCGGGTACGGATTTTTTATGCCGCGCCTACTTATCGCTAAGCAACAGTTTTACAATTCCGAAATAATATTGAACTAGACCGCTGTTAACACCCGGAAGAGCCTTGTATTCCGGCTTAGATTCTACTGCATCTCGTATCAAAGCCGTCAGTTCATACAAACCTTTATATGTAGAGTTGTTATAAGGCAGAGTACCGAGCCAGACAATCTTCTTATCCAGGTTTTTATATTTGATCCTGAGAAAATGTAAATCCGTTCTGCTTTTACCCTGCAAATTCAACTCGCCGAGGTTTTCATTTGAGAAAGAGAGTGTATCGGGCATCTGGAAATAATTTATTGCGATAGCCTTGTGAATTATCTCATCCTGGTCGGTTTCAAACAGGCGCAGCTTTATTTTAATTTTAACATTGCCGTCGAAACGCTTTATAAAAGTGTCGTTAAAAGTATTCAGCTCATCGCCCCGGCCGTAGAGGTAATCTATCATTACAAACTTTACATGCTTAACATCGCTGCTTTTTAAACAGGAAGAAAAGAAGAAAATACAAAGCAGCGGGAACATTATTCTACAGGCACGCCTCATATATTCACCGCAAAAAAGTTTTTAAGAAATCCAAACCAAAATTTTTCTTTTTATTATCCATTCATTTCCTATTCTTTCAAGATACACTAAAGTTCCCGTTCCGGCTAAGGGGCCATATACAGCCGCAATTGTAATAACAGCCTGCGTCACATTATTGTTATAGCCGACCCTCGATAAGGTAACAAAAACTTTATTCCGCCTAACATCAAACTCGCTGCCGAATATTGAATTTATTCCCGGTATTTTTTTTAGCTTTACCTTTTGAATGTTAACAGCAACTAAATTATTAATTGTTTCGGCATTCATCTCAGGAATTTGCTTTAGGAAATATTGAACATAACTGCTATCGTATCTTTGACATCCGGTTGAGTCATTCAGAACTATCAATAAATTATTTTCCGGAATTACGGAATTAATAACTATCTTATAGATCGCATAATCGTCTCCCTCTCCATATTCTTCCGGACCGACAGTATTATCGGCACAGCCTGAAGCAAGAAGGATTAGAACCGGCAGAATAATTTTAATTTTCATCGCATCATGCTATCGTAGTAAATATTTATATATCCGATTCGCAAATCAGGTTCATCTGTAAGAAATACCTGGCCGAACAGCCCTGTCCTGTTTGTAATTTCGGAATTGCGGAAGCCAAAGGTAAAATGAGAAACATTTAAAGTTAGAATGTAATCTTCTTTTTTTATTGTTTGCTTCCATATTGGGTACGGCTGTACGTTCTTTACCCAAAAAAGATACGAGCTATTAATACCACCGATCGGAATTATACTCTGCGGCAGGTAAGTCTGCACAGTATCAATGCGTTTTTCATTTCCGTGTCTTATTACCAGTTCTATTTTTGCAGTCCCCTGCCGGAAGCATCTAATGCCAATGGGGCAGCGCGAGTCTTCAACAATCTTACTAAAATTTATCAGAAGGTTCTCTCCCGGAATGTATACCGATTCACCGTACCTGATACTGAAGTCGCTGTTTAACGACTCAGTTGAGGCAATAGGATTGCTTTCTTCACAATTATATGAAGTGAAAACAATAATTATCAAAAGCGGGTAAAGGAATTTCATACAAATTTTATTTTAAAAATTTTTATAATCCCACCTGGAAGCCGGAAACAATCGGGAAGAACGAATAGTCGGTTCCGGTGGTAATATTAAATCTCGCTTCAATTAAAAAATTTAAATTTTTAAGAAGGCTGAAGTTCACACCTAAACCCGGTGAAATAAATAAAGCTATCCTATGCTGGGCATCCCATCCCTGGCTGTACCAAGAATTGCTGAAATAAACAGGAGCGGAAAAATGAGAGACGTTTGTAAACAAGAAGCCTGTCCTTAATGAAAAATACGGCTTGACAATTTTATCGGAAAAATTTGCTCTCAATCCGAAAGCAACCTCGTAAGCGTAAATGTTGGGCTTATCGGGATTATCAATGCTGTACCCATCTACTGCCGGCATAATTCCGCTGCCGGATATACCGCCTTCGGCCCGGTGAAATGCAAATACACCAAGGACGGATATGGTTTCATTAACATGGTAAACCGGCGAAACTGCAAACGAATATCCGTTCTCAAGATTTCTTGCGTCAAAATCCGTTTTCGATACTAGATCAATTCCGCCGTCAGCTTCAATTGCAAACCTGCTTTGCGAAAAACCGGATGCTGAAATCATTAAGATAAAGGCTAAAATTTTTTTCATGTTTTTTATCTCCTTTTAGCAAAAATTTCAATTCATATTCGATAAGAGAACAAAATATATGATCACCCGAACGAAGAAGAATTATTTCAAATACTTCGTTACTCCAGGCTATTTAACCAGATTGCTGCCATTTAATATGTTGAGCTAATACTTTGGATATACAACCTTGCCGATAAACAAAATAGCGCCCGATGTTTTTTCCCGGATCGCAAAAATAAACGGATGGTTAACTCTCATATATACTTCATTACTAGGTCCCTCAACAGCACTAATGCTAATCTCGACCGCAGTAACCGCAGCAGCTTCTGTACCTTCTTCATCCACGTTAACATAAGTTTTATGGAGAACTCTTGAAATAAACAAATCCTTTTGAGCACGGATTTTTGAGAAGTCGGCACTTATAGGATTAAATGCAGATACCATTCCCAAAGATTTAAGAACATCATTTAGGTTTATATAATATTCAATCTTAAACTTAGGCAGCCACAAGTTTACCTCTGTTGAATCTAGGCTGTTAAGCAGGTTGTCCCAGAAGCCGTCGTTCATCTGACTTATAAAAGAATTTATGTTTGCGCCGATGGAAGGCAGAATTACAAGCATGCTGAAATCGCCGCTGCCGTATGGCAGCTCCACCGCTTGATAGTTATCTGTTTGGTAATAATTCAATTTGTTCTTTTGATTCATCATCATGCAATTAACCGGGTTGCCCGCAGCAGTATAAAAATTATCCTGCTTTGTAGCACCGGTGTCGAATTTATATTTCCAGGTTCCTTTAAAGTAGATTGCATTTATAAGATACATTACCGCATCGGCCGGTATCCTATCGATTATACTGGTAATTTTATCTTTGGTCTTTTCCTTCACCCAATTGTTAATAACATCTACCGAGGCGGGGCTTGTAAAATCAAGTCCCTGTACCGAAGCATTAAAAAAATTTTTATTCACATCAAGGAAACTCTGCTCAAATGTAATTCCATTCTTATACCAGATTGAGTTTGCGGATTCATAAATTACAGCCGGATCAATTTGGCCTAGCAAAGTATTCAAGTCTTGATAGGCTTTGTTTATTTCGTCCTGGCCGGTGCCGAAGAGCTCAAGAGTAGATTTAATCTCATCATAAGTTTTTCCGTTGGCTCCGTTAAGTACCATTCCAAGCGCAGTCGAAACGCTTATAGGCGAAATAAAGACATTTGTGTCTTCGGCCGTTTCATTCACTTTTTTAAAAAGCGATAGTCCGAAAAGCTTAGCGGAACTAACCAGACTTTTATCTGCAGAAGGTAAATCTTTATTAATTTGAACGGGAGAAGTAAGCGGGTTGCGGCACCCCCAGATTAACGCTATAACCACAGCAATTACTGTAAAAGGAAATAATTTTTTCATAAACCCCTCGAATAATTATTTAATAAAAATTAAAGCCGCCTTCTGCCGGTCTGGGGAGTACTGCTAACAAAATATTAAATAGGGAGATATTTAAGTTATCGTTTAGCAGTACCGTCTCCGGACCAATTGCGCTAACATGCTCATCCAGGATTAGCTTCCCCGCTTAATCATATTAAATTTGCCCGGCTTATCAACCGGCAAAAAGCAGTTACCAAGATGCAGCGCAACTTTTATGCCTCAATAAACTATCCGGCACGAATAGATAATAACTCATTTTTAGCCGTGTAGGGTATGCTTGCAGTTTTATTTTACCCCGAAAAATTTTCCCTCTTATAAAATTTTTGAATGCATATCAGATAATTGGAAGAAATTTTTTAAGCTGAATTAAAAAATGGAGATGAGAAATTTCAATCTTCTTTTATGATTTTCACACCGCACGCCCGGAATCAGTTTAATTGCAGAAGTGATGAGATAATACCGGGAATATAACTTATTCATCTTTTATCATTTCTATGGTTCCTTTATCCGGCATTTTAATTTCATAAATTTTCTTTTTTTTATTTGTCAGGGAAATATCTCTCAGCCAGGGATTAAAATATTTCAATATCTTGTAGTTAATTCCGCGTTCTGCGGCAAAGTCGGCCCAGTTTTCAACCGGTGAATCTATCATAATAAAATGTACTTTTAAAGGCTGGTATAATTCCGAAGGTTTCAAATAATAGCCGTATTTTTCCGGATGTAAAGATATTTCTTTTACCGCAACCAGTCTGGGTACATATCTGGAAGTCTCATCGCTTAATACAAGGTTGTAATAATCTTTTGCCTTTTGTCTTTCCAGTTGATTTACTGTGCCGTTAATACCCATATTAAATGAAGCCGCGGCCAAGGTCCAGCTTTTAAATTTGCTATAAGCGTCTAGGATATATTTGCACGCGGCCTCGGTAGATTTTTCGACATTATATCTTTCATCTACCTCGTCATTAACTTCCAATCCGTATTTCTTAGCTATATCTTCTGTTATCTGCCAGTAGCCTACCGCGCCTGCGGGTGAAACAGCGTTTGTAAGGTTGCTTTCAATTAAAGGAATGAATTTAAAATCGTCAGGTATCTTATACTTCTTTAGAATTGGCTCAATAACCGGGAACCATCTGTTGGCTCTCTGCAGGCCAAGGATAGTAGCGGAGTACCAGTATGCATTAACCAGGAACTCTCTTTCAATTCTCTCCTTCACTTCAAAATTTTCCATAGGAACTCTTTCTCCGGCAAAATTAAGTCTGTCCGGTATAGGCGGCAATTCGATTCTGTTTGGGATTTGTCCGCTGTTATATAAAACCGAATCTTTACCAGGCGGAACATTTTTTTTGCTTGAATATATTCCGTACACGGTAAGAATAACCATACCAAACGCGAAACCGATTAAAAAATAAAAATAGTTCGAACCGATAAATTTCTTCTTTGCGGCATCTTGTTCCATATTAAAACTTCCATTTAAAATCTTTTAGAAATATAATTATTTTAATCAAATATTAAACCATATGTTTAACTGTACCTAAAAATTCAGTAATTTTTTTTATTGTTGATATTATCTTTATTTGCGATTTTTCATAATTTAAAAAAGGCAAATTTGTTTCATTATTAAATCGGGGTAATTATGAGCAATGATAAAAACAATTTATTCTTAACGCTGCTTAAGTTAAAGTCGTACCTAGCCAGCATGATTGACGAGCGATCGGACATATATAATAATTTTAATCTTACAAATGAATATTTGGACCGCCGGCTGCCGGGCAAGAAGTCTGAAATTATTTCTCTTCTTGAAGACAACGGAATTTACAGCGACGTAGAAATAGCATTTGATGAAAGAATTATTTTCAAGTTCCGGGCTATTGCGGAAAAGACTAAAGAAAATATCAGTCTAATAAGCTTATTAAACAAACTTGAAATAGAAGCTAAGGATGAAGTAATAAAAGACGAAGCCCGCGTAAATTTTATTACCGAACGCGAAAAGAGATTGGGCGAAATACTGGAGCTGCTATTTCAACTTGCAACAAATTGGGCAGTACTTAAAGAACTTGAAGACAAGGTTGACGATTATTCTATCTTAGATGAAGAAGAAGTTATCCGGCCGGAAGAAGAGAAAAATTTAAGCGCGCTCGATAATACTACTTCTCAGGCCTTCAACGTTATTTCGGATCTGACTAAAAAATATATGCAAAAATTAATCGAATATTATTTTACTTTCGGAGGTGATATAGCATTAAAGGAATTTATTGACGAGCTTGAAGAAACCAGGAACGAAGTAGCCAGGAAATATTATGAGCTATTTAAAAAATCCGGCTTAGATGAGGACTGGTTAAAGAAATTATAGTAGTGCTGCTAAAACAAATTGGTAAGATTTATAAATTGAAAATTCCACCCCGATTTAATCGGGATGGAATTTTTTAATGGCTAACCCAAATATGCTTTCAGGTTTTGGCTCCTGGATGGATGTCTTAACGAACGAAGAGCTTTCTCTTTTATTTGTCTTACTCTTTCTCTTGTTAAGTTGAATCTTTCGCCGATCTCTTCAAGAGTAGCGGAATGCTCGCTGTTGATGCCGAAGTATAATCTTAGTACGCTAGCTTCTCTTTCGCTCAAAGTTGATAAAACACTTTCCACTTCAGCCTTTAAAGATTCCTGCATCAGTTTAACATCCGGAGAAGGCTGCTGCTCATTTGGCAGCACATCAATTAAGCTGTTTTTATCGTCGTCGCCCGAAAAAGGCGCATCCATTGAAACGTGTCTGCCATATAATTGAAGCGTGTCGCTAACCTCTTCCGCTTTCATATCCAGTTCTTCGGCAAGCTCGGATGCACTTGGTTTACGTTCATATTCTTGTTCCAGCTTAGAATAAGCCTTACCCAGCTTATTTAATGTTCCTACACGGTTAAGAGGTAATCTAACCATTCTGGATTGCTCGGCGATTGCCTGCATAATTGACTGTCTAATCCACCATACTGCATAAGAGATAAATTTAAATCCTCTGGTTTCGTCAAATCTTTCCGCCGCTTTAATTAAGCCTAGATTACCCTCATTAATAAGGTCACCCAGAGAAAGTCCCTGGTTTTGAAATTGTTTTGCAACGCTCACAACAAAGCGAAGATTAGCTTTTGTCAACGATTCAAGAGCCAGCCTGTCGCCTTTCTTTATGCGTTTAGCTAATTCTATTTCTTGTTCCGGAGTTATTAAGTCCACTTTCCCGATCTCTAATAAATATTGATCCAGGGACTTACTTTCGCGGTTTGTAAATTGCTTTGTTATTTTCAATTTTACTTAACTCCTTTATGTGAATTTAATAAATTAGAATCTCCAAACAGGAAATTCAAAATTTTTGCAAATGGCAAATATAAATAATTTTTTTAGATTAATATAAGTCAAAAATAAAGTAGAAATCACAATTAACTATTTATCATCATCGAAAATCTACTATAAGTACTAAATATTATAGTATTTATTATCTTCCGTTGCGCCCAAATTAATAATAATACTCTATTTTATTTAATTTACGGCAGTTGATATGCCAATAATTAAATATTACAAAGGCTTAACTTCCTGTGTCTACAATTGTGATTACTATCATTCGTACTAAATTATTAGACATTTACAAGTCTTAAAAAGTTCAAAATTTTACGATCATTTTTTTTATATTATATGCAATAAATATCAAAAAGTTTCAATACAGTTGGAAAATAATATTGTTTGTTGATTTAATGCACACAGAAGTTTCAGAAGTTTTTGAAGATATACTTGATTCATACAACAGATTAAAGCTTATCTGCTCTACTTCAATTAACGACCAGAAAAAAGAGATTATTTTAACAAGGTTTGCGTACATTCTCGATAATATCATCAAACTCTCCAAGGTCCTACTTAAAAAGCATAATTTAGAATGCAGGTATCCAAAAGAATGTTTGTATGCCGCCGAGAAATTCGGTTTAATAAATAATGCAAATGTTTTTATAGAGATGTTGGATGATAGATACATTATTTCACAAGTTAATGATAGAAAATTTCCTGACAAGCTTTTCGAAAAAATTAAGGTAAAATACATTATAACTATCGGCATATTCATTGACAAAGTTGAGAAAGAATATATAAAGCGGCAGCAATAGTAATTAAAATATTTCGGTTAATAGAACGATATTAAAACTCCAGAGTAGTTTGATTTTGTTTAACTGCTTTTTTCTTATTCCCGTGGGTTTTTAAAAAATCTCCGAAATCTTCCTTCGAGATTATATATATTTTTCCTACGCGTGCTGCTTTTAGCTTTCCCGCTTTAATGTTGTATAAAACCGACGATCGGCTAATTTTTAATAACCTGGCAACCTCCGGTACGCTAAAGAATTCTCTCATTTGGGTCACCTTTTATTTGCCATAGAATACTAATTATTTAATCAGCTACTTCCCGCAATTTTACTATATAAAATAACTTTTTTTAAGATTAAGCGAAATAAATTTCTTTCTTTTTCTGCCGAAAAGTTTTTTTACTCCTTTTTTGAAGATTATTAATTATTTTTATAATTATTTTTGGAGTGAGTTTTTCGTTAATGAAGATTGCTGCTGTACCGAATGATTTAAAATTAAAATCAATTTTAATTATTACCTTATTACTGCTTTTCGCTTCATCTACTTATCCGCAAGACCTGCCGCCGATAAATATCCGTTTTGCCTCTTATGCCGTGTCTTTCGACGGACATGTAATCGGATATTTTGGCGATAAAGACAGAGTGGATGCCAGAAGCACCGGATATATTTCCAAATACGTTTTATGGAGCCTAATCGCTACAGAGGACAGAGATTTTTATAATCATGACGGCGTTTCGATAAAGGGAATTATCAGAGGAATTTTTAAAACATTAACCGGTCGCATCGAAGGCGGAAGTACTCTAACCATGCAGCTAGCTCGCAATTTATTTTTAACTAACGAAAGAACTATCTCAAGAAAAATAAAAGAGATTGAACTTGCCAGAAAACTTGAACAGAAATTTACCAAAGACGAAATTTTACTGATGTACCTTAATACGGTTTACTTTGGAAGAGGAGCTTACGGCATTTGGGCTGCGTCGGAAGAATATTTTAACAAGACCCCGGATAAATTATCAATCACTGAAAGCGCTGCTCTGGTCGGATTGGTTCAATCGCCCACCGGTTACGATCCGGTAAAACATCCCGGTAAAATGCTCGCAAGAAGGAACATAGTTCTGCATAACCTGGTTGATGTGGGCAAAATAAGCGAAGCTGAATTTAACAGGCTTAAGAACACACCCCTCGGATTGAATTTAAATGCCTGCGTCGGAAAATATTTCATGGAATATATTAGACGAGAAGCCGTAGACATCCTGAATAAAAGAGGAATTTACCTGGATAAGAACGAATTAAAAATTACAACAACCCTAAACTATGATATGGAGAAATCCGCCGAAGATGCGGTTAATTCCCAATGGAAGCAGTTCCCGAACTCAATGAAAGACGCGCAGATCGGTTTGGTCTCGGTTGAGCCGGGAACCGGAATGATTAGAGTAATGATTGGCGGAAATCCTAATTCAAATCCGCTGGGACTAAATAGAGCGGTACAAATCCGCAGGCAGCCGGGCTCTTCATTTAAGGCATTTCTGTACGGAAGCTTGTTGGAGAAAGGGTATACTCTTGCAGAGCCTTTGTTAAATGTACCGGTCGTTGTTGACTCAGGAACAGCTTATCAATGGAATCCGCAGAACGACGACAACGATTATACGGCATCGCCGTTACCAATGGAAACCGCAATTCAGCATTCAATTAACAGGTCGGCAGCTTATGCAATAACTAGACTAACAACTCCCGATTCGGTTGTAGACTTTGCACATAGATTAGGAATCAAATCAGAATTACTCCCATATCCTTCAATTGCACTTGGTACAAGCGATGTAACGCCCCTTGAAATGGCCTCTTCGTACGCTGTGTTTGCAGATGAAGGTAAATATGCCGAACCTTTTGCCATAACTAAAATAGAAGATAAAAACGGCAACATACTATACAGCAGAGCTGTCCAAGATTCTACAGTACTTGACTCTGCAACCGCGTATTTAACTACCGCAGCACTAAAAGAAGTTGTTAACGGAGGAACAGCAAGTTCGGTACGGAGGTTTTACCACGGGGTAGCCGCAGGCAAAACCGGAACTACACAGGACTATACCGACGCCTGGTTCGTCGGTTACAACCCTGAGCTTTCAACAGCTATCTGGATCGGGTTTGATAATCCCAAGCATAAATTAAGCGGGGGCTACCAGTATGGAGGAACAGCCTGTGCGCCTATCTGGGGAAAAATGATGCAAGAAATCTCCATGGATATTAGAGGATTCTCATCTTCCGATTTTAAGAAACCCGAATCGATAAGCTACGTGGACTTATGCGAAGAAACAGGCGAGCCGGTTAACGACAGATGTCTTCATGTAAAAACTTTTCCGGTGGATACCGCAAAGCTATCGGAATTAAAAGAACTCCATCACCCGGTTGTAAAAGAAAAGTTTGACGTTAACTACGGATGGTAAAAAAAATTTCATCCTCAGATAGAAATATCTTCGGCTTAACATCCTACTGAAATTTTTTATTAACTCATGTTACGCAAAATTATAAAGCTTGAGTGTCATACCCGCGAAAGCGGGTATCCAAGATGCGAAAATATGATAAAAAATGGATTCCCACTTTCGTGGGAATGACAATGCGGACATCAAAATGTATTCCTGCGTAACATGAGTTATTAATTTCTATTCGGAATAAAAATTAATCATTCTAATTATTGCAGCCTCGCAGACTTTACAGAACGGCTTTTTGCCTTTCGAAAACATGATGCAGTCTATCATCGGCCTGTACAATCCCTTGGAAGAATATCCCGCGCCCTGGTATGCGCCGACCTTTCCCCAGAATTTACTGCTTGTTAAATATTTATCCATTGCCAACGAATGTTCTCTATCCTGGGCATTGTACTCGTCTTCAAGTTTTTTTACCACAGCTTTCGTAGCGCCGCCTCGTTTTGCATCGGCTATTTTATTGTTCAACTCTCTCCTATATTTCTGCCATTCGTAGTCCTGTCTGTCATAATCTTCTTTTTCCCAGGGAGTCGGTACTTCAATTCCCGGTGTAAGCAGATCTTTCCACTTGAGATTTTTGTTATCGAGCAGTGCGGTAATGTTCGGTTCAACCGGCTCTATACCTTTGGGATAAAAATCGTTGTAAGCAACATCCGACGTATAATATTCATCTGCAAGCCCGGCAAATGAGTGCCCGAACTCGTGCAGGAACAGATACTCGTGCCATTGGTTATCGGCGGTAAAGGTACAATACAAATTATAAATTCCGCCGCCGCCGTAACGGTTGTGGTTAACCATTATATAAATTGCATCATAAGGAACATTAGCGGCAATACTGCGCATCGCCTTGTTGTCTTCCGTTAAAAGATAGCGCTCGGAGCCGAGCGAATTGAAGGTGCAGCTTAGCGCAGTGTTTTTGTAAATCCCGTGTGTGGGAATATCAACTCCGCTCTCTGCAGAAGGTTTGAATACCCCGTAAATATTAAACCTGTCTTTATATGATTTATAGGGTTCCTGGCTAAGAAAGATATTTGTAAATCTTTTTAAATCAGATTTAAATTTATTCTCTTCTACGGAAGTATATCCTTCGGCAAGTACAGCGATATCAACCTTTGTGTGGGGATCGCCGGATATATAGCTCTTTACCGTCTTTACCGATTTGTCATTTGTACTCTCGCTTATTATTCCGATATCATCCGGGTCTATAACCGAAGAAAAATTTTCTTCCATCTTATTTTCGCGGTTACGTCTCTCCAAAACAAATTTTATTTTCGTCTTTGGGTAAGGTATAAGTGCCGATTCGGAATAAGTTTTTTTAATTCCCTTTAATGCGCTCGCGCTTGTTTGGTATTCCCCAAAGTAGCTGTCAAATCCCTTGGAGAAAATCAAACTGCCTGAAGCGGCATCGTAAATTTTTATGTAATATCTTCCGTTGTTAAAATTATCTATCAAATTTGTCCTGCTGCCGGCCCAAATGCCGTAACGATAAATCTGGTCCAATGCTATCAACTCCCCAGCAGCATCGCCGGTATGATAATAATCTATCCGCATTGTCTTATCGATGAAATAATCATCGAACTTAACCGGAGTACCAGCATAGAATGGAAAAGACATAATTAAAAAAATCATCGCTGTTATATTAAACAAACTCATAGCTGCCCCGCTTATTAAAAATTAAAAGCGGGAATAAGCTGCCGAATTATTCCCGCAGATATTAACCTGAAACCATTGAGAAACAAGAGGCACAAAAAAAATCAACCGGATTATCCCATTGCGCCCATGCTTAACATGCTTAGGCCGAATAGTGAAATGAATATAGCCGAAAGTATGGCGCCGATTACCAGATACACTACAATTAAAACAATAATTGAAACAACCAGGTAAGTAGCGGTTTTATCCTGCGGAGTCTTCATTGTGAATGGAAGTCCGATATACATTAGGTAAAGCCCGTATAAACCGAACAGCGACCCAATCCAGCTAAGGTATGGGATTATATTCAAAATACCTCCCACCCACGCGGGAGTATATGAATAAGCTACAAGCTGTATTGCCCTGCCCATATTTTTTTCGGAACCGAAATTTTCTGCGAGCATGTTAATTACCAGGGCAGACAGATACACTGTAAAAAAAGCAGAAACAAATTGCACAAGGCCCATTGCAATTCCCCAGGTATAAGACCGGATTAATCCGTGGCCCAGAAGTCCCCATCCTATTATGCTTGCAATGGTGGGTATTAATGCAAGTGGTAATACATACCCAATCATTATCTGCTGTATATTCGGCTCCTCCGCTGCAACCGTTGTCCATTCGGTCTTCGGAGTAGTGATGATGTTTTTTGCTCGTTCAACAAGGTCCATATTATAACTCCTTCTTTGTTTATCTGCTTACCTGCCAAATCCGGGAGTTAAACTAAAGAATTGAAGTTAGATTGTCAATCGGAATTTTTATTTCACTCGGCTGCTAGCGTAACAAGCTCTTCCTTCCTGGATTTTAATCCTAAAGAAAAAATTACCAGTGAAGCAATTAATAATCCGACAAGCATGTATGCATACTGAAAGCCCGCAGTGCCTCCGCCTTCGGAGGAAGCTATTGCGCCTACAAGAGCTCCGCCGAAAAGCTGGCCGATACCCGTAAACAAAGCAACCGAGCCCTGGCCTGCTGCCCTTTCCGACCGCTTGGATTCATTCAGCATAATGTACCTAAGCGGCGCACCTAAAAGAAAGCCCATACCTATTCCAAGCAAGGAAGCGGAAATATAAAAGCTCAACAAAATATTCGACTCGAAGGCAAGCCCGAACATTCCGAGCGAAAGTATAACAGAGCCGGCAATTAAAACAACCTTAGAGCCTATCTTATCAAGTAACCTTCCTGCTAAAGGCGCGCCAATTGCCATAGCAAGTACAATCGGTAAAAGCATAAAGCTTGCCTGCGAACTTGTAACTCCGAAGATTGAAACCAGCATCGGTGGAATAAAGACAACCGCCGCTTCACTAACGCCTGCACCTAAAGCAATAAATATAACCAAGATTACCTGCCGCGAAGTAAAAAGCTGTACCCGTATTACCGGATCGCTCGCTTTGTTCTCTCTTCGGATGAAGAACGGAAGAAGAATTACCGGAATTAAAATAAAGGGCCAGACGTTTAACGACAGCAGGCTGTTTATAAAATTCGCGGAATCGATTCGATTGAAGCCGTACGACAAGGCCGCCAGGACGACGATTAATAAAATCATTCCGCTCCAATCAAACGGCTTATTATGCGCAGGAATATTTTCGGGAAGGCTTTTTAAGCTGAGAAAAATAATTACAACGGCAACCGGTATATTTACTATGAACAGCCAGTGCCAGCTAAGCAATAACAGCACACCCGCAATTGCCGGTCCTATTATAAAGGCAATGCCGAATACAGCACCGATTAGTCCCAGCGCGCTGCCTCTTTTATCTTCAGGGAAAGTATCGCCTATTACGGCGCTGGCAACCGGGAATATTCCACCGGAGCCGAAGCCCTGTATTGAACGGCCTATAAGCAGCGAGGTGAAATTAGGCGATAGGGCAACTACCAAAGAGCCCACAGCAAATAACAAAACATCGAGTATATAAATCCTGCGCCGGCTTATTATATCCGAAAGCTTTGCCATTAAAGGCGTGCCTATCAAGTTGAAAAGAACATACACTGCAAAAATCCAGGCAATCGATCTTTCATCAATTCCGAATTGCTTCTGGATTGCAGGCAGCGCCGGGCCAACTATCGCAATATCGAGGGCGCCCATTAATACGCCGATAAACAATACCTTTAAAATTTTATTCCGATCCTTCTTCTCAGTTAAAATCATTTATTCTCCAGATTTCAGGTAAACTGTTTTTCATAATGCCTATGCCGTCGACAATTCAATTAAGCCGGAGACTCCATAGTCATTTTTTATTTGCCGCTTACGGCATTAACACTAAAAAATAATTAGTTAAAAAGAAAAAGGCGTAACCCTGCTTTTTTCAAATTCAGGCCGGTAGGTTTCAAAGCTTTCCATTTCCTGAGTCCACCCGTTGTTTAAGCCGTATTTATCCAGCAGCCGCAGTACCCTATCGTATTCCGACTCCCGGATTTTCCTGTCGATCAGTACGTCCCGCTTTGCCATAAAGGTAGGGTAGTATTGAGACATAACGGAAATATGGATATTCGGACTCAGCTCTTCGGCGATAAATTTAAAAACATTCTCGGTTTCCGCCAGGTCGTTCGGCAATACTAGGTGCCTTATTATCAGCCCTTTAACAACAACATCTCCGTCATATACAAGCTCGTCGCCGACCTGCATGTACATTTCCTTAATTGCCGCCCTGGTCTTTTCAAAATAATCGTCAACCTTGGAATATTTTTTCGCGTACTCGTCGTTGCCGTACTTAAAGTCAGGCAGATAAATATCCGCAACTCCGTCGTACATTTTAAGCATATCCACGGAATCGTAGCCGTTAGTGTTGTAAATTATCGGCAGCCTCAGTCCCTTTTCTATTGCAATCCAAATTGATTTAATAATCTGCGCAGAAAAATGAGTTGGGGAGACTAGTCCTATGTTATGACAATTTTTTTCCTGCAGCTCAATCATTATATCTGCAAGGCGCTCAAAAGAGACTTCATTCTGCTTTTCCGTCTTCCAGTTTTGACTGATGGAATGGTTCTGGCAGAAAACACATTTAAGGTTGCAATTACCGAAGAAGATATTCCCGGCGCCCCTTGTGCCGCTTAAAACCGGCTCCTCTCCGAAATGTGGAGTATAAGAAGAAACAATGGGTAAATAGCCTGCAATGCATTTGCCGAATTCGCCGGCAGTGCGGTCTACGGCGCAGTTGCGCGGGCAGCTTGTACACGATCTTAAAATTTCATCTACACGCTCAACGCGCTTTGTCAGCTCTCCCGATCTGTAAAGCTTTAAGTATGACGGCTCGAAACTCATATTGTAAAATATTTTTTAGTGCGGGCAAATTTAGACACGAATTACTCTAATTACAATAATTTAATTTGTACAATTAGAGAGTTAGATTTATTTAAATAACTTACTTGACGAAGGGGCCGGAATAATGGAGTGATGGAATAATGTATGAACAAATACATGGTTAATTTTTATTCCATAACTCCACTACTCCAGTGCTTTGGAAATGTGCAAAGAGAATAAATTATACTTTAACTTTTTTTCTCTTTCGCCAGTATTTCCTCTATCTGGTCCATTACCCTGTTCATTTTATCCATAGTAAGCTTAAACGGCTCGGCACTAAGCGGATCGATGCCTGCTTTCTTAATAAGCTCGATCGGGTAATCCGAACAGCCGCCTTTAAGTATGTTATAATACTTATCCACCGCCGGCTTGCCTTCTTTAAGAATTTTTTCTGCGAATGCCGTAGCATAAATTAAAGATGTAGAATACTGGTAGACATAATAGTTGTACATAAAGTGAGGAATGAATTCCCACTCATATGCTATGTACGGATCGACTATGCAGTATCCTTCATCGTTGCCGTAATATTTTTTAACAATGTTGTAGTACATTTTACTTAGAGTCTCTCCGGTTATCGGCTCACCGCTCTCGGCCATTTTATGCATGTCCCACTCAAACTCTGCAAACTGTGTCTGGCGGAAAACAGTAGTTCTAAGAAGCTCCAGGTAGCTTCCTAACAGGTACAGCTTCTCCTTATCGCTCTTTGCATTTTTAACCATGAAATCGTTAAGCAGACTTTCATTCAGGGTAGATGCAATTTCCGCTACGAAGATGGGATACTGAGAATTTGCAAATGTCTGGTTTTTGTTGGAGAGGTAGCTGTGCATAGAATGCCCGAGCTCATGAGCCAAAGTGGAGACGGATTCATAATCGCCGTTCCAGTTGGTAAGAATATACGGATGCACATCGTAAGCTGCGCCCGATGAATACGCACCGCTCTTCTTGCCTGAAGTAGGCATGTAATCAATCCATCTGTCGTTAAAAGCCTTCTGCACCGTCTCAATGTAGCTCTCGCCCAGCGGCTGCAGAGCTGTAAGGATTGTCCTCTGCCCTTCCGGTAGATCGAACTTCATATCAACCTTTTTTACAATCGGAGTATAAAGATCGTAATAATGCAGCGTATCTACTCCTAGCATTTCCTTCTTCAGCTTTAAGAACCTGTGCAGAGTGGGGAGGCTGTTGTGTATCTGATCAATCAAATTCTCGTAGACCGAAGCCGGAATGTTATTAGCATCTAGAGATGCCTCCATTGAAGTATTGTAGTTTCTGTCCTTGGCGTAAGTCCAGTCGGCTTTAATTTTCCCACCCAGGTTAGCGCCTATAGTATTTTGAAACTCGCCGAACTTGCCGAAGAATGCCTCAAAAACTTTTTCCCTGTCCACACGGTCGGGAACGGAACGGTATTTTGTATAAGCCGAGGAAGTAAGTGTAACTTCTTCGCCGCCGGAAAGCTTTACTTTAGCAAACGGGAATTCCGCGTTGCTGAATATGCTGTACACGTTTTCCGGTGTCTCGGTAACTCCGCCGAAGCTGGCCAGTATCTTCTCCTCAGCTTCCAGCAGGGTATGCTTTCTTAACCGCTGTATATCCTCGATGAACATCCTGTACTGCTCAAGGTTTTTATTTTCCTTAAAGAACGAGTTGATTTTCTCCGGATCGATCTTTAAAATTTCCGGGCTTAAGAAAGCGGTCTTTTCGGATATCTCGGTGCCTACATGGGAAGCCTGCTGCGTTAATGATTGGTTTTGGGAGATGCGCAAGTCCTCATCGCTAAGCCTGCTGGCATAATCGGCATAACGGTAATACTGCTTTATCATATCGAAGTACACATCCAGGGCGGCGGCTAAAGTTTGGGCGCTTTCGTTAAGCCTGCCCTTGTACTTTACCATTTCATCCAATTTCCGGAGTATATCGCTCTTATCTTTCTGCCAGGCCGGTTCGTCCGGATAAAGATCGGATAAATTCCACTTATATTTTTCGGCAACATCCTTGCGCTCCAGGTTTTGAGCAGGCTGCACACAGCTGAAAAATATTACCGCAAGAAGAACTAAGACGTACGATTTTAATTTAGACATAGAAACCCCGCTTATATTATTTTAATTTTTTTTGATGCTCAAATTTAATTATAATTTTATAGATCGCAAGAAGAGAATAGATAACCAAGTTCAAGTTCAAGAGCAAGTTCAAGAGCAAGTTTAAGATTAGATAATAGCGGTGGATTTGTGTTATTGATGTGCATACTTGTTAATTTCGCTTTCAACTAAAGAGAAATATTTTTTGCATGAAATTCTTAATTTTAGTTCGTACATTCTTACATAAAGATTCGATGAATAAGTGCTATTGAATTACTGCCCATTGGAGGCGTTTATGAAAATAATATTACTTCCCGCTACGCTCGTCATAATATTTACACTTATATCGTGCAACAAAGAAAATTTGGTAGGAGTTTCACCGGCACAAAGCTCAGCAAATATATCCATTGAACTCGCGATGAAAACAACCGATTCAACTATAACTAGAATTGAAGGCATTCTAACCAGGCAAGGCTATGATACATTATTTACAAACTTTATAATTTCGAACGGCACAGCAGCAGGTTCATTCATTAACGTTCCTTCCGGTTTATGGCACTTAAAAGTAAATGCTTATGATGCATCGAACTCTTTAAAATATTCCGGTGAAGCAGACGTAGAAGTTTTTCCCGGCGAAACGACGCCGGTTTCTTTAACGCTTAACCCCGCAACCGGGTCAATAATAATTAGCGTATCGTGGGGAAACGGAGAAAGAAATCTCATTTCAAATCCAAGCTTTGAATTCAACGGACAGCCTTCGCTGACGGGATGGACGATAAACGATACAATTTGGGCAAAGACCGTTCCCGGTGCACCTGCGGGAGAAGGAAGCTGGTCGTTATGGCTAGCGCCTGAATTTGGGCCTATGCCAGGCGGAGAAGCAGAAACCATTGTAACCGGCGAGTCCGGAAATTCTGTTTACCAACTATCCTTTTGGGAGAGAAACTTCGGGGCGCTGTTTTCCGGCATTCTAACGATAAGCCAGTTCAGGGGAAACGATATTATCTTCAGCACTAATATATCGGCAAATGCATCCTTCTGGACTTTATTTTCTAAGTCCATAAAACTTAGTTTATTGCAAACCGATACTTTAAAAATAATCTTGCGGTCGGTTAGCCCTATTTTGAAAGCAGGTAATTTTTCTAAGCTCGATACTGTTTCAACGGGAGTTATGTTCGACGGCATTTCTTTAATTAAGAACCAGTAAAATAAAGCCAGTTAAATATAAACATTTAGATTAATAACAAATTGTAAACCGGTACAATTACAATTTTTAATTTTGAATTTTGAATTTTTAATTGATCATGGTAAATCTTCTCCTCTTCCGGCGATGAATAATTTATACCACTCTTCGCGTGTAAGCTCAATTGAATCCGCCTGGCAGACAGCAGCAATACGTTCCGGCCTTCTTGTCCCTATTACCGGCTGAATTTTTGCCGGGTGCTTTAGCAGCCATGCTGTTACGATTGCCTCGGAGGATACATTCCTTCGACCGGCGATCTCCGAAATTACATTTGACAGATCACTGCCCTCTTTATTAAATTCACCAAGCGCAAGCGGGGACCAAGCTTGCACGGTTATGTCGTTAAGCCTGCAGTACTCAAGAGTCCCCTCGCCTCTAATAAAAGTTTCGGGCTTCCTCTGGTTTGTTATTATTCCCGCATTTATCAGATCGGAATGAATTAGATTCAGTTCCAGCTGGTTAACAACAAGGGGCTGGGTAACATATTTTTTTAGCAAATCGATCTGGTAAGCCGTATGGTTGCTTACGCCGAAATACTTAACCTTCCCCGCCTTATGCAGATCGTCGAATGCCCTGGCAACTTCTTCGGGTCTTACAAGCGGGTCGGGCCTGTGGAGAAGAAGCACATCGAGATAATCGGTTTTCAACCTCTTAAGGCTGCCTTCCGCAGAGTTGGTAATATGCTCATACGTAAAATCGAACCGGTGCGGTGCGCCCGATGCAGGATCGCCTGCAAAGCGGATACCGCACTTTGACTGCATGATTATTTTATCGCGCAGCCCCGGATGAGCTTTCCAGATATCCGAGAATATTTCTTCGGACTTTCCCCGCCCGTATATATCGGCATGATCGAAAAAGTTTATTCCATGCTCAAGCGCGGCATTAACGGATTTTACCGCCTCCCGCCTCATCTCTTCGTCGTTAAGTTCCGGACGGTTGCGGTTGTTGCCCAGGTTCATGCAGCCGTATATTATTCTTGAAGCTTCTATTTCGGTGTTATATAATTTTTGCTTTTGCATTTCAATTCCCATATAAGATAAATTATTCTTTTTAAAATTAGCTACTCGGCGGCTTTGCGGCAAATTGTTTTATCCGGCAGCGGCACAAAGACACAAGGTATAGAAATTTAATGAACTAAGTAGTAAATTCGCCGCTGAATTTTTGATTTAACGAAAGAGAAGTAATGAGCAAATCTTATGATCCCAGGATGCACTCGGCAGAACATATACTTAACCAGACTATGGTTAGGATGTTTAACAAAGGACGTTCATTCAGCGCGCATATTGAAAAGAAAAAATCCAAATGCGATTACCGATTCGACCGCAACCTTACTCCCGCGGAAATAGAAAAGATACAAACAAGCGTCAACGATGTAATAAGACTAAGCCTGCCCGTAACTGAAGAATTCATTTCCAGGGAAGAGGCTCAAAGGAATTTTAATCTTGAGCGCCTTCCGGAAGATGCCGGAGATACAATCAGAATTATAAGAATAGGCGATTACGATGCCTGCCCGTGCAGCGGTATGCATGTGCAATCCACAAAGGAGATAGGGGAATTTAAAATAATTTCTACCGGATACGAGGATGGAGTTTTAAGAGTTAGGTTTAAGCTAGAGGAAGAGTAAGTGTTGGGGTTTTTTTATGCTCAACCATGCAAATCCCTCTGTCGACTACGTCGACATCTCCCTTTACTAAAGGGAGAATTTTTTATTGGAGTTACCTAAAGTCCTCCTTTAGTAAAGGAGGTGGCACCCGCCTGGCGGGTGACGGAGGATTCGAATGACGGAGGATTTGTTAGCAAAAATCTTCTATTAGGAAATCTTGATATACTTTTATATCCACATTAACCTTTATGAACAGCCCATTTGCTCAGTTTTTATTTTGACGGGTAAAATTAATTTTGAACTAAAACTTGGATCTCCAAATCCCTCAGTCGAC
>JAKAJV010000029.1 GCA_021813585.1 Bacteroidota bacterium | reverse complement strand
TCTTTTTTGTAATCTTGTACTCCAAAGAACATATATATTATACATCCTTTTATTTCACTTTTTCTCTCTGCCAGTTTCCGCCAAAGGCGGATCAGCCTCCGGCTGAAAACCACTCCTGCACCTTTCCATAAAAAATTGAACCGCATCAATTTGAAAACTATCAAGTAAATAATTATCTCGTGCCTGTTGAAACAATTACATTTTTAACTTTTCAAAATTGGCCAGCTAATATAAAAATTTAGACTTATTTAACCAAAAATTTATGAAATAGAACATGAAGAAAATAAAAATTTAAAAACAATCGATAAAAAATTTGCCAGCGACAATCAGGTTAGGTAAATTTGCACCGTAAAATTTATAGAACGGGGTTACATACCGTGAAGAAGTTTTATTATTTGATTTATTGAGTTTACCAAATACGGAGAGATGCTAGAGTGGTTGAATAGGCTGGTCTCGAAAACCAGTGTAGGGTTTATCTCTACCCAGGGTTCGAATCCCTGTCTCTCCGCAACCTATTTTAATGATCGAACTATCTAATTGCTTCTACTCATTCCATAACACATAAATTTACTGCATAATAAAACAACTTAAAAGCACTCCCTATTACTCGCTGTTATATAATTGTTAAGATGACATAAATCAAATTTTGCTAGCATTATTAATATTAGATTTACAAATCTTTTAAGTGGCAAATTTATTTCGGGTTTCAAACAAAAAAAGTTTATGAAGATATCGATATATGCTCTTACTCTTATATTACTCTCTACAACAATAATTAAATCCCAGCAGAAAAGTGAAAATGATTCATTGCTTCAGAAGGCAACATTACAAAATTGTATCCGGTATGCAGTTGCACATCAGCCTTCAATACAACAATCATTATTAAACGAACAAATTGCCAGCCGGGAAATTAAAAGCAAAATAGCCGACTGGCTGCCGCAGCTTAACCTTAACGTGAATTTCCAGCATAATTATAAATTACCGACGTCAATTTTCCAGGGCAATGCTGTTAAAATAGGTGTAATAAATACATCAAGCGCACAGTTTGCACTTACTCAGACAATCTTTAACAGAGACGTTCTGCTTGCTCTAAGCACCGCACACGATGTTAACCTGCAGGCCGAACAATTGACGGCGAATAATAAAATAAATCTGGTTGTAAATGTTAGCAATGCATTCTATGCGGTTCTTCTTGCCCGGGAACAGATAAATCTGGTGAAGGAAGATTTGGTACGGTTAAAGCAAAGCTACGATGACGCATACAACCAATATAAAAGCGGAACCGTGGATAAGACCGATTATGAAAGAGCTAGTATAGCATTAAATAATTCGAAGGCGGAAGAAAGACACGATGAGGAGTTACTTAAGACTAACTTTGCCGTTCTTAAAAATCTGATGGGATACCCTGTAGATAATGAATTAGACCTTTCGTACGATACATCCCGGATGGAGAACGATGCTTTTATAGATACTACCCAGCATGTTAATTACGAGAATAGAATTGAATACAAGCTGCTGGAAACTCAACTGCGGCTGCAGCAAGCGAACCTTAGATATTACGACTGGAGCTTTCTGCCTTCCTTATCCGCCTTCGGAAACTATAATTTAAATTTTCAAAACGATAACCTGCAGAAACTTTACAACCAGAATTTTCCAAGTGAATATATAGGGCTGCAGCTTTCCTTCCCTATTTTCCAGGGTGGCAAGCGCATCCAGGAGATTGACCAGGCGTCTCTCGAAGTAAAACGTGCGGAATATGACGTTGTTTCTTTAAAAAGCTCGGTGAATGTTGAATACACTCAGGCAATGGCCGGATATAAAAGCAATTTAAGTGAATTTAATGCGGCCAAGCAGAACCTTGAGCTGGCAAAGGATGTTTACAATACAATCGAGCTTCAATACAAAGCAGGTATTAAAACTTACCTTGATGTAATTACCGCGGAATCCGACTTACGAACCACAGAGGTAAATTACTACGACGCATTATACCAGCTTTTAAGCAGCAAACTGGATGTTGAAAAGGCACTGGGGACAATTAAATATTGATAAAGCAAATTATAAAATAAAAATCCTATGAAAAACAAAATTTATTTATTGGCATTTGTATCTTTAATAATTATATCTCTTGAGTCGTGCGGGGGTAATAACAATGGAGCCCAGCAATTCCCGCCGGCACAGGTTGTTGCCTATACTGTTAAAGAAGGCCGGGCAAATTATTACGACGACTACCCGGCATCAGTTGTAGCATTAAACCAGGTAGATATAAGACCTGAAGTATCCGGCTACATTACCGGAATATATTTTAGCGACGGCCAGCATGTAAAAAAGGGGATGAAGCTTTACGCAATTGAAGAGCAGCTATATAAAGCATCATACGAGCAGGCAGTAGCAAACCTGAACGTAGCTAAGGCCAACCTTACCAAGGCTAAACAGGATGCTGAAAGGTACAATCAGCTTGCACAAAACGATGCTGTAGCAAAACAAACTTTAGAACATGCACAGGCCGACCTGGAGGCCGCACAGATGCAGGTTAAAGCCGCTGAAGACAATGTTAAAGTTGTAATGACCAATTTTAAAAATTCTGTTATTGTTGCCCCGTTCGACGGCACTATCGGTATCTCACAGGTTAAAGTAGGTTCTGCTGTTACGCCGGGACAGACTTTGCTTAATACAATTTCTTCCGATAATCCGATGGCTGTTGATTTTGCCGTAAACGAAGACCAAATAGAACGGTATACCGCACTACTGAATAAAAAAACCGGCCAAAAGGATTCTACATTTTCAATTGTTCTCCCGGATAACTCGGTTTATCCATACTTCGGGCATCTAAGCTTGCTTGACCGTGCTGTTAATCCGCAGACCGGAACTATTACAGCAAGGCTCATCTTTCCCAATTCCAAAAATCTTTTAAGGCCCGGGCTAACATGCAATGTAAGAGTCCTAAATACAACTTCGGCAAGCAGTATAATCATTCCTTACAAAGCCGTAGTTGTTCAGATGGGTGAATATTTTATATTCGAAGTGCAACATAATAAAGTAGCCCAGAAGAGGATTGACATCGGGAGGTCTATTGGCAGCGAAGTGGTTGTAACCGGCGGGTTAAAACCCGGCGATGAGATAGTTACAGAAGGCGTTCAAAAGTTGAGAGATAACTCGCCGATTGTTTTGGCTTCCGGAAATTTGAACTCGCCAAGCGCTTCTTCAGGTAAATAAAACTCGAACAGGAATTCAGATGATTGCAAATACTTTTATAAAGCGGCCGGTTACTGCCATTGTCATATCTATTATAATTGTTTTAATTGGTCTACTAGCTATTTTTAACTTGCCTGTAAGCCAGTACCCGGATATTACTCCTCCTACAGTGCAAATATCCGGCGCTTTTACAGGTGCGGATGCTACAACCGTAGAACAAACGGTAACAACTCCAATTGAAACCCAGGTGAACGGTACACCCGGTATGGCATATATGACAAGCAACAGTACAAGCAGCGGAAGCTCATCTATAAATGTTGTGTTGAATGTAGGAACAAACCCGGATATTGCCGCACTCGATATTCAGAACAGAGTAGGCATTGCAACCCCCCAGTTGCCTGACCTGGTTAAGCGCCTGGGCATTACAACAAGAAAAAGAACTGCAAGCATCTTAATGATAGTTGCCGTCTACTCCCCCAATCATACACACAACATAAGCTTCTTAGATAATTACACGAATATCTTTATTAGGGACGCTTTGTTAAGAGTCCCCGGAGTAGGAGATATTTTTGCGCGGGCAGACGACTTTAGTATGAGGATATGGCTTGAGCCCGATAAGCTGGCTCAGTTGGGCCTTACTACAACCGATGTTACAAATGCCTTAACACAGCAAAACCTGCAGATTGCTGCAGGCACTATTGGCGCGCCGCCGCAGGCTAACAACCAGACGTTTGAATATACGGTATTTACAAACAGCCGCCTTAGCTCTGTAGAGCAGTTCGGCAATATAATCGTAAGGGAAAATCCTGCCGACGGCTCCGAAGTTCATTTAAAGGATGTTGCACATATCGACCTCGGCAAGGCCAGCTATTCCAGTAATTCTTATGTAGACGGGAACCGCTCATCGTTCCTTCTCGTCTTCCAGGCCCCGGGAAGCAATGCTTTGCAAGTAGCCAAAGGCGTATATAAGGCTATGAATGAATTAAAGAAATCTTTCCCCGAAGATGTGGCTTACAAAGTACCTTTCGAAGCTGTTTCCGTTGTTGATACTTCAATAAACGAAGTTGTTATTACTCTGCTTGAAGCATTAGCGCTTGTTGTATTAGTGGTCTTCTTGTTCCTTCAGAATTGGAGGGCTACCATCATCCCTATCCTCGCAATCCCTGTTTCAATTATAGGTACATTTGCTTTTTTTGTCCCGCTTGGATTTACCATAAATACTTTAACAATGTTCGGGTTCGTGCTTGCTATCGGAATTGTGGTGGACGATGCGATAATTGTTGTGGAGGCCGTGCAGCATTATATCGATAATGAAAAGCTGACTCCGATGGAAGCAACAAAGAGAGCAATGAACGACATATCGGGTCCCGTTGTTGCTATCGCACTTATTCTTGCATCCGTATTTATACCGGTAGGATTTATACCCGGCATTGTAGGAAAGCTTTACCAGCAATTCGCTATAACAATAGCAGTATCGGTTTTAATTTCAGCCTTTGTAGCTTTGTCTCTAACACCTGCTCTTTGTACGCTTATTTTGAAGCCGACTAGCTTTAGCAACAGCTCTAAAGGCATAAATAAGTTCTTCTTCAAATTTAATACATGGTTTAAGAATACTACTGAATCTTATGCTTCGGGAGTAAAAAAGAGTATAAAGGTAGCTCCCTATTTTCTAATAATCCTTATCCTGGTTTACGCAGGAACAGTAGAACTGTTCATGCATAAGCCGACGGCATTTATCCCTTCCGAAGATGAAGGCAGATTATACATAACCTACGAATTGCCGGAAGCAGCATCAACTACCAGGTCTGTTGATGTACTTACAAAAATGATGTCAATATTAAAGCATACACCTGGCATTGCACACTTTGCAGCAGTCAGCGGATTAAACGTTGTTACTTTTGCAGCCAAGTCGAACAGCGGAACTATCTTTACCCAATTAAAGCCCTGGGATGAAAGGACCAGCAAAGCACTGCAGTTAAATTCCATCATCGCTACTTTAAGGCGGAAATTTTCGGTAATCAAGAGTGCAAACGTTGTGGTAATATCTCCGCCTGCCATTCCCGGTCTTGGCACAACAGGCGGCTTTACCTTCGAGATTGAGCAGCGGGAAAGTACGAATGATATCCAGCAGTTCGCAAATGTTGTACATAATTTTGTTATAGCTGCCAACAAGCGCCCGGAGCTTAGTCATGTGTTTTCGTTTTTTACCGCAAGCACACCCAGCTATAAGCTTAATGTAGACAGAGAAAAATGCGCAAAGCTCGGTGTGTCTGTTGCGGATGTGTTTAGTACAATTCAAACTTACCTTGGCAGCAGCTACGTTAACGATTTTACTATTTACGGCAGGGATTTTCACGTTGTAGCTCAGGCCGATACAGATTACAGGTCAACCATTCACGATCTGGGGAAATATTATGTTAAGAATTCATCTGGCCAAATGGTGCCGCTTAGTACTTTAATCAGTTATTCAATAACGGAGAGTGCGCCTTTAATTTCACATTACAATATGTTCCGGTCTGCAGAGGTTGACGGGAATTCTGCACCCGGCTACAGCAGCGGCCAAGCTATTAAAGCCTTAAGGGAAGTAGCCGCTCAGGTGCTTCCTTCCGGATACGGATACGAATTCTCGGGTTTAAGCCGCGAAGAAATTAATGCCGGTTCCAGCACTATGGCAATTTTTAGCCTCTCTCTCTTATTCGTATTTCTTTTCCTATCGGCTTTGTACGAAAGCTGGTCAGTTCCGTTTGCCGTTCTGCTTGCGGTTCCCATAGGTGCGTTCGGAGCCATTATTGCTTTAACGCTTTTACCAAGTTTAAGTGATAATGTTTATGCACAGATTGGTTTGGTTGCATTAATAGGACTAGCGGCTAAGAATGCGATCCTTATTGTGGAGTTTGCAAAAGAGCGCGTTGACCACGGTATGCCCCTCCTTCAGGCTACTATTGCGGCAGTAAGGCTTCGTCTGCGCCCAATACTAATGACTTCGATGGCTTTCATACTCGGTGTTTCCCCGCTGGCATTCGCTACAGGAGCCGGCGCCCAGGCTAGACAAACCATCGGCTGGACGGTGCTGGGCGGTATGCTTGCTGCAACTATGCTTGCTATTTTTATTGTCCCGGTTTTGTTCGTAACAATTACAAGGTTTGCATACGGCAAAAAGAAACTTGCTGAATTGGAAGCTGGCGGGCATAATGAAGGTGAGGCTGTTCCCGAAGTATAGATTTATTTAAGCGAGTTTTCAAATCCCCCTGTCGACTTCGTCGACATCTCCCTTTACTAAAGGGAGAAATATAGGAACATCAAAGTCCTCCTTTAGTAAAGGAGGTGTCATTAGCCGCAGGCGAATGACGGAGGATTTGTTCCAATAAATCTTCAATTAGAAAATCTTGTTATACTTTTATATCTGCATTAACCTTTATTAGCAACACAATTCGCTCAATTTTTATTTTGTTGCGCAAAATTAACTTTGAACTGAAGCTTGAATTTCAAATCCCTCTGTCGACTTCGTCGACATCTCCCTTTATTAAAGGGAGAATAATAGGAATACCAAAGTCCTCCTTTAGTAAAGGAGGTGGCACCCGCCTGGCGGGTGACGGAGGATTCGAATGACGAAGGATTTGTTACCGTCATGACAAAGCATTTATTTCACTAAACTATAAAACTCCAAGATATTTTATAATAGCTTCGAAATAAATTCTCCGATAAAATAACCTATTGCAGCAATTCCGAAACCGACTACAAACATATCAAACCCGCTTCTAAAAATTCCTCTTCCTGTAAAGAAGCTGCGTGCAGCGCCTACTCCGAAATGTGTAAGCATCGCTATTGTAAAGGAAGTCCATATCGCAGCTCTGCCTTGCATAAATAAGAAAGGAAATACAGGTATAAAAGCACCAATTGCGGTTGCCAGTCCGGTAATCCATCCTTCTTTAAAAGGATTTAAGGTTTGTGCACCTATACCCAGTTCTTCTCGTACCTTTTCTTCCAGCGCCTGCTCGGGATCTTTCATAACTTCTTTTGCCAATGCGGCAGAGTCTTCCCTGCTCATCCCCTTCGATTCATAGATTAATGCCAGCTCTTCCGTTTCAAGCTCGGGCATTAAAAGAATTTCCTCGCTTTCCATTTTGCGCTCATGGTCGTAAACTTCTTTCTCGCTTACGGCAGCTAGGTAGCCAGATGAGCCCATTGAAAGGGAGTCGGCAATCATTCCTGAGATGCCCGAAATTAAAATAATATGCGGAGCTACGCTGGCTCCAATTACTCCGGCAATCAATCCGAAGTTTGCAGTAAGTCCGTCGTTAAATCCGTAGACGACATTCCTTAACAGTCCGCCCGATTCCGATTTATGCCAAGGCTCTTCGCTTTGCCCTTTAATACCCATCAGGCTTGTTGCATGCTCGGCTGAATCTTTGGCCAGTCTTAGCGCGATATTTTTTGTCGATTCGTCCTTGGTTGATTTGTACAACGATAAATAAGAAGTAACCTCAGTCGCTTCCTCTTTTAATAATGCTCTGGATAAAATCCATGTACCGAATTTTTTAGCAGCCCAGGCAAGAATTTTTGCCTGTGTGGAAGGCATAACCTCTGTTAAGGCAATATTATTTTTGATAATTAAATCTTTCCAAGCTTGAATATGCTTATCTTCTACACCGGCAAGTCTTAAATAAATTTCCTTCTTCTTATCGTCGTTTATTAAGCTTGCGAGCACTCTGTATAAATAAGCGGCGTCTACTTCTTCATGCAGGTGATGAAGCCATACTGAAACAGATTTATTCTTTGTCATTTATTCCCTTTGGAAAATTTAATTCATTAACCGAGGCATTTTATCTATATAAAAATAATTAAAAAAAATAACCGGTTTAAACTTTTTTTAATGCACGTTTAATGGAAAAAGGATATTGCCGATTATAATTTCCAATCCACCCCGACTTCGAGTGCGCCGTAGCTTAAATTGCCAAAGCCAAATCTGCCGGCAATTGCAAGCGTTGGAGAAATCCAATATCTAAGTCCGGCCTGTGCACCTAAAAACAATCCTCCGTTGGAAGGTACGGTATATTTATCATTAGAGCCGCTCCAGCTTACCGAACCGGCGTCGTAAGCTAGAACTAAACCCACCCAGGGATCATATTTGTCGTCTCCGATACTAAAATGATAATTGCCCTGGAGGCCCAATAATATATCAGAATAGTTCCATTGCCCGTTTAAATACTTGTCGCTGTACCCCCAGTATCTAAAAATACCGCCTATGCCTGCTGCGCCGATGTTCTGCAAATCTAAACTGTATTCATAGTTTATACCGACTTGAGCTGTTGAGCCTAAGAACGATAATCCTAGTGTCGGTCCCACATAATTCTTATTCAGATCATATTGAGCGAAGCCTTGTACGCTTATAAAAATAATTAAAGCCAAAATGAAATTAATAGCAGTTTGAAATTTGTTAGGCATTATTTTCCCTTTCCATTAAATGAATATGTTCTAGACAACAAAAATAACCGCGCTCGATTATACACAATTTTTTAATCCAATGTAAGTCTTATTAAGGGGGTACAATATTAATGCTCGCTACTAATTTATATCTTCTTATCCAAATTTCCTCCCGCAAAAAAAAATTGTAAACTTAACTTTCACTTCAAAAATACTCCTTTAATCGAAATACAGAACCGAAAATATTTTAACCGGTGATTTATGTGAATTTTATTTTTACCTTTGTACTGTAAGGAAAAATTAAAGAGATAAGCTTTTCCGAAGATACACAGTTCGCTAAAGCGCAAGATTAAGTTCAAGTTCAAGAAATACAGATGAAATATCTTGACACAAAAAAAGATTTCAACGGCAATACTATAGAAAGAGTAATTCCGAAAGTTAAAAGTTAATTGGAAGAAACTGCTTACTTAAAATTCAAAAAGGAATTATTATGTTGTCAAAAGTTCAAATCGCCCCGGGCAGTACAATAGGTATTATAACTCTAATTATCTTATTTAGCGTTAAAATTATTTTCGCTCAGGAAAATCCGGTTAGAAGCCCGGCCAAAATAGATTCTTCTGAAGTTTCGAAAAATATCTTCAGCCCTTTCCTAAACTCAACTGATAAATTAATTTTCACTCCGAACACAAACAGCCGATCGATAAATTTTCTTATGCCCGAAAATAACCCCGATGAAGCATGGGGATTAACGCTTGCTGAAATTAAACAAACATCTTTATTTAATAATACTCTTGGCAGTAACTTGCACGCGGATTTATATCTTGAAAATTTTCTATACAAAGAAAAAGGCGCATTAACCCGGCTGAGGTATATACTAGGTCTGGCTAGCATGTCCGCCGCCGGTTATTTTGCATATAAACACATTCAGAGATACGGATTTATTAAAGATAAAAAATAAATATGAACACCAAATTAAAAATCGGGATAATAGGGATTGGAGATATTGCGAAAAAGGCTTACCTGCCGTTAGTGTGCAACAGCGAAGTAATTGAGCCTTATCTAGTTTCGCGAAACCCAGCCACTCTGCAGGCTGCCTGCGAAAAATATCATATTAACAATTGCTTCAATACAGTTAGCGATTTAATCGACCGCCATATTGATGCTGCATTCGTTCATACTGCAACCGAAGCTCATTTTAAAATAGTTGAGACGCTCTTGGCCAACGGCATTCATGTTTATGTTGACAAGCCGTTGACATATAACTATAAAGAATCCGAAATGCTTGTTGATCTTGCGGAGAAAAACCGCAGATACCTGATTGTCGGATTTAATAGAAGGTTCGCTCCTATTTACAGCGAGCTGAAAAAATATTCTCCGCTGCAATTTCTCTTAATCCAAAAGAACAGGATAAATATACCCGGTGAGGTAAGAAAATTTATCCTTGATGATTTTATCCACGTTATTGATACTGCCCGTTTTTTTATCCCTTTCTCAGGTAACAACATGAGCGTTCTTCCCTTCTTTAACGGAAGAATGCTAACCGGTGTTGGGGTGAATCTACAAAGCAACAACTGTTCAATAAATTTGATAATGAACCGCGACAGCGGAGCGAATGAAGAAACTTTGGAATTAATGTCGCCGGGTAATAAATGTGTAATAAAGAATATGGATGAGACTATCCATTATTACAGGAATGAAGAAATAAAGATTAAATACAAAGACTGGGATTATATTCTTTACAGGCGGGGCTTTGTGCAAATTGTAAATTTCTTTATCGATCTGATAAGACAAGAATACCTGCCGACGGATTTAACACGAGATTTTCTAACAACACACAAAATATGTGAAGAAATAATTAAACGTGTAGAGTATGCCCAGCAGAAATAACTTACCCATAATAAAAAGAGAGCCGAAGCTCTCTTAATTTATTTTTTCATTGAATATTGAGCCAGCATGGTAGGGGGAACCGGATTAGGCACTTTGTTACTAATCGGCGGCAAGCTTTGTAAATATGTAAACATTGCTTTCAAATCTTCATCCTTAAGCTGACCTATAGACTGCCACGGCATAGGTGGTAATAAATCTCTTCCGGTTCCGAGGTGCTTACCTGTCCTCATAGTATTTATAAAGTTATCAAGAGTCCATGCCCCTAAACCGGTTGCAGAATCCGGCGTTAGGTTGGCTGTAAACGAAATACCCCAAGGTCCGACCCAAGTTGAAGTGCCGCCGTCAGTTAATACCCATCTACCTGGTGCCACGCTGCCGGTATCGAATGGAGCTATAGGCTGATTGGCTGAACGACCAGACAATAATTTAGTTGTATCCGGAACCGGTCCCATAGCCGTCATAATTTTGGGAGAATGGCAGTCGTTGCATCCTCCAATATTAACAAGGTACTTCCCTCTCGCAATAAGTTCGTCTTTGCTCATGGCTTTTTCTCCCGACGAGCAATTGAACTGCGACAGTACAAATAATACCGCGGAGACACATAGAACAGTAAAGAATACGATTCTTTTCATGAACCCACCTATGTTTTGTTTTTAAGTTGTTGTTAATTAATTGAAAATAGAATAAGGGAAAATTCTAAATTAAAATACCGATAACAGTTTTTTATTTGAACTTTTAAGAATTCCGCAATTCTTAAGCAGTGAGAGTATTTTCCTTAATTGATAAGGAAACTATAAATAAAAATCTAAAAAGGCAACAAGATTTTTAGTTGTTATTCAAAACAATAATGCTTATTTAATATTTACCGGTGGGCTGCAAACTTGCGGCTATTAAACAGCTGTGTTACTCACTATAGAGGCATTTGGCATTATTGAATCAAAATCAATTTCTTTGTCTAAGCAAGGGGACATGAATGGCAACTTCCTCCGTAGGAGTCCCTCCGAGAGAGGTCACAAAATTAGGATACAAATTTAAATTTAGTGTTGAAGCTTAATTAGCGACCTCGAATTTACTCTTAGTATCATTTCATTAAAATAAGTTTTTTTGTTTGAATGAAACTGCCCGCACTTAATTGGTAGAAATAAATTCCGCTTGATAATTGTGTGTGGTTTGTAGTCTGTAGTTTGTTGGTTGTAGAAAATTGCACGGAATATTCTCCCGCGGTTTGTACTTCATTTACAAGCGTTGCTACTTCATCGCCGAGTATATCGTATACTTTTAAAGTTACAAATTGCCTACTGCCTATTGCATACTGGATGCTGGTCGTAGGGTTGAATGGATTAGGATAGTTCTGTTTCAAACTATATCTTTTAGGAATATTACCATTATACTGATTTACATCAGTAGTCGTCTGAATCGGATATCTAAAAATTCCGGTTGACTTGGGATCGAAAATCGAATAGATGTAATAATACAGGTAGTTAGGCGTTGCTGCAATAAAATCATTTAAGGAAGTTGTTGATGCCGATGTAAGATTATTTCCTACCTCGCTCCAGTTATTTCCGTCGTCTTCAGATACGAAAATTTTTGATCCTGCGAAGACATCGGTGTAGCAGGTAAATAATTTATTTCCTGCCGACGTTAGACTTCTAGTGCTTGCCGAAACGCCTATGCCGTTTGGAAAACCGGAGGTTATACTTGTCCAGCCGGTGTCCCCGGTAAATTTATACATGCCGTATGTGCCTCCAAAAAATTCATTGTTAAAAGCGTTTACAGATGAAATCATGAATTTGGGATTTTTTAATGTCCAGTTTTTTCCCGCATCGATTGAAACAAAAGAGCCGAGATTTAGTGCGCTGAAAATCATCTTGTCTCCTGCAGCCGCAAAATCGAAACCGAATACCTGGGCCTGAGAATAATTTATTGTAATCTTGTCCCATGTAACTCCGTTATCGGTAGACTTAAATACAGAATTCCTATTTGATACCGCATATAATGTTGAGCCGTCGGAAACCAATGACAACACGGCTCCGTCTGTAAACGGTATTGATGATTTGCTGTTCCAGCTAACGCCGTCATCAACAGAAGAATATATCCCGTTGATTCCAACAATCGCAAAGACTTCGCTCCCGTGTCCGTGAACGTAATAAACCTTATCCGGAAACTTATTTGCGATGTTTGTCCATGTATTCCCGTTATCCGTTGAACGGTAAACAAACTGAGTCTTTTCAAAACCGTACAAAAAGACAGTGGAACCATGAACAGCTACCTGTCCCGTAGAGCCTACGTTATAGTCGACTACTCGTTCCCATTGAGCAAAAAGATTTATCGATAAGAAAAAAGACAAAAGAATTAATATAGTTTGTTTCATAATTAACCTTCCTTGTAATAATTAAAAGACAATAATCAATAAGTAAAATTCGTATCCACATTTTTTATACAATTCTTCCGGGATAATAATTATTTCAAAAGCAAAAGCTTTTTAGCCGTGCTGTATCCGTTGACGCTTAATTTATATACGTAAACTCCGCTTGACAGTCGTTTGTGGTTTGTAGTTTGTTGGTTGTTGTTTGTAGAAAATTGCACCGAGTGTTCTCCTGCTGTTTGTTCTTCATTTACAAGCGTTGCTGCTTCTCTACCAAGTAAGTCATATACCTTTAGAGTTACAAAACCGGAATTTGGAATTTGGTATTTGATTGTTGTTGACGGATTGAAGGGATTTGGGTAGTTCTGGAACAATTCATAATGGAGCGGTATAGACTGCTGATTTTGCTTTAACTGATTTATTGCCGTAATATTTCCAGTTGATGAATTAACATTAAGATATAATCCCTGGTTGTTAAGAGTAAAGATGAATTCTTTCGAATTAAAAAAATAAGAGTTCCTCATGTTTGGATAAAGCTTGGGATATGCCGAGTGTACGTCGATGCTGTCCAGGTTCCAGCTTAAGCCGCCATCATAAGAAATATGATAAAAAGTATTGCCGGTACCGGAAAGTATAACAGTGTCTTTCCCAAAAGTCTGTATTCTCATTTTGCGGTTGACGAAAGGATTGTTCTCGTAATTTGTAATGCCCGGCTTCACCGGGTCAATTGTGCTTACTAATTTAGTACTGCCTAATGACCATCCCGAAGTTGTTTTGTAGATTCTCGTTTGCTTGGTTGTCTTTTCAATTGTAATCAAGTAGCCGGTATTATCAGCAGCATTATGAATATCTGCGAGCGATTCATTTAAAACGGCAATGGAATCAAGTATTGTTTGGGTGCCGTCAATTGTCCATTTAGAAATTACCCATCCTTTATCAGTGAAGGTTGAATAATCAAACCATGCTGCGGCATCAAGCATTGTCCCGTTTGGCATAACAGTTTGAGTATGAGTTCCGCCTTTAACAAAAATAGTAGTAAAAGTTTTGCCGTGATCTTTTGAGATGGAGGGATACTGTGTGAAGCCGCCAAACAAAATAACACTGTCTTCAGCAGAAGTACGGAAGCCATTACCCGAAGCGCCGGATGCGTTCTTGGTCCAATTTTTACCGCTGTCTATGCTGTAAAAAATTTTCCCGGAACCATCCTCCGCCAAAAGATCACCGTTATCCAAAACTTTTACAGCATTTATATTTTGAGAAGTGGGAAGTTTAATATCGCTGCTGAAAGAGCGCCCTTTATCGAGTGATATATTTACAGCCCCATTGCCTGCTGCAAGAATTCCTTTGCTGCCGTTAAAGCTGATATCGTTAAAATTATTGCTTGAGAAAATCGGGAGAAAATCATTCCACGTATCTCCGTTATCAGAGGAAACGGAGACAGGCCACTGATATAATATACTGTCGATATAAAATCCTGTAGAGGCTGCGATTCCCTTTTTTTGCTGCCACGAAACACCCCCGTCCGAGGTAAAATAAGCTTTGCCTACCTGGTCGCCCGCATAAATTTCATTTATATTTTTTACTATCGCTATTCTTGCTACGGCAGGAAGTGAGAAAGATGTCCATGCAGTAGTGCCGCAGTCAAAAGTTTTATAGAGTTTTGCATCCGCAGTAATTGCGAGCAAGGTATCTTGCGAGAACATAATAAAATTAATAAGCTTTCCCTTACCGAATCCTGGGAAGCTCATTTTAATATCAACATAGGAAAAATTTTTCCCACCGTCTGTAGAAACAAAACTGCCGCTTTCATTGCCGGTATAAAGTATAGCTTTATTTTTATAAGAACGAAGCTCGCATATATCGGTTGAACCTCCGGTAGCAACAACGTTCCATGTCAGCCCGTCGGGAGAGAAATAAAGATTTTTGAAAGTTGAATTAAAACCAACATAACCGGCATCGGTAACAACGAGCTGATTCAGAGTGGGTGCGTTAGCTACTACAGTAATTGTTTGCCAGCCGTCAGTCGTTTTATAAACTTTATTTGGATTATAAGGATAGCTCATTACCCCTTCCAAATTATTTTTCATTACAAAAAAGCCGGTGTATTCATGATAATCATTCTGGTTAGTGTTCAGATATTTCCACTCTTTAGTTTTGGGATTAACCAGGCACACGCGGCTAAAATCTTTAGTCCCGACGGACATGTAAACAGAATCCTTGTTATGAATCCATACCCGGTTGCCCGAGCGTTCCTGTATATGAACCCCGGTTTGCGCTTTAATAATTGATGAAGCCATTAGAACAAAAGCAATACAAAATTGAATTGTATTTTTCATAACTATTTTTCCTTTAATTTGAAAAATGCTGTCCAGATTCCGCTGAGGTACTATTTCAAAAATACCGGCGCGATGAAGAGGTATCAATAAGTCATTTGCCGTATTTTGGCATTGAAGTTTTAGTTGAGTTTATGATTGGTCTAACAGACAGATTACGGGGTGGTTAGGAATGTTCTAAATGATTCTAAAATTCTTAGCCTTCTGAACAGCCTGCATTTTGTTTTTCACTTGAAGCTTGCGGTAAATATTCTCAATGTGTTTTCGTACAGTAAAGGGAGAGATAAACAAGTCTTCCGCAATTTCGTTGTAGTTTAATCCTTTGCTCAATTTTTCAAGCACGTCTATTTCTCTTTCCGATATTGCAAAGCCAGTCTTTTCATTTTTGTTTTTAACTATATCTGGATTTCTTAATATAGCCATAGACTTGGCGGCAATAATAGGCGACATTGGCGCTCCGCCTTCCACAACCATTTTAATTCCTTCATATATTTTTTCTGGAGTTTCGTCTTTAAGCAAATATCCCATTGCGCCGGAAAGAATTGCCTTGAATATTTTTTCTTCGTCATCAAAAACAGTGAGCATGATAATTTTTATGTTAGGATATTTTTCAGTTACTAACGCCGCGGCTTCAATGCCGCCCATCTCAGGCATTTCTATATCCATTAGGATTGCATCTACATAGATGCCGGTTGAAAGTTTTTCTAATAAAGCCCTGCCGTTAACTACCTGGAATTTAAACTCGATATCCTCAAACAGCTCTAATTTTTCTTTTAGCGATGCTGCTAATAAAGTATTATCTTCTGCTATGGCTACACTTATTTTCATAAAGGGTATTGGGTATAAGGTATAATTAATAAAAAACTTTTTGAAATTTTTAGACTTCTAAAATAGCGTAGCTATTCTAACCAAAACGTATTGCCTAATCAATAAGGCAAACTGCCTATTTTTCAAAAAGGCAGCTAATTACAGTACCATTTCCCGAACTGCTAATTTGGAATTTCCCGCCGGCATCTTCGCATCTGTTTTTCATATTTGTCAATCCGTTGCCTTTTATGGTATTATCAATATCGAAACCTTTGCCGTTATCTTTTATCTGTAAAAGAATTTTGCTTTGTATTTCAGAAAAACTTATTTCAACCTTGGATGCACGAGAATGCTTTATGATGTTTTGAAGGGCTTCTTGAGTAATGCGATACAAGCTCAGAGTCTGTTGAGCATTTAGTGTTACCGGCTTTGTAACAGAATTATTAATCTCCATATGAAGACTGCTTAGGCTGCTGTTTATTTCCTGCCTTAATTCATTCAGCTTTAAGATCAGCTGACTGATTTCCGCATCTTCATGTTTCATTGCCCAGATGGTGTCTCGAAGTTCTTTTATTGTCTTCCTTCCGTAAGCGCTTACATCTTTCAACCTGTCAACTACTGTTTTGAGTGAATGATTTTCTCGCGCAAATGTTAGGTTATCAATTGAACTGATTAGATATGTTAACTGCGATCCGACATTATCATGCAGGTCTCTCGATATTCTCTCTCTTTCTTTCCTTACAGCCTGTTCTTTTTCGAGCGCGCGAATATGTTCTTTTAATTTTCTTGTTGAGTAGTACCTTACGGTACCAATTAAAGCCGACAGCAAAACGACCCCGAGTATAGTTTCAAACCACCATGTCATCCAGAAGGGAGGTAAAATTACTATCCTCAAGCTTGCGCCGGTTGTATTCCAAATTCCGTCGCTGTTACAGGCAATAACACGGAAATTATATTGGCCGGGATCGAGATTAGTGTAGCTTGCAAACCTCCTTTGTCCGGTTCTTATCCAATCTCTATCGAAGCCTTCAAGCTTATAGGCATAGCGGTTTTGCACATGATTTATAAAATCCAGCGCGGTAAAATCGAAAGAGAAAAATTTATCGTCGTATGAAAGGGAAATATTCTTTTTGTATGTAATCAAGCTATCGAGTTTTATTTCCTTATCAAAAATTTTGAATGAAGTAAGATAAACCGGCGGGATATGAATATTGTCTTTTATTTTACCGGGATAGAAATTGTTAAAGCCGCTTATGCCTCCGAAAAACATTTCGCCGTCATCAGCTTTTAAGAATGCGCCTGTATTAAATTCGTTATTCTGCAGTCCGTCTTCCTGTGTGTAAATCTTAAATGAATTATTCTTCCGGTTATATTTTGTTAATCCGTAGTTTGTGCTTATCCAGAAATTCCCTTCCTCGTCCTCAAGTATACCATAAGTAAAATTATTTGATAAACCATCGTTTTCCTTGATTGAATAGAATCTTCCAGATGAGCTGTCATATTTATTTATGCCTCCTCCGTATGTTGCTATCCACATTTCATTGTCGGAAGATTCCATTATACATCTTACATCGTTATTGCTAAGACTATAAATATCGGCAGGATTTTGCGAGTATGTTACAGCTTTACCGGTCTTCATTTCTAGTTTAATTAACCCGCTTCTATAAGTGCCGAGCCAAATATTTCCAGCTTTGTCTTCATAAATACAGCGCACCAGCGTTGGATTATTTTTATTATTAAAATACCTTTTCCACTTATTTGTTTTGGGGTTAAAGCTGCAAGCGCCGCCGTCCTCTGTTCCTATCCATAAGTTTCCTTTGCTGTCTGCGTTTATGCATTTTATATCATTGCTGCTGACTGAGTTTTCATCATCCGGATCAGAATTAAAAATTTTATAACTGCCGTCTCTTTTGTTAAACCTTATCAAGCCTTCGGAAGCTAGCCATAAGAAACCTTGCTTGTCTTCGTAAATTGCATTGATACCTTTGCTGCTGTTCAAGTAATGTTTATAAAATGTATTTGAGCTGCGATTAAGTTTTGTTAATCCTTTTGCTTTAGTCCCAATCCAGACGTTATTTTGTTTATCCTTCCATAATGCAAATACAGAGGCAGAATGCGGTGAGGCTTTGTCGAGCATTGCAGAACTTATCAAGTTAAATTCTTTTTTCTGTCCCGCTAATTTATTTACGCCGCCTCCCCAAGTTCCAATCCAAATATTGTTTTGATTGTCTTTGCAAATACCGGTAACAATATCGCTGCTGATTGAAAAACTGTTGCGAGGCTCGTGCTTGAAGGCGTAAAAAATATTTTTTTTCTTATCGAAGAGGAGAAGTCCTTCTCCTTCTGTTCCTATTAGAAGCTGATCTTTTTCAAACAAAATTATGGAGTTGATATTCAGCGGTAATGAAGAAAGGCTTTTCAGCATTGCTTCGTTGTATCTACTGAAGAGATTTTTTTCCTTATCAAAGCTATTTAGTCCTCCTCCTTTTGTCCCGATCCAAATTATTCCGTCTTCATCTTCAAACAATGATGTAGTGAAGTTTTCACTAAGACTGTTTCTATTATTTCTTTCGTTGAAGTATCTCATAAATTTTTTAGAAACAGGATCGTATTTATTTAAGCCGTTAAAGGAACTTATCCAGAGGCAGCCGTCTTTATCCTGAATTATCTCGTTAATCCAATTGCTGCTTAGGCTGATGGGATTATTTGGCTCATGCTTAAAATGTTTGCACATACCGCTCTGAGGGTTAAGCAGATCAAGTCCTGTTTCAGTTCCGATCCAGAAGTTTCCCGATTTGTCTTCGAGAATACAATTAACGTTGTTATTGCTTAGACTGTTCGGATCACCCGGTATATGTTTGTACTGTTTAAATATGCCTGTTCTTTTATCAAGTCTATTTATCCCGCCGCCTCGTGTAGAAATCCAGAGGTAGCCTTTGCTGTCTTCATAGATGCCGTGCAGAAAATTTACGGAGATTGAAGTTGAATCACCGTCGTTGTGCCTGTAAACTTTGCATGCATATCCGTCAAATTGATTCAATCCATCTATAGTACTGAACCAGATGAATCCTTCTTTATCCTGAATAATACCTTCGACGGTGTTATGAGATAAGTTTTGTTTTTCAGTGATATGTTCAAATTTAAAATCAAGAGACTGCGCATTAAGGTTTAAGCTGCAAAAAAGATTTGCAGCGAAGATGGGAAGATACCAGATTAGTATGCGCTGTAAATTAGTCAACGAGCATACAGATATGTGGTAAAGAAGAGGCTGCGCCATAAAATTTGATAGTGTTATAACTAAGTTCTTTGTCACCCAGATGAACTATCCTTCCGTCCAGATTTAATGGGAGTAAACTGGCTTCTTTAAAAGTATATTCTTCCGGCATAGCCATGTTTCATTAATTTCATCTCGCACCACAGTTGTTTTTCTAAATTTACCTACTTCTGAGGTGCCAAATGTCGTTATTTCATCAAAATCATCTTCTTTATCGATTGAAAGTTCTTCTTGCCGTCTGTTGATTTTGCATCTAGAACATAAATATAAACTCCTGAGGCTAGAGCATCCGCATTCCACTCGGCATTGTATATACCTGCGCTTTGTCTGCCGTTTACTAGCTTGGCTACCTCCTGCCCAAGCTCGTTGTAAATTATTAGTTTTACATTTGCATCAAAAGGAATGCTGTACTTTATCGTCGTAGTAGGGTTAAACGGGTTGGGGTAGTTCTGTGCCATTGCCTGGGTTATTATAGAAAAGTCCCCCATGCTCTCAACACTCATCAAAGAATTGTTCCAATTACTAACCCTAATCTTGCATTCGGAGGAATTTACAAGCGGAACATGCCAAGGATAAAATGTTAGCCCGCTTAACGGCTGATTCAAAATCTGATTCCATGTGGTTCCGTTATCAGTAGAATACTCAAGCCTTACACTTGGGAAGAATGCATTCTTTCTAAAGACAATATATTGAGTTGTTCCGCCCGCCCATTTCTCTCCCCCGTTGGGTGAAAGAAGAGTTATCGCATTCTGGCCATAGGTGCCGTTGTTGGGAGTTAACGTAAAATCTCCGTCACTCATATCCGTGCTTACCGGGCCGGATGCATCGGTTATTCTTATCCTGCACTTCGAAGATATCGGATAAGGCGGGATTATCCACTGGTAGCTGTGGCTTTCGGCGTTCGCATTAGGAGCTATTAGTATCCAGTTATTGCCTTCGTCTGTTGTTAATTCAATTTTTACAAATGAAATTTGACTGCTTTGCCAGGTTATGTTATGGGCAGTTCCGCACATCCAGTTCTCTCCCCCGTTAGGAGAAGTTACAACGATATCGTAAATGGTAAAGCTGCCGGTATTCAGGCTTGTTAAAGTCGGCAGAGCTAGATCGGTTAATCTTATAATGCACTGGTTCGAAGTATTAGCAGTAACTGTATAAGAATAAGTTCCGGCAGCAGCTGCAACCGATGAAATAATCGTCGACCAGGTGGTCCCGTTATCTGTGGAAATTTCTATTTTAATGTTCCCCACGTTGCTGCTGGTCCAGGTTATATTCTGCTGACTGTTTCTCCTCCAGGTAGCGCCGGCAACAGGTGAAAGTAATTTCAGTGCAAGGGAATTAATTATTCTGTTTTGAATATTGCTGTTCAATATACCGTCATTCACCGATAAGCTTACTGTCCTTGTTATAAAGGACGGGCTGCCGCTTCCGTTAAAATATTTTACCTTCCTAAGCACACTCTGATAATTCGCCTTTGTATCGGAACCGGTTAACGACAGCTTACCTGTTGAGCCATCCCACGAAGCAGAAATATTTGTCCCCGAAACATCGGTGAATAAAGAATCTTCTCCCTGCTTATAATTTGAAGCTACCTGAACTAAAGCAGATGCTAAATTTGAATTATCCGGGTCCGAAACGGTGATAGAATTAGTCACCTGCACTGCAGGACTTGCTTCGATATAATTTAATGCCGCCGGTTCTATATTTGCAAGCTGCGGCGGAAGATCGGTTGTGTTTAAGCTAATTGTATTTGAGTTATCGCTGGTGCTTGTTCCGTTATATGCCCTTACTCTATAAAAATATTTGGTGTTTGAAGTTATATTGCTGTTAACTGAATACGTAGTAACATTACCAACATCTTTATTATTCCACCCGGCAACAAAATTTATAAAGTTTGAATCAAGTGCTACATCAAGCTGATATCCCGTAGCTCCCGCAACCGTATTCCAGTTGGCAGTAAAGCTGGATGTTGTTATAGAGGTAGCTGCAGTAGCAACCGGTGCGGATGTTGACGTTAATAAATTAATAGTATTTGAATTTAAGCTAGAGCCGCCGCCGGTGTTATAAGCTCTTAGCCTGTAATAATAGTTGGTATTTGCAGATAAGCCGGTAACTTGGTATGCAGTTACATTGTTAACGTTTAAATTATTAAATCCCGCTACAAAATTAGTAAATGCGTTATCGGTAGCAACATCCAGTCTATAGCCTGTAGCGCCAGCTGCGGCATTCCAGTTAGCAGTAAATCCGGTGCTTTTAATATTAGTTGCGTTAACAGCTACAGGTGCCGCAGGTGCGGTAAGCTGATAAATTGCATTTGAGTTGCCGCTTATTCCCCCTCCGTTATAGGCTCTTAGCCTGTAATAATAAATCGTATTGGCTGATAAGCCTGTTATTGGATAAGTAACTACATTAGAAACATCCAGGTTATTATAGCCTGCAAGAATGTTTGTAAATCCGCTGTCGGTTGCTACATCCAGTCTGTAGCCGTTTGCGCCGGTTACTGCATTCCAGTTAGCCGCAAAGCTTATAGTCTGAACATTTGAAGCAGCGGTTGCAATAGGCGCGCTTGCGGCAGTTAATTGTTGTACAGTATTGGAATTGCTGCTAGCCCCGCCGGAATTATAAGCTCTTACTCTATAATAATAAGTTGTATTGGCATTTAATCCTGCAACTGAATAAGTAGTTACATTAGAAACATCCAGATTATTATAACTGCCTAGTATACTTGTGAAGCCATTATCGGTAGCTACATCCAGCCTGTAGCCGGTTGCACCTGTTACTGCATTCCAGTTAGCTGAAAAGCTTTGAGACTGAACATTGGTAGCTGCAGTTGCAGTGGGCGCACCAACGGCAGTTAATTGTTGTATTGTGTTCGAGTTGCTGCTAGCCCCGCCTGAATTATAAGCTCTTACTCTATAGTAATAAGTTGTGTTGGCTGCTAATCCGGTTATAGGGTAAGTAGTTGCATTCGATACATCCAAATTATTATAACTGCCGAGAATGCTGGCAAAAGCATTGTCGGTTGCTACATCAATCCTATATCCCGTTGCACCAGTTACAGCATTCCAGTTAGCTGAAAATCCTGTGCTTTGTACATTAGCCGCTGCAGTAGCAGTCGGAGCTGCCGGTGTGGTTTGCTGGCTGATTGTATTGGAATTGTCGCTTGTTCCTCCGCCGTTATAGGCTCTTACTCTATAGTAGTATGTGGTACTAGGTGATAAACCGGTAATAGAGTACGTAGTTACATTTGCCGCATCCAGGTTATTATAACTGCCGAGAATACTTGTAAAGCCGTTGTCGGTTGCTACGTCTATTCTATATCCCGTTGCACCTGCAACTGCATTCCAATTGGCCGAAAAGCTGCTGCTCTGTATATTTGATGCAGCGATAGCTGTCGGCGGACCTGAAGGAGTTAACTGACTTATAATATTTGAACTGCTGCTCGTTCCTCCTGTATTATAAGCCCTTACCCTATAATAATAAGTTGAATTGGGAGACAGACCAGTTACTGAATATGTAGTAACATTGGAAACATCTAAATTGTTATAACTGCCAAGGATATTTGTAAAACCGTTATCGGTAGCTACATCTATCCTGTAGCCGGTCCCGCCGGTTACAGCATTCCAGTTAGCTGAAAAGCTTGAGCTAAGTACGTTGGAAGCCGCATTAGCAATAGGTGCAGCCGGTGCGGTTAACTGTGTAATTACATTTGAATTGCCGCTCGTTCCGGTTGTGTTGTACGCCCTTGTTCTATAATAATAAGTCGTATTAGCAGATAATCCGGTTACCGAAAAAGTTGTTACATTGGAAACGTCTTTGTTGTTGAAGCCTGAAACAAAATTAGTAAATGCATTATCTGTGGCTACATCCAAATAATAACCGGCAGCCCCGGTTGCAGCATTCCAATTGGCAGAAAAGCTGATTGCCTGAACATTAGAGCCTGCGGTTGCAACAGGATTAGGAGGAATAGTTAATACGGTAATTGTACCAGAACTACTGCTGGTACCGTTTGCATTATATGCCCTTACCCTATAATAATAAGTTGTACCTCCGCTAATATTAGTATTCACCGTAAATGTAGTAACATTATGAACATCAAGATCCTGGTAACCGGATACAAAAGTTCCGGCTGTAAAGCTTGAAGTAGTTGCAACATCTAGTCTGTAGCCTGTTGTTATAGAATCCGGATTCCAATTTGCTGTAAAGCTTGTTTGCTGAATATTGGTTGCTGCAATAGCCGTTGGCGCGGCAGGTATTACATTTAAAGTAGCAGCGTTTGTAGGAACGTTATTATTACATGTGTTGCTAAAGATTGCACGGAATTGTTTACCGTTGTCTGCTGCATATGCGGTAATAGAGTATGTAGTGCCGGTTGCTGAATTAATATTATTCCAGGTACTACCGTTATCTATACTAACCTGCCACTGGGCAGCCGGTGCGGGGCTTCCGCTTGCAGCAGCAGTAAATGTAGCCAGGCTGCCGTCATTAACCGTTTGATTAGTAGGATTGGTAGTTACAGACGGAGGAGTATCTACAGTTATTGATGCATTAACTGTTTGAAAGTCTACAGTAGCGCTTGCATTACCTGCGCCTCCGGTAGACCCGGCATTATACAAAGCAGTTGCTGTACCAGTGGGCTGTATGGTTGTTTGTGCATTACTTATATTGCTGCCGGTTGGTGCGGTAGCAGAAAAGTTTATTGGCAGACCGATTAAGGCTCCAAGATTACTTGCAGAAATTAATTGATTGTTCGAATTTTTCAAAAAGCTTGCAGTAATAGTAGTAGAACTATTTGCACAGATTGTACTTTGCGCAGGTGTGTTTGTTAAAACCAGCCAGGGTGTAGTAGTAAGTGAACCGGATCCCCCGGTATTGAAAGTGCCTGCACCGTCGGTGCTTAATGGACCGGGAACCCCATTAGTACCCCACCAGTTATTTGTTGCATCAACGCTGCCCGGTTCGCTAATGTATGCGAGACCGCCGCCGCCTGCCGCAGCAGTATTTCCTTTAAATCTATTGTAATTAACATAAACCGTATTGCCTGCTGCAAAAGCATTCTCAATAAATACAGCACCTCCGTATCCGACGGTTGCAGAGTTATTCGCGAAAGTATTTTGCGTTATGGATGCAGAAAACGTTTGACCGGTATTTTGTCCCTGAATTTGAATACCTATAGCGCCGCCTCCGCTTGTACTTGAACTCGGTGCATTTGTAGTGTTATTATCAAAAGTACAATGCGAAATATTTATACTTCCCGTAAGGTTGGCATAATTCTGTAGAAAATAGAAAACTGCCCCACCGCCGGTATTGCTAACATCTAGATCCTGGTTATTTAAGAATTGAGTTCCTTGGTCTATAGTAAGTATGCCTCCGCCGGAAAAATTTATTGCACCACCGGTTCCATTGCCGTTTGGTACAGCGTTATTCTGAAAAATACAACTATGAATTGTAAGGGAATTATTCGGCCCGCCGGCTAGTATGGCGCCACCGCCGTATATATCGGAAGTAAGATGACCGCCTTGAAATGTTAAATTTTGAAGAGTAACCAGAACACTTGAAACTGTTCCCGGAGGATCAATTAAGAATATACGGTCTTGACCTATACCGGTCATATTTATAACTATATTTTGTCCGCTGCCGTCTATCGTTATATTTTCAGCTTGAGTGCCGAACGATATTTCTCCAAGAGAAAGATTAATAGTGCCGGAAACCGAAAAATTAATTGTGTTCGTTCCACCTACAGCATCAGCGTATTCTAAAGCTGATCGGAGAGAAATGTTACTGCTTCCGTCTGTTGGAGCCGAAGCTGGTGCCGCAGCATGAGTATCATTTAAAGTATTTACTGTTAGTGTAGCTGCAAATGAAAATGAAGCTAACACTAAAGTTAAGAGAATTGAAAAGTATAATAGATAACTGCGCTTAATAAGAATATTTTTTATTCTGCCTGTAATTAAAAATTTCATCCGCTAGTCCTTTTTAATTTTTCGAATGGATACTCATGTAAATTAGAATTTCGATACTAAGAACCGGTACATATTAAGACCTAGGAGGATAAACCCCCTGCAAAGAAATACAAAAATTAAATACCAGGTACGGCGGCATATTATTATGCGGCTGGGAACCACCCTGCGGTGATAAAGCTCCGGCATTCATAAGAGTATTTGGGTTGCCGGATGAATAAAGGTTTGGTGCCGGTCTTTGGTTACCTGCAGGCGCCCATAAATTATTATTAGGATCGTTTAACCCACCGGCAGATTTTGCATTTACTGTTGAATGAGTATGCTGCGGCATTTCCGCCTGCAAAAGACTAACAGCCTGCTCTCCGCCGGTTTCGCCTAAGTTGCGTAACGATAATCCCGGCCCTTGCCCGGTGTGCAATGGTGCAGTGCCCTGAAGGTTGGGCAGTGCAAAATTACTTTTTCCATCACCGCCGTACGTGGTACCGAGCAGAGAGAAAAGCGCAGTGTTCTGGCTTAATGGTAATATTTGGCCGTCGCAAAACGCCCATCCTTTCGGTGCAAAGTTAAAAGGGAAAATTCTTATTTCGGCTACAAACGGATCCATATAATTCTCCTAATTTTAAGTTTGTGAAGGGAAAATCCCTTGCAACGCTATGCTAAAGTTTAATGTTAAAAACGGTGATAAATTATTATGAGCTTGACTACCGCCTTGATTATTAAGTGCATTTCCATACATTTGTTCATTAGCCGTAGTTGAGTATGGACTAAGAGCTGTGTTTGAAGCCCATACATGCCCGGTCGGGGTATTAGTATCCGGACTACTTGAACTTGCTGATACGGTATGCGTATGCTGGGGCATTTCGCTAATAATTAGTGTGTGGCTTTCTTCTCCACCTCTTTCTCCAAGTGTAAATCCGCCACCCATATGAATAGGTACCCTGCCGCGCAAATCGGGTAAACCAAAATTTACCCTTCCGTCGCCGCCATATGTGGTACCAAGAAGAGAAAAGAGGGCCTGGTTTTGGTTAATAGGAAGTAATTGCCCATCGCAAGCTGCCCAGCCTTTCGGTGCAAAGTTAAAAGACATAATTCTAATCTCAGCTAAAAAAGGTTCTGCCATATTACAATCCTCTTATCAAGTTGTTGGAAAAATTCCGAACAATGAAATAATAAAACTAAGCCCGAGGAACGGAAGCATATTATCGTGCGGTTGATTTCCTCCGGCATTACCGATTGCGCTGCCATTCATAGTTGTATTCCCCGGTCCGGCAGAATAAGCTTTAGCATTTGAGTTGCCCCAAAAATTCCCGGAAGGATTATCACTTCCACCTGTACTGCTGCCCATAGGGATATGTGTATGAATTGGAATCTGTTGTAAAGTAAGAGTAACCTGTTCTGCACCGCTGCTTTGTGCAAGTGGATAATTGGATAACCCCGAACCCTGTCCCATATGTATTGGCACTCTGCTGCGCAAATCTGGCAAGGCAAAGGTACTTTGTCCGTCCCCGCCGTAGGTGGTTCCAATTAATTGAAATAATGTTTCGTACTGTGAAATAGCAAGCAGCTGGCCGCTGCAGAACATCCATCCGGCAGGTTCAAAGTTCCCGGCAAAAATTCTAATTTCTCCCACATAAGGCTGAGCCATCTTTTATTTCTCCTGAATAATTGAACTCATTTTTAAGTAAACAAGATGAAAATCTTAATCATCATTTTGAAGAAGGTTATTAAATATCGCTTCATAAATAAATCCGTGCCCGTCTTTTCCGATAGGTACAAGAAAAAGATCAAAGCTTCCCAGTATATCGTGCTTTAATTTATATATTGATTGCGGTAAAAAACTTTCCGGCTTCCCTATAAAAAAAAGTGAAAACTGTTCCTGGTGTTTTGATATCTTCTTTTCAGTAACTTCAGATAACATTAACTCAACTTCTACTTCCTGTCCTATTAATGCTAAAAACCGGGAATTGCGGTTTTTAACAAACTCTTCGTAAGCCGGTAACGATGTCAATTCTAAATAATCCCTTCATCTATTTTCATAATAAAGTTCCCTCATTTCATTTGTCGGATTTTTTTCGGGTGCCAACTCCATCCTAAGATAAAAGCCCTCTACGGCAGCTACTTTAAAGCCAAGTCTTTTATAAAGATTCTGAGCACGGTTATTCTGCTCTACATGAAGAACTACTTTTTTATTTACCGGCAAAGCTTCATCAATTATTCTTTGTAATAGAAATTTGCCTGTACCAAGACCGCGCTGCCCTGAGATTACGGCTATATCTACAACTCTTATTTCCTCATCTAAACGTGCAATCATCAGTCTCCCGGCCGGAATATCATCACGAAGAATTATATAATATTCCATTTCAGGATAAATTTGATTATAATAAGTTATCTGCGCATTATACTGCATGCGCAAAAATTCTTCTTTCTGTTCTTGTGTCCATGAAACTATTGAAAGTTCTTCTTCACGGGTCCCTGCATAAACATCAAACAGAAACTTCTCATCGTCAGAATTTTTAAGCCTTAATTTTACTTCCATAAATTTTACCCTATACATTTAGGTAAGCATTAAGCCAACCTGTCCTGGTTTCATTCCTTAAAGCAGCTAAGGAATGGTAACCTTCACTCACCGGTCTCAGTTCGTCAATTATGCGGTTGTAGAAACCGGTATTGTTAACAATCAGTTTCTGAAGGTAAACCGGCGGCTGGATATTATGCGTCATGCTGTCCATTTGCAAAAGCCCCCGCGGGGAATTTATAACAGAGTTACGCAGAACTTCTCTAACTTTAGTTACATTGTTTAATTTACTCCCGGCAGCAACTGCGGCAGCAATTATTAGATGCCCGGTATCATAACCAAGGACAGCAAATGAATTAGCGGGCCTGCCTGTCAGTTGTAAAAATGATTTCTTAAAAGATTTATTTTCTTTAGAATTCAATCCGGAAGACCAAGATGAAGCACTAATCATTCCCGGCAGCAAAGAAATAGAATTATCCTGGTTTATATTTTCTGCCATGATTGATGAGCACACAAGGGGTATTTTATTTATTGAAAACGAGCTTGAGTATGCATGTGCAAATTCAACCGCTTCTTTTCCGCTGTAGGAGGCAAGTATAAAATCCGGTTTATCTTCAGCTATAGACTGCATTAAGAAATTCATCTCCATTGCATTGGGAGTTACATGCGAGACATAAGTCTTAATTACTTTACCCCCAGCTTTTTCTACTCCAAGATTAAAAGCGTACAACGCATCATAGCCGCTTTCATAAAAAGAAGAAGCGACAAAAACTTTTTTCCCGTAATTACGTACTCCCCATTCACCCAATGCGAAATTCGATCTCCAATATCCGAGGTTATTATGAAAAATATACGGGCTGTATTCATTGTTCCTTACTACATTAGACCCTGCTTCCATAAGGATTAGGAAGGTTCTGTTTTTTTCCAGAATACCGTGCAGTCTTTCGGCTACAGCAGGGTTTATTACTCCGGCTAATATATCTACTTTATCATTTTCCAAAAGAATTTTTACTTTATCTATTGCCTCGTTAGGATTTGTACCCACTTCCATAATTCGCAGCTTGTCCGGATTGCAAATTCCATTAACGTCACACTCATCCATCGCTAACTTAAAACCGGCTGCAATGCTGCTTCCTATATGAGGATATAAACCTTTATTGGGTATTATCATTCCAATTACAGGCATATGCGAGATTTTAATTCTATCCGGCGAAAAGGAATATTCAGCTTTTCGGTTTGTAAAAGGTATTTGGTTTATAGCTAATCCGCCAAGGGCAAAACCGAATATTTTAAGAAAGTCTCTACGGCGAACACCTGAATGATTAAAAGATGTAAACTTTTTAAACATCGGCAACTATCCTTTCCTAAGAAAAAGAGTGTTTAGATAATGAAAATTCCGAAAATTATTTTCTTATTTCGAAGTCTAACTGGAAACGAAAAATTTGCAATCTTTATTCCGCTATAGATTACAAATTGTTATTTGATAAACAAAAAATTAACAATATTTCGGAAAAATTACTCGACAGCTAAAACTTTTTTGAAAACTAAAACACGAAATGCACTAGACCCAATTAAAATTTATAATACGCCTTTTTCTCCCAAACACATTGCGTAATTAATTTATATCCTCTTTCAGTAAGCTAAAATATTAATTTTAATTTCATTGTGTTTACAAACACTATTTTAGAATTATTTTTAAAATAAGTCCTTGACAATTTTGCCAATAAGAATTCTATCCAAGTTTCTTTTGTCTTCGCTTTACTTTAGCCGGTTTCCAGAGATGCTTTTCTAAATTAACAAAACCGTCTTTAGTAAACTCAACTCCTTCGGATCTTAAAAGGTCTTCCATAATATAAGGATCACCAAAATGCATTCTTCCGGTTAACGCGCCGAAACGGTTAACGACTCGATGACACGGCAATCCGTTTTCTTTAGTACCGTTTAACGCCCAGCCTACAGTTCTAGCAGCCGATCGAATACCGCACACTTCGGCAATATCTCCGTAGGTTGCAACTTTACCGTACGGAATTTTTGCTACTATCTTATATACACGATCAAAAAAATCCTTCTTCCTATTCTCCTTTTTTATTCTGTGCTTGCCTGTATTTGATTTCTTACTCATACCTTACTCTTATTCTTGCTCATAACCTTACTCAATTAATTCTTGAACCTTGAACATAATCTTGAACTCCCCAACCTTCTTGAACTTACACTTGAACTTGAACTTACACTTTAATCCTGTTTTAGTTCAAGTGTAGATTAAGAAGTTTAAAGAAATATTTTGTCAAACAAAATTAATTCTGACTGTACTTTAACAGAAAAGCTTTTATGAACCTGTTCAAATCGCCGTCCATTACGCCCTGCACATCGGAAGTCTCTTCGTTGGTTCGGTGGTCTTTTACCATGTTATACGGATGGAAGACATACGATCTGATCTGGCTGCCCCATTCTATTTTCATTTTGCTTTTTTCAACTTCGTCTAGCTCTGCTTCCTGCTTTTCTTTTTCTATCTGGTAAAGCTTCGACTTCAGCAGCTTCATCGCGTTTGTTCTGTTCTGTAATTGAGATCGTTCGCTCTGGCAAGCGGCAACAACACCTGTAGGTATGTGAGTTATTCTTACAGCAGTTTCAACTTTGTTCACATTCTGTCCGCCCTTTCCGCCGGAACGGTATGTATCAATCCTTAAATCGGCGGGATTAATATCTATCTCAATCGTATCGTCAATCTCAGGTATAACAAAGACAGAAGCGAAGGAAGTGTGTCGTCTTTTATTCGAATCGAAGGGTGAAATTCTTACTAAACGATGGACTCCGTTTTCAGCCTTTAAATAACCGTAAGCAAATTCTCCCTCAACTTCAATGGTAACACTTTTAATACCGGCACCATCTCCTTCAAGAATATCTACAACTGCCATCTTAAAACCATTTTGCTCGCCCCATCTAAGGTACATCCTCATCAGCATTTCGGCCCAATCCTGCGCTTCGGTTCCGCCTGCGCCAGAGTGTATGGTTAATATGCAATTTTTAGAATCGTCCTTACCGCTCAGCATGTTTTTGAATTCCGCGGATTCAACGCTATGGCTCAAAGCCTCCAGCTCACTTCGTATATCGTCTGCAAACGATTCATCATTTTCAGATTGAGCGAGAGTGATGAATTCCTCCAGACTTCCGGCTTTATTGTCAACCGCTTTCCACAGGTTCACCCATTCCTCGAGTGCTTTAATCTCAAGAAGTATTTTCTGCGCGGCAATCTGGTCGTCCCAAAAAGATGTACCTGTAGTTTTATGTTGAAGGTCTTTTATTTTAGCTTCTTTATTATCAAAGTCAAAGATAACCTCTCAGCTTGTCAATTCTTGCTTTATAGGCTTTTAAAGTTTTCAGCTCTTCTTCGTACATTTGATTTTTCTCCGTTCAATTAAAAATTTCAAATCTCAATTTCCATCCTTAACAAAGCTGCAGCCAGTGTCTTTCCCTGGGCGTCTAGTTTAAGCGAAACCGTACCGCCGCCGCCAAGCGTATTGTGAAGTATAAAATTCAACGCTCGCAAATTAGGCAGCTCGTACCTTTCAACGCTGCCAAGGCATATTCCTTCAAAATGAATTTTAACTCTTTCGGCAGTTAAATGCTTTTTAATTATCTCGTAGCCTCTGTCGTCATAAGCAATAATTCCGATATTCGCCGCATCTCCTTTATCACCGCTTCTGCCGTGTGCAATATCCAATAATTTAATTTTCATTTTATTTCCGCTCGCTTTCTTGCAGTAACGAAATTAATTTTACTTCCGGCTTAACCAGATGCTTTGGCAGCAGCGCAGGCCAATAGGCAACTACATCGCTAGGCTTAGGCCTGCCGCCTGCAAAGCCTGTTACGCTGGGCGGACCTGTTAGAATTAAAGGCGCAATTTCTTTACCGAATCTTTCTACCGAGGCAAGATCGTGAGAACGAACCGCAATCCTTAACATTATTTCATTTATCTTTTCTTCTTCCAACTGAAATGATAACGGACCGTGACAAGAATTGTAACCGACAAATTCCGACCTTATCTCATCAAATTTTAAGTTAAGATTTTGCAGCCGCTTTCTTAAAATCTTGTCCGCAGCCTTTGCTTTGGTTAATGCTTCCGGCCAGGAATAAGTTAAGCTTGAAGAAGCTGAATAACCATCTTGATAAGAGCACGAGACTTTGTAAAACCCGGTTGCTTCTTTTCCCTTAATTCCGTATACCCTAACTCTGTCGTTTCCTAAATCTTCCAATTTAATGGAGGTGAAATCTGCCACGCAATCCGGTGTAATATATTCAGCGGGATTTCCGATTTCATAAACTAGTTGTTCTGCAACTGTTTGGAACGAAACTCTGCCCCCCGTGTTCGGATGTTTTGTAATTACCACTTCCCCATTCGGATAAGCTTCGGCAATAGGAAAGCCTATCTCCGCCAAATCCGGAATATTCTGCCAGTCGCCTAAAAAATTTCCTCCGGATGACTGACCGCCGCATTCAAGGATATGCCCTGCAATAGTGCCTGCAGATAATTTATCATAATCACTATCTTCCCAGCCGAATTCATAAATCATCGGGGCTAGTGTAAGTCCGGTATCCGTAGTTCTGCCGGTTATTACTATATCGGCGCCGAGCTTTAGTCCTTCCACAATTGGGAAAGCACCGAAATAAACGTTGGCACTAAGCAGCCTGTCTTTTACCGTCAGGATAGATTCGTTTGTATCCATATTGTTCAGTTCGCAGCCGCTGTTTATGATTCTAGCAATATCGTCTTTAATATCGTCGCCAACAACAACCGCAATTTTCAAATCTTTTATTCCCAGGTTTACAGCAACATCCGCAACGGCTTCTGCGCAAGCCACGGGGTTTACTCCGCCACCGTTCGTAATTACCTTTATACCTTTTTTAACACAGATAGGCAAAATCCTTTTCATTAATTCCGGAATATCCTTAGCATAACCTAGCTTAGGGTTTTTATTTTTTTGTTTTTGCAAAATAGACATTGTAACCTCGGCTAGGTAATCCATTACAAGGTAGTCTATTTCTCCTTTGGTAACTTGGTCGTAAGGGGCGTCTATAAGGTCGCCCCAAAAACCCTGCCCGGAAGCAATCTTAATTTTTTCTTTCATGCAAGTTTCTCCCGAAAAATTATTTCATCAGCTATGGAACTTAAAGAATTTTTATCTTTAACATCAAACCAGATAATTCTGTCGTCCGGTCTGAACCATGTTAATTGTCTTTTCGCATAACGCCTTGTATTTCTTTTTATCAGTCCGATAGCTCTTTCCAAACTTAGCGAGCCGTTCAGATACGAAATAATTTCCTTATATCCTACTGTGTTTAGAGAATTCAGTGCTTCATCAAAATTCATCTTTAAAATTTCTCTTACTTCATCTATCAAACCCATCTCAATCATCTCATCAACTCTTCTTTCAATATTTTCATAAAGGAGATTTCTATCCCATCTCAGCCCGTATTGTCTAAAACTAAATTCGGTTGTCCTTTTATGTTCGCTATGGTAAGCGCCGATCGGCTTACCAGTTAGATGGTAAACTTCCAGCGCTCTCATTACGCGCTTCCAATTTTGAGGCAGCATCTTGGCTGCGCTTACCGGGTCAACTTTTTTCAGTTCCGAAAATAAAAATTCATTCCCGAATTTCACCCTCATCACATTCATTGTTCTTCTGTATTCACTATCCACACCTACGGCATCAAAAATTCCGTCTACCAGAGCTTTTATATATAATCCTGAACCGCCGACGACCACAGGTACTTTATTCCGAAGTATTATATCTTGTATAACAGCAAGAGCTTCATTTTCAAATTTGCTTGCGTTAAATTCTTCATCCGGTTCAAGGATATCAATAAAATAATGTTTCGTCTTTGCCAGTTGATCTTTACCCGGCTTAGCAGTCCCTATATCCAAATGTCTATATACCTGCCTGCTGTCTGCCGAAATAATTTCGGCATTTATTCTTTCGGCAAGCATTAGGCTTACGTTTGTCTTTCCGGAACATGTTGGCCCGGCAATAACTATTACTTTTGGTTCCAACCTTCTCTTCCTATCAGCGGAACAAAAGAAAATTCCGGAACATCCCTAATGCTGAATTCTTCGTTATCCAATTTAGTAATTATTTTAAGTATTTGAGAATTTTTACTGCCGACCGGAATTACCAGCCTGCCGTTTATTGCAAGCTGCTTTTTTAACGATTCGGGAACCGAGGGCGAACCGGCAGTTACAATAATTCCGTCATAGGGCGCAAACTCATCCCAACCGATAGTGCCGTCTCCGCATTTGGTATTTACTCTAATCCCTAGTTCGTCAAGCAGCCTCCTGGTTCTATCATAAATTTCAAACTGCCTTTCAATGCTGTAAACATTCATGCCCATATTAAATAAAAGCGCTGCCTGGTAACCGGAACCTGTTCCAATTTCAAGTACTTTTGAGTTTTGTTTTAATTCAAGCGCCTGCGTCATATAAGCTACGGTGTATGGCTGGGATATCGTCTGACCATAACCGATTGGTAAAGCCACATCCCTGTACGAGTGATGCCTCATAGCCTTTGGAACAAATCTGTGCCTCTCGACTTCTCCGATTGCTTTGATAACGGCTAAGTCGTATATGCCCTTTTCGGTTAGTATATCTACTAACTCTTGCCTCTCTCTTTCGAAAATTCCCATTATATTTTTAAATTTTTAATCGTTAAAGATATAATAAAAAAATAATATTTTTTAACTTTATTAAGGTCATTGAAATTTTATTTGGAGAAAGTATGTTAAGCATAATAGGCGGGGCTGTTTTAATTGCTTGTATGAGGATAAGTGATGTATCCTTAGATACAATTAGGGTTATTTTAGTTGTACAGGGTAAAAAATATTCAGCCGGCATAGTTGGTTTTTTTGAAGTCTTAATCTGGGTTTTTGCAATCAGATTTGTTTTCCAACATCTTGATGTAATACCCAATTTGTTCGGTTATGCGGTCGGTTTCGGGCTTGGAAATATTATTGGAGTTACCATTGAACAGAAGATCGGATTCGGCTTTGTGCAGCTAAATATAATCTCACTACATCATACTGATAAAATAGCGGATGCATTAAGAAAATCTAAATACGGCGTAACAATTCTTCCGGCCGAAGGAGGTACCGGCGGCGTTTCGGTTATAGTACTCATTTCTCCGAGGAAGCAGCAAAAAAAAGTTATCAGCTTAATTGAATCGATAGATAAAAAAGCTTTTATAACAGTACAGGGTGCTATTCCATACAGGGGTTTTAAACAGGGAGTTAGAAGGTAGGAATCATTCAAAAAGATCTAGATCGATATCTCGTCGCTTCCTCTTAAATATTTTTTTGACTAAAGAGCCAAAACCATTGATTATGAATAAAGAAGCGCAGTAAATAAATAAAACGTTTAGAAGACTTAGTTCCAGAAATTTCCAGTTCCATAGAATAAATATTAAAATGCCGGTTAATATTATTGACCGCAGAATAACCGAAATCTTAACTCCGCTGGCTAATATCATTTGAAGAATTATTACGACACCATAGATAACAGCCAGCCATTTTATAAATAAATAAATCATCAATTAATTGATAGAAGAAAAATTCGGCTTTTGGGAAATGATTATTTTTTGGAGGCGCCGGTCGGATTCGAACCGACGAATAAAGGTTTTGCAGACCTTCGCCTTAGACCGCTTGGCTACAGCGCCATTATTTAAGAACTGATTACTTCCCCAGGTTATTAAAATTCATTGAATCAAACTACCACAAAATCTCTTTAAGATTTTATTTTCAGGCGCCGGTCGGATTCGCCCCGATTAAATCGGGGTTGCAGACCTTCGCCTTAGACCGCTTGGCTACAGCGCCATTATTTAAGAACTGACTGTTTCCCCGGATTTCTATAATTCATCTAATCGATTTAACGCAATTACAGAATACGTATGAATTTTAAAAAATAAAATCCACTTTCGTGGATTAATAGAATCTTACTTGAGCGGGAAACGGGACTCGAACCCGCGACATCAACCTTGGCAAGGTTGCGCTCTACCAACTGAGCTATTCCCGCATATCATCATAAATTAAAAGAACTAAAAATTAAGAATGAAAATTCCATTTTTTATTTTTATGCGACATTCCCGATAAAATCGGGACGCTCTACCAACTGAGCTATTCCCGCATATCATCACAAATTAAAAGAACTAAAAATTAAGAATTACTATTTAATTTTTTATTTTATGCGACATTCCCGATAAAATCGGGACGCTCTACCAGCTGAGCTATTCCCGCATATCATCATAAATTAAAAGAACCAAAAATTAAGAATGAAAATTCCATTTTTTATTTTTATGCGACATTCCCGATTGTATCGGGACGCTCTACCAACTGAGCTATTCCCGCATATCATCACAAATTAAAAGAACTAAAAATTAAGAATTACTATTTAATTTTTTATTTTATGCGACATTCCAGATTGTATCGGACGCTCTACCAACCTGCCTGCTGGTAGGCAAGCTGAGCTATTCCCAGCGTAACACTATAAATTTGAGGCTCAAATATAATAGGTTACACTTATTCATGCAATAATTTTTTCGAATTTATTAACAAATTTCCCCATATGCACCGTAATTCACATATTCGGATATAAATTTTTAGTAAATTACATACGCTTCATTCAAGAAATAAATCTTATAAAATGAATTATCTTATAAGCATGTGCATTGGATATCTGCTCGGTTCTATTCCGACAGCTTATCTAATTTTAAAAAATGTAAAAAGTATTGATATTACTAATTCAGGCTCAGGAAACGTTGGCGCATACAATTCCTACGAAGTCTCAAAATCTAAATTGCTGGGCCTGCTTGTATTTTTAATAGATGCGTTAAAAGGTTTGTTAAGTGTTTACGTTGTAATTCTTGTTCTCCCGGGCGGATTTTCATACCCGGCATTATCTTTATTTTTTGCTGTTCTTAGCCATTGTTTTAATCCTTGGATTAATTTTAATGGAGGCAGAGGTTTAGCCGCGGCTGCAGGCGGAGCCAGCCTCTTGTTCCCCATTTTACTTTTTATTTGGCTGATTACCTGGATCCCTTTTTATTTTATCAAGAAAGATATCATCCTGGGTAATGTGGGGGCAACAATCTCTTCAATAATTCTAATTTCTTTGCTGTCGGATACTGCATATAAATTTACATTTCCAAAAGCAAATTCAATTTCAATTATGATATTATTCGCAACAGCACTGCTGACGATAGTTTTAATACGTCATATCGAGCCATTAAAAGATTTCATTAATTCAAAAAAATAACCGGTAAGGAAGAAAGATGAATAATAAAAGAAGAAACGTTATTCTAATAGTCGGATTAATTATTATTTCTTTGACATATTTTTTATATACCAAAACAAATGATTCTACTCCTCTTTTCTATAATGCCGGGCGTTCAAATCCCAATGTGGCCTCATTTCAGCAAAGAGGACAGAATGACGACAGCATAACCGATTCCCGCCGAAACGCAATTACTAGGACCGTACAGGCGGTTAGTCCTGCAGTTGTAGGAATAAATGTAACTGAGATCCAGCAGTACAGCAGTCCTTTTAATTCCCTTTTTAACGATCCGTTCTGGAGCCAGTTTTTCGGAAACCAGGGAAACTTTTCGCAGAAAGTAAAAGAACTAGGTTCCGGATTTATCATTTCGCCGGATGGTTACATTGTTACTAACGATCATGTTGCAGGTAATGCTTCCGAGATAACCGTTACACTAACCAACGGAAAAGAATATAAAGCTAAACTAGTCGGCACAGACCATGCAACCGATATATGCCTGCTGAAAATTGACGACACCAATCTGCCTTATGTAGTGCTGGGAAATTCCGATGATATAATTATAGGAGAATGGGTAATTGCATTCGGCAATCCTTTCGGCTTGTTCAATCTTAACGATAAACCGACTGTAACCGTTGGCGTAGTTAGCACAACGGGGATGAATCTTGAGCAATTAAACAGCCGCTATTATCTTGACATGATTCAAACCGATGCGGCAATAAACGGCGGAAACAGCGGCGGTCCTTTAGTAAACAGCATCGGCCAGGTAATCGGGATGAATACGCTGATTTATACTGCAGGCGGAGTAAAAGGAAATATCGGCTTGGGCTTTGCTATTCCTATTAACAAAGTTAAACGCATTATCACTCAACTTAAAGAGCATGGAAAAATAAACAGAGACTTTGATATAGGTCTTAAAATACAAGCTGTTGATGAAGGCATAGCTAAATATTATAAACTTCAAAGTACCCGCGGTGTTATTGTTACACAGGTATTCCCTAATACTCCTGCAAGCGAAGCCGGGATAAAGGAAGGCGACATAATCCTTCAGGTAGATAATTATTTAATAAACGATGAACAGACACTCGTCGGAGTTTTTCAACAATACAGTACCGGAGACACAATAAACATTAAGATACTAAGAGAGAATAAAATTATTATTAAACAAATGAAGCTGGAGAAAACTTCATGATAGAAAGATATACCCTACCCGGGATGGGGAAAATTTGGCAGGATGAATTTAAATTCAAAACCTGGCTGCAGATAGAAATTTTAGCTTGCGAGGCTAGAAGCGAACTGGGCGAAATTCCCAAGACGGATGTTGAAGTGATTAAACAAAAAGCCAACTTTGATGTTAAAAGAGTTCTGGAAATTGAAGAGACCACAAAACACGATGTAATCGCCTTCCTTACAAACGTGGCCGAATACGTCGGGCCTGAATCCAGACATATTCATTATGGAATGACTTCGTCGGATATTCTTGATACTACTCTATCCTACCAGATGAAAACCGCAGGAGAGCTTCTTCTGAAACGGCTGGAAGAATTAAAATCTATCTTAAAAGAAAGGGCACTAGAACACAAATATACTTTGTGTGTCGGCAGGTCGCACGGCATTCATGCAGAGCCGACAACAATGGGTTTAAAATTCGCCTTGTGGTTTGAAGAAACAAAAAGAAATATTTTGCGGCTTCAAAATGCAATTAAGACAATTTCGGTCGGACAAATTTCCGGTGCGGTGGGAACTTTTGAGCATCTATCGCCGAAAGTTGAAGAGTATGTCTGCAAAAAAATGGGTCTGGAACCGGCTCCTGTTTCCACACAAATTATTCAGCGAGACCGGCATGCCGAATTTATGGCAGTCCTTGCAGTAACTGCCGCTACTCTTGAAAAGATTTCTGTAGAAATAAGACATCTCCAAAGGACGGAAGTACTGGAAGCGGAGGAATACTTTTCCAAAGGCCAGAAAGGCTCTTCGGCAATGCCGCATAAAAGAAATCCGATTGTAAGCGAAAGGATTTCGGGCTTGGCCAGAGTTGTAAGAAGCAACGCTTTGGCTGCTCTTGAGGATGTAGCTCTTTGGCACGAAAGGGATATATCGCATTCTTCGGTTGAAAGGATTATTGTGCCCGACAGCTGCATTGCGCTAGATTATATGCTAGACCTGATGACCAAGCTTATTAAAAATTTATTAATCTACCCGGAAAACATGTTAAGGAACTTAAACCTTACCAGGGGGCTTGTCTTCTCTCAGACCGTCTTATTAAAGCTGGTGAATAAAGGCTCTTCCAGGGAAGACGCTTATAAAATAGTTCAAACTGCGGCTATGGATGTATGGGCAGATAAATCAAAGAACCTTTTGTCCGAGCTCATAACATCAAAAGATGTTTTAAAATATCTTTCCGAAGATGAGCTTAAAGGAATTTTCGACAATAAAAATATGTTAAAGAATGTAGATTACATCTTTACAAGGAGTGTGGGGAAAAATTAAATTAATAAACAAGGCCCTTAGCGGAAAAGGCCTTAATTATAACTAATTATTTGAGAGGTGGAAATGAAAGCATTTATTTATTTTCTGTTTTTTGCTGTTAGTTTCAATTTTGTAAGCTTAGCAAATACCGGAGCTAAAAAGGACAGCACAGCAAGTGAATTAAAAGTAGGTATGAAAGCACCTAACTTTACATTGCGCGACGCTTTCGGAAAAGCTTATACACTTTCTTCCTTTAAAGGAAAGCAGCCTGTAGTTGTATATTTTTATCCGAAGGCAGGCACGCCTGGCTGCACAAAGGAGGCCTGCGGCATTAGGGACGACTGGAGTAAGTTTAAGAAGAACAAAATTCAAGTTCTCGGAATAAGTGTTGATACAAAACCGGAAATAAAAAGCTTTATTAAAATAAATAAGCTCAACTTCCCTCTTTTATCCGATGCTAATAAAGAAGTCTCTAAAACTTACGGTGTATATCAGAAAAACGGTTACGACAAGCGCGTGACATTTATAGTGGATAAAAAAGGAATTATCGCCAGGATAATTGACGTTACCGATATTGCCGGTCATGCTGCAGAAGTTTTTAAGACAGCTATGGCATTAAAATAAAAATTTTTATTCCGGCTTTAATTTTACCGGATACAAGATTCCTTTATAATTTAAAGGATATTGTATCCGGTAAAAATTAGATATGCTTATTATTTGCCGTTAAGCTGCTCAAAACTAATGTCCATCAGATCAAATTTTTTCCAGTCCTTGTAATCATAATGCCACCATTCGCCGGGATAATTGTTAAAACCGTACTTAGCCATTACACCGATAAGTAAAGCCCGGTTTTTCAGTTGGACTTGGTTCAGGTTCAAATAATCCGAATGAGCTTTATCCAGGAACGAGTCAAATCCGGTCGGCATATCTAAAGGCTTGCCCGTCTTAAGTGAAATTAAAGTCAGGTCAACGGCACAACCTCTGTTGTGTCTTGAGCCCGTCCAGGCGGATGCAACGTAAACCGTATCCTTTACCTTATCATAAAATTTAACCGTTGCGCTGTAAGGCCTATATGCATCAAATACTTTTATGCCGAGCCCCATTAGCTTTAACTCTTGCACGGCTTTTTTAAGAGCATATGCGGCGGGCAGTCTTAAAAATGCTTCCGGCAGGCTGTACACCGGCTGACCTAAAAAGTTATTTCTAGTCGCATATCTTATATCAAGTTTTATCGAAGGGATCAGTTCCTTAAGGTTCACAAGCTTATTGCTGCTGTCATTGTCAACCATCTTAAGGTATTCCTTTGCATCACTAACCACAAATAGTCCGTATTTATTCAGGCGCCTTTCCTGTGCATTTAACGCAGCAAACGTTAATATGATAAAACACAAAATTCTTACTACTGTTTTATGCATCTTATTCCTTTGGATTTTGTTTTATAAATTTTCTTTAAACAAAGTGAAGTTCCGCGTTAAACGGAATTAAAATAGTTCATTTTTATTCTTGGTAATTATTTCGGATATTGCATTGCCGATAATACAAATTTTATAAAACTTAAGACGGATAACCTTTTAATTTAATGTAGAAATAAGTCAATTTTTTCCTTGAGCAACAAATATTAAATTAAGCTTAGCATAACCATAAAAAAATAAATGACACAAAACACGAGTAAACTTATGAAAAAAATCTTTGTATTAGTACTGCTTATAGCAGCTGCTAATATATTTCTTGCTAAGTCGCTGCAATCTAAATATTCAAGTTATAACGATTCGGATACGACAGGAATTATTAAGCCTGCTAAATACATGTCTAATGAAGATGATCTGATAAATGCCATTTTGCAAAGATATCATTATAGGAAATTTAAGCTGAACGATTCTCTTTCCAATGTAATTTTTAACCGTTACATAAAATCATTGGATTATTCCAGAAGCTATTTTTATGCATCGGATATTGCGGCGTTCGACAAGTTCCGCAACCAGTTCGATAACGACATAATAGACGGCAGCCTTACGCAGCCTTTCGATATATTCAATGTATTTAGGGATAGAGTGAATGAAAGAATAAATTATGCCGAGTCCCTGCTTAATACGGAATTCAACTTCAATAAAGATGACAAGATGCTGATAAACCGCGATGATGCGCCGTGGCCTAAAGATACATCGGAAATGAATGAGATATGGCGGAAGAAAGTTAAGAACGATGCCTTGAACTTAATTCTTACTGGTAAAAAATGGGATTCGATAAAAGAGACTCTGCAAAAAAGATATGAGAATCTCAGCAGAAATATAATGCAGTTGAAGAACGAGGATGTTTTCCAGCTATTTGAGAACTCATACACCGAAGCTATCGATCCTCATACTAATTATATGTCGCCTATAACATCGGAGAATTTTAAAATAGACATGAGCCGGTCTCTGGAAGGTATCGGGGCGCAGCTTCAAACAGAGGATGATTACACCAAAGTAGCCGAGATTGTGCCCGGCGGGCCTGCATTTAAAAGCAAGCTGCTGCATCAAGGCGATAAAATAATAGGAGTTGCCCAGGGCAAAGACGGTGAAATGGTAGATGTAATAGGCTGGCGAATAACCGATGTTGTTCAGTTAATCCGCGGCCCCAAAGGCACGGTAGTCCGTCTGCAAATTATTCCTTCTACCGAAGGCGTTAACGGACCGCCTAAAGAAATTACTCTTGTAAGGGATAAAATTACTCTGGAAGAACAGTCCGCGAAAGATAAGATTCTGGAGATAAATAACGGCGGGAAAAATTACAAGCTGGGTGTTATTACCATACCGGCATTTTACAGCGATTTTGAAGCCGAACAGCGGGGCGATAAAGATTATAAGAGCACAACCCGCGATGTAAAAAAATTACTCGAGGACTTACAAAAACAAAAAGTCCGCGGTATAATAATCGATCTTAGAAACAACGGCGGCGGCTCACTGGAAGAAGCAATTAAGCTTTCCGGATTGTTTATTAAGAAAGGCCCCATCGTTCAGGTGAGGAGCTCGAACGGAATTGTAAGAGTTGAAAATGATCCTGATACAACGATTGAATACAGCGGACCGCTTATGGTACTGGTAAACAGGTTCAGCGCCTCTGCCTCTGAAATATTTTCTGCAGCTATACAGGACTACGGCCGAGGATTAATCATCGGTGAAAATACTTACGGAAAAGGAACCGTCCAGAATCTTATTGATCTTAACAGGTTGATGCCCAATGCTAATCAGAAGTACGGGCAGGTTAAACTTACAATTGCAAAGTTCTACAGGATTGACGGAGCTAGTACGCAGCATCTAGGCGTCGTTCCGGATATTCAGTTCCCTTCCATAATCGATCCTAAGGATTTTGGTGAAAGCTCGGAGCCAAGCTCGCTGCCGTGGGATCAGATTGATTCTACTAAATATACTGTATTCGGAGATGTTAAGAAGTATGTTCCTGAGTTGTTGAAAGAGCATTTGCTTAGGATAAAGAACAATGACCCGGAATGGCAGGAATATATGGATGAAGTAAACGATTATAAGGAAGCTCATGCAAAAAAATATATTTCGCTAAATGAAGAAGTCAGGAAAAAAGAACAGGATGAACTTGAACAGCAGAAGTTTGAGAGAGAAAACGAAATACGCAAAAGCAAAGGATTAAAGCTCCTTCAAAAAGGTGAGGTGCCAAAGGTTGACGACACGTCGAAAGACGATCCTCTGCTTGATGAAACCGGGCATATTATGGCTGACTATATAAATCTGGTAGGTTAAGGAATTATTGTTAAGGTCAGGTTTGCAGCCTGACCTTTTTTATAGCAGGTCTGATAAATATCCTAGAAGTTTTCTTTTCGCTATTGGAAAAATTGTTTCATTAAAAGGGAAATCCAAATCGGTTTCACACAAATATGCTGCTATGTTAGATCTTTCCTGGTATCTCTTGCACAACTCCATTTTTAGAAATTCTGCCGAACCGGAAAAGTTAATCGGCCTAGCTGACTCAAGATATTTCGCTTTTAGGGAGAAAAACGGCTTACTGTTGGTAGAATAATCTGCGCATTCGTACCGGTAAATGTTAAGTTTAGAATTTTCATTATCGCTAACGAACATAAATCCTTCGTCCTTATAAATCGGTGATAGGCCGATCTCCTTTATATTAATACTTTCATCTACAAAATCGTATAAAATGTAGGCTTCGTGGATTATATCCTTAAATATCGGCAGCGCCCATTCAATCAAATTATACTGGTAATCTTTTTTTTCAACAACGTCGTCTGCAATTTCTATAAAAACATTTTTTGAAGGCATACCGCCTTTTATTCCCTTCGGCAAGGCAACATTTAGGTTTGACTTCTTATTTAGAACCTCTTCAAGCTGAGAAGATAGGAATACCAACTCGGAAAGAGACGGGTACAATTTGTTTTTGTTAAATTCCGCTCTGAATTCCTTTAATCCCGATAGAATTCTATATTGGTTTATCTCAATATCAGCTTCGGACGAAACAAACGATTCTAAACTTAAAGATTTCACGAATGAATCCTGCTTTTTTTATAATTTAACAAATTATATACCACATAATTTGAATCCAATTATCATGTTTTTATAATCGAAAATAAAAATAGAGTTTAAAATGAGATATCAAATATCAAAATGGGAAATATATCCTTCCCATTTGAAAGAATTAGTCGAAGTTAAAATAAACTTCCGCTCCGCCTAATAAAAATATCGGGCCGGATAAACTTAAATTATCCGGCACCTAGAAAAATGAACTTTAGAATTACAAACTCCTTACACACTATCCTTCAAGGTCACTGTTTTAGTCCCGACAAGTCGGGATGCCGAAATTGCGCAACCTTGATGGTTTTAGGAAATAACCTTCAAGGTTTTGCGTAAGGTGAGCTCCAAGCAAAATTTAACCAAAAAAAATTCATTAGAGATGAATTTTTTGCATGCCTGCTGCAGGCACATAGGCGTCAACTTAATTTGTTAAAAAATTTGTGTAAGTCATTAAAATATAATTTAATATGTTAACTAAATGCTTCTATTTTTCATATTGCACTCCTATATTTGTGCCATATTGTTTTATTTTATTAGAATTACAGCATCATAATTAAAAATAAATTTAATTTTCATATTCTTTAAGTTGACGCGCATGTGCTGCAGGCCGGCCGGAGGCCGATACGAGTGTCAATAAAAAAACTCAAATTTCAAATTTAATTCCCTGTGCCAGCGGAAGGTCTGTTCCGTAATTTATCGTATTGGTCTGCCTTCTCATATATGCCTTCCATGCATCTGAGCCTGATTCCCTGCCTCCGCCGGTTTCTTTCTCACCGCCGAATGCACCACCTATTTCCGCCCCTGAAGTTCCGATGTTTACATTCGCTATTCCGCAGTCTGATCCTTCGGCAGAAAGGAATAATTCCATCTCCCGCATATCAGTTGTAAAGATGGAAGAAGACAGCCCCTGCACTACGCCGTTATGAAGTTCAATTGCGTTTGTTACATCCCCACTGTACTTTATCAAATAAAGGATCGGTGCAAAGGTTTCTTCCTGCACAATTTCAAAATGATTTTCAGCTTCTACTATTGCAGGCCTTACGTAGCATCCGGACTCAAACCTTTCACCGGAAATCTTTTCACCGCCGTATACAACATTCCCTCCCTCTTTCTTCACTTTTTCAAGTGCATTTGTAAACATCTCTACTGCATCCTTATCAATTAAGGGACCTACATGATTCTTTTCATTCAACGGATCGCCTATCTTCAATCCGCCGTATGCTTTTATTAAAGACTCCTTAACTTTTTCATAAATTGAATCATGTATAATTAGCCTCCTAGTTGTTGTACATCGTTGCCCGCAGGTTCCAACAGCACCGAAAACAATTGCAGGCATAGCCATTTTCAAATCGGTATTCGGAGTAATAATTATTCCGTTATTACCCCCCAGCTCCAAAATTGCTTTACCGAAACGTCTTGCAATAACCTCGCCAGCGTGTTTGCCCACCTTGGTTGACCCGGTAAGCGAGACCAGCGGAATTCGCTTATCGTTCAGCAGCTTCTCGCCTATTGTAGAGCCTCTTCCTATAACTAAAGAAAAGATTCCTTCCGGAAGATTGTTTTGTTTAATTACCTCTGCAATAATGTTCTGGGTTGCAATTGCCGAAAGCGGAACTTTGGATGAAGGCTTCCATAAATTAACGTCACCGCATACTGCGGCTATCATTGCATTCCAAGAATATACGGCAACCGGAAAATTAAATGCAGAGATTGTTCCTACAATTCCCAGCGGATGATATTGATCGTACATCCTGTGGCTCGGTCTCTCGGATGCCATCATATATCCGTACAACTGGCGCGACTGCCCGACCGCAAAATCGCATATGTCTATCATCTCCTGAACCTCTCCCAATCCTTCCTGTAAAGATTTGCCCATTTCATAAGAAACAAGCCTGCCCAGATACGGTTTGTATTCTCTCAGCTTATTGCCTATCTGCCTTACTACCTCGCCTCTCTTTGGTGCCGGCACCTTCCTCCAGTATTTGAATGCTTCGCAGGCCTGTAATAATATTGCATCATAATCTTTTTCGGATGCCTGGTAAACGGAAGCTATATACTTTCCGTTTGTAGGAGAATAAATTTTTAATTCGCCCTGATCCTTTGTTTCGTTCCATTTGGTGCCGGTACTTGAACCGAAATTTTTTTCTCGTATGCCGAGTTTTTCTAAAAACTCCATTTTTTACACTCCATAAAAAATTTAAGAATTAATTTTATTTAAAATTGATTGAATACTTATTTGCCGCATCTTATCTTCAATCTCAATTTGTATTTCGGCAAACAGGTCTATAAAAAAGATATTTAGGTAATTGCTCTGTTCCCCTCTGTTTTTAGTTACATCCATATGAAAAGCTTTCCGGTCTTCAATTGCACAATAAATTTCCTGCAAGTGGATCTCATCCGGCTTCTTTTTAATTACAAATCCGCCTGCGGGTCCGTATGTACTTTCAACTATATTGTTTTTAACAAGCATCGATAAAATTTTTCTGGTTTTCGACGCATTAACACCTATAAATCCAGATATCTCAGTACTGGTTTTAGGCTCCGGATGAACACTAGCTAAAAAGCATAAAGCTTTAACGGCATTTGAAAGTTTTGTAGAAGCAGACATAAAAATTAATTATTTGTTACGGTAAGTGTAACAAATAATAAAGCGAAAATCAAACATTTTCAAATATTTTTTTTAATAATATTTGAAAATTGAGGTATAAATAATTAGATTGCAAACAAGAGATTAAGATTTTTTTATATGTCAAAGATAAAAAGTTTTTCAGAAGTTACCGGCTTCAAAAACCTTCGAAGCTATTTCGTCTCACGATTCGAGAACGTGTTCTAAGTCTCTCATCCCATCATATTATCCATTTTTAATTTCCACTAATTTTTAACCGTACAATTGCTTCTGTTTATTCGGAAGATTGGGAGAAAAGCCATGAAAAATTTTAATTTAAATAATACCGGTGACGTAATGTATGAATCAACCTTAATATTGCCTGAGAATGTACACGAAACATTAAAAAGATACATGCTGGTAGACGGATTCGACTTTGTTCTGGATACCGAGAACAGCCTCGGCTCCAGAATAATAGACGCAAAGACCGGCAATTCTTACATCGACTTTTTTACTTTCTTTGCTTCATCTGCATTGGGCATGAACCATCCGAAGCTTACTAAAGAAGATGTAAAGAATGAACTATTATCAGCTGCAATAAATAAACCGTCCAACTCCGATATTTATACGGTCCAGATGGCGGAATTTGTAGATACCTTTGCTCGCATAGCCAAGCCTGACTTTATGAAGTACTTGTTCTTTATTTCCGGCGGCACGCTTGCCGTAGAGAACGGACTTAAGGTTGCGTTCGATTGGAAAGTGCAGAAGAACTTTATGAAAGGATACAAAGAGGAGAAAGGTCATCAGGTAATTCACTTTAACCAGGCATTCCACGGCAGAAGCGGTTATACTTTATCCTTAACCAACACCGAGCCGAACAAGATAAAATATTTTCCGAAATTTAACTGGCCAAGAATTACAAATCCGAAGATTAAGTTTCCATTAGAGGATAACCTTCAGGAAGTTATCAAGCTAGAGAACTCCGCCGTCGATGAAATTTATAGAGCAATAAAAAATAATCCTGACGATATTGCACTTATAATTATAGAGCCAATCCAGGGTGAAGGCGGAGACAATTTCTTTAGAAAAGAATTTTTTGAGAAGCTTAGACAAATAGCAGACGAGAACGAAATCCTCCTTATGTTCGATGAAGTTCAGACTGGCTTTGGGCTGACCGGCAAATTTTGGGCAGCCGAACATTACGTTAAGCCCGATATAATCTCTTTTGGAAAGAAGGCCCAGATTTGCGGAATAATGGTATCAGACAGAATTGATGACGTAAATGAAAATTGTTTTCACAAATCAAGCAGGATCAATTCTACCTGGGGCGGAAATTTGATAGATATGGTAAGATCGAAACATATAATGGAGATAATAAACGAGGAGAATTTAGTTGATAACTCGAGAATACAGGGCAAATACCTGCTTGAAAACCTTTACGAAATTCAAAAAGAATTCCCGTCGTTAATAAGCAATGCAAGAGGCCTGGGGCTCATGTGTTCATTCGACTTTCCGGATACCGGACTGAGGAATGAATTCAGAGAGAAGTGCCTTCAGGAAAGATTGATAATATTGGGATGCGGGCAAAAATCCATAAGATTTAGGCCTGCGTTAAATATTAAAAAAGAAGATCTTAGCGAGGGATTGCAAATAATTAAAAAAGTATTATTTTTGATGTCATCAAAAAATTAAAATAATTAATTACTACTTGCATGATGTCCCGCCTTACCGGCGGGATTATCATTTTAAATTAAATAATTAAAAATTGGCTAATACTCTTTACGTTGTCAGTACTCCCATCGGAAATTTGAAGGATATTACTCTAAGAGCAATTGAGACATTGAAAGCTGCCGGTTTCATTGCCTGCGAGGACACCCGGAACAGCTCCATCCTTTTAAATCATCTTGAAATAAAAAAAGAATTAATATCACTGAATGCTGCAAACGAAAGCTCAAAGATTCCATATGTAATAAAAAGAATCTTAAACGGTGAAGATTGCGCACTCATTTCAGATGCCGGCACACCGGGAATTTCCGATCCCGGTACAAGATTAATTTCTGCAACGCTTAAAGAAGGCATAAGCGTTGTTCCCGTTCCGGGTGCTACTGCTGCAATTGCGGCATTAACTGTAAGCGGCTTGCCAACGGACAGCTTTGTGTTTGAAGGATTTCTGCCCCAAAAGAAAGGCAGGCAAAAAAAGCTTTACCAACTGTCTGCTGAAGAACGAACGATAATTATTTATGAGTCGACTTACCGGATTGAGAAATTAATTAACGAGCTTTCCGAATATATGCCGGATAGATTAATTGTAGTGTGCAGGGAGTTAACAAAAAAATTTGAAGAAGTCTGGCGCGGTACGCCGCTCAATCTGAAAGATGAAATTAAAAGCAAAACAATTAAGGGAGAATTCGTAGTAGTTATATCCCCGAAAGAATGGGAAGAAAGAAATTGATTCCTTTCTTCCGTTATCTTTCGTATAAAGGTTCAAGCGCTAGTCTTCCGATTCATATTCAACCAGCGTTTTTACATCATAATTTTGAAGTTTCTCCCTGCCGTGAAGAAATGTCAATTCAATAATAAAGGAAATTTGGGCTACTTCCCCTCCGATATTTTCAATCAAGCTTGCGGCTGCCTTTGCTGTGCCGCCAGTTGCTAAAAGATCATCATGCAGCAGCACTCTTTCGCCAATATTAATCGCATCCTTGTGTATTTCAATTGTGTCCGTACCATATTCAAGGTCATAAGTAACGCTTTCCGTTTGGGCGGGAAGCTTCCCCGGTTTTCTAATCGGTACAAAACCGACCCCTAGCCGCTCGGCAAGCAGCGCGCCGAAAATAAATCCTCTTGCTTCTATTCCAACAACTTTAGTAATATTTAAATTCTTCGCATATTCATAAAGCTTGTCCAGCGTTATCTTCATTGCCTCAGGATCTTTTAACAGAGTAGTAATATCCCTGAACATTATTCCCTCTTTAGGAAAATCTTTTACACTCCTGATATATTTTTTCAAACCAGCACTCATTTATTCCTCTATTTTTTGTTAAGAAATTTATTAATACCGTTCTTAAAATCTTCTGATGACCGGCTGATTGTATTTAACCGGATACAATAATCAACCGCATCGTTAACATTCATATTTGAGACCGAATGAATCAGCTGCTTTGTTAATTTAAAACTGTATTCCGAGTTTTGAGCCAAGCTTTCTGTCAACTCCAAAGCTTTATTTAAAGGATCGCCGGATAGATAATCCGCCAAGCCAATCTTAAACGCCTCATTCCCATCGACAATTTCACCGGTAAGCAATAACTTTTTAGCGCCGCCTTCACCTATCTTTTTAATTAAAAATACGGATACAATTGCAGGAATAAATCCGATTTTTATTTCGGTGTAACCGAACTTGGAGTTGGAGTTGTGTGCAACTATAAAATCGCAGACGGTAGCTAATCCGCAGCCACCTGCAATTGCTGCACCGTTTACAGCAGCGATTGTTGGCTTAGGAAAATTATAAATCTGAATAAACATATCGGCAAGTCTTTCGGAATCCAACTCATTTTCATTTGAAGAATAATTTCTTAGCCGGTTTAAATATTCAAGATCGGCGCCGGCGCAAAAGCTTTTTCCTTCGCCTGTAATTATAAGAGCTTTGATATTTTCATTTTTTTTTAATTCGATTAATTTTCCGGATATAGCCGATACCATTTCAGGGTTAAGCGCATTTCTTTTTTCAGGCCTGTTCAGCACAATTATGCCGGTACGGTCAACCTCTTTATACTTAATCACGATAACTTCCTGTTTATTTTTCTTTTAAGAAACAATTTGAAATCATTCAGCTCGTAACAATTTATTACCTCATTATGCTGAAGTCCGCCTTTTCTTCCCGTTAAAATTCCATACTTAATATAAGAAATATCATCGACAGAATGAGCATCGGGATTTATGGAAAAAAGACAGCCCTTATCCCTTGCATAATAAATCCATCTCCAATCAAGGTCCAGCCGGTGAGGATTTGCATTTATCTCAATGGCAACTTTATTGGCTGCGCATGCATCTATTATTTTCTTAGCATCAAATTCATACGGATCACGAGAAAGTAGAAGCCTGCCCGAAGGATGCCCCAGCAGATCAGTAAAAGGACTCTCAATTGCTTTGATTAGCCTGGCAGTCATTTTATCTTTTTCAAGATTAAATCTAGAATGGATAGAAGCCACAATAAAATCGAACTGTTCAAGAAATTCTGAGTTGTAATCCAAAGAGCCATCGTTCAGTATATCTGATTCAATTCCCTGGAATATATGCAATTTATATGAGGAGCTAATTTCCTTTATCTCTTCTTTTTGCTTTAATATACGCTCCTCAATTAAACCGTTTGCATACACGGCGGATTTACTATGGTCGCAGACTGCGGCAAATTCGAAGCCGGTATTTTCGGCAGCTACCAGCATTTCCCTCAAAGTATTTCTGCCATCTGAATATGTTGTATGAAAATGCAGAAGCCCTTTAAAATTTCCTATAGACAAATCCGAGTTTTTAATTAATGCGGTATTTAATTGCTCCCAATATTGAGCTTCCCTCATTTCAGGAATTACGAACCTGAGAGCTGCATTTTCAAATAATTCTTTTTCCGATTTTCCCAGCAGTTCTTTTCCAGCCAGGTTACTATGAGAAATGAATTCCTCGCTTCCGGTGGTAATAAAAAGAAGCCTGGAAAATTCGTCTTCGGTAAAAGAATAAAAAATTATAATGCTAACCTTTGAATCGCCTTCAATAATTATTTTTCCGTTTTCTTCTTTTACCCCGAAACACGATTTAATCTCATCTATAAATTTTTCTTTATCGGTAATAAGAACAATAAAAATTATCTCGGAAATAATTTCCATTCCCCTTCTCATTTCGCCGGATATCGCAACTTCCTTTATTGATTTAAAGCTGTTGAATTTGGCGAGCAAGCCGTCGGCAATTTCCTCTGCCTTATCGATGAGTAAAAATTTATTGTACTGTCTTATCTTATCTATCTCAGAGACAATTTTTTGCTGGGAAGTTTCACCGAATCCCTTTAACAGCGCAAGCCTGTTTTCGGCACATGCATATTCAAGCTCACCCAGGCTGGTTATGCCGAGTTCGTTATATAGGACATTTAGTTTCTTAGGGCCGAGTCCTCTTATTTTTAGCAGCTCATTTATCCCCTCAGGAACTTCATTCTTCAATTCTTCTAAAACTTTTGATCTGCCTGTTTCAAAGAATTCATATATAACACTTTGCAAACCTTTGCCAATCCCCTTAATACTGCCAAGCGATTTATCCTTAACAATTTTTTCAAACGGAGTATCAAGTCTTCTGATTATATTTGCACAGTTGCGGAAAGCGCTAACTTTAAACTTATTTTCTCCTTTAAATTCCAGCAGATCGGCAATCTCTTCAAGCAGGTTTATTATTTCCTTTTTATCCGCCATGTCCAAACCATTTTACAAGAAAATATATTTGTAAATATGATGAAAAGAAACCTAAAAATATTCCGGCTGCAACTTGGTAAATATTATGACACTTAAGCTTTATCCTTGACCAACCCACAATTGCTGCAACAAATAAAAATAGAAGTCCGGATGCGCCCGCAATATAAGTTACAGCAGCAGCCGGGCCGGCAGAGCCCATCGAGTGTACACTTATTTTCCATGCCTTATTTATAAGTGCTACAATTAGTGTATTGGAAATATAACAAAACCAAAATGCTATTGAAATAATATTAATATCCTCATGAATCAGAATTAAGAGCCCTGCAAAGTAAAAAATGGTAGATATTAAGAACGGTACTGTCCTTTCTTCTTTTATTGTTGCGTCTAGGTTGATCAGCCTTCCTTTTTTCCTGAAATATAAAAAAAGCATAATATGAAGCATAAATCCGAATATAAAAGCCACTACTATCGTAATAGCTCTTTTAGCAGCATCAGTCTCTAAACTAAGAGCAAAATAAATAAAAATTAATAATGTAAATGAAGGAGGGACTAATATTGTAGATATGATTCTTGCGGCTGTATAAGAAACGGATTTATTCGAGTTCAATTTTTATCTGAATCTTTCTTCCCGCAGGGATTAACCGGGTAATTTTATACTGCAACTTTATACTTTATCAACTCGTCCAGGTAATTCATTAATAAATTTTCCACCTGTGCATATTCAAATAATTTCATCAGCTCGCCTCTTACAGCCGATACGTTTCTAAGTCCTTTTAAATATCCGCTGTAGAACTTTCTGTGTTCAATAACAGCTCTTTTTTCGCCTTTAATCTTAACTGCTAGTTTTAAATGTTTTAAGCAGGTATTTATTTTAATTTCTTCATCAATATTTATAGATATAACTCCCGTAGCTAACAATTCCTTAGCTTCGCGGAATATCCAGGGATAGCCGATTGCTCCTCTAGCTATCATAACGCCGTCGGCACCGGTTTCATCGAACGCGCGCTTAACATCCTGGGCGGTTAGAACACTTCCGTTCAATATAACCGGAATATTAACAACCTCTTTTATTCTCGGTATCCAGCTCCAGTCTGGCTCGCCATTATGCCCCATCACTCTAGTCCGACAATGGACTGTTAACGCCTTAACGCCGACGTCTTCCAATCTTTTTGCGACCTCGAGGATTTTAATCGAACTGTTGTCCCATCCTAACCGAGTTTTAACCGTAACAGGCAGGCTTACAGAATCTACAACCGCCTTAACGAGCTGCTGCATGTAAGGCGGATCTTTTAATAACCCCGCACCCGCACCATTGCCTACTACATTCTTTACCCAGCACCCTGCATTTATATCAATCAAATCGGGACTCTCCATTTCGGCTATTTTCGCCGCACCTATCATGGATTCTATCCCGCCGCCGTATATCTGAATTCCGACCGGCCTTTCCTCTTCTACTATTTCAAGTTTCTTGTGCGTTTTTTCCGAAGCTCGTACTAAACCTTCTGAATTTACGAACTCGGTATAAACCAAATCCGCACCTAACTGTCTGCATACCAATCTGAACGAAATATCAGTTACATCTTCCATCGGGGCCAAAAGAACAGCCCGCTCTATATTTATTTTTCCTATGCTTAGCATGAATTAATATTTTAATATTATTTAGTACAAAAATAATCAAATAAAGTATAAAATGTTGATGGACGTGTTGCCAAGTAAACTGACAAACAAAAATTAATCTCTCCGCAATGAATATTTTTTATAACAAGACTTCAGATTTTATGAGGCGGTGATTTTTTACTCAATCAAAACCGGCTATTTAAAAATATCCTCGAGAAAAATTTTATCCGTGTAACCGGTTAGAATATTTTTAGTGTCGTAAAAAGATTGTTTCATTTTAGTTGTATCTGCACGGGTAAGGAAAGATAGATCGTTTGACCGGAATGCGGCTTCCGAGGGCAGAATAGTATATTCATCCTTACCGTTTATTTTACCTTTGAAAACCCAAGTGGGCAGATATGTTACTTTCGAAATATAAATCGAATCGGTTGAGAAATCCTTTGTTAAGTTAATGGTTAATATTACACCGCAGTCGGAGTACCGCCATCGCTGGTTGGACAGGAAATTTCCGAGCGAATAAGCTGCAAATCCCGAATCCAGTCTTGCATTTTTCGTTTTAAAGAACATCGCAGGTTCAATTACATGCGGATGCCCGCCGATAATTATATCCGCGCCGCAGCTTATTGTTTTATCGACAATTGTTTTTTGATAATCAGTAGGCTGGCGGTGATATTCTTCGCCGAAATGGAAATAAACTAAGACAATATCCGCACCGTTTCTTCTGGCTGATCTTATATCTTTCCTTATCAACGTTGTATCAATTAAATTAATTAGATACGGTTTGTCTTTGGGTATGGGGTTACCGTTTGTACCGTAAGTGTAAGCCAGAACAGCCAGCTTAATTCCTTTTAAATTATAAATTCTTATTGAATCCCTATCTCTTTCGGAAACGAAAGTCCCCTCGTAGCTTAGGCCGTTGTTTTTCAATTGCTCAATTGTTCTAAGCACTCCCGTTTCGCCTCTGTCCAGGGCATGATTATTAGCGGTTGTTATTAAATCGAACCCGGCCGGTTTTAAAGGTAAAATAAAATCATCGGGCGCATTAAAATAAGGATACCCTGAATACCCGGCGGCTTTACCCGCAGTAACAGTCTCAAGATTTCCGAAAGTAAAATCGGAACTCTGCAGAAACCTATTTACAAATCTATAGACCGGAAAAAAATCAAAGCTGTCGGCACTCACCCTTGCATAATCGTACTGAACAGAATGACACATTAAATCGCCTACAGCAGAAATGGAGACTGTAACAAGCGAGTCTCGCTCCGGTAAACGATTATTTTGTTTGTACCCGCTCTGCAGGCCCCTGGTAATAACCAGTACAATTAAAATAAGTGCGGCAGAAATGACAAATGATTTTCGCATAATAAAAAATAAGGCTGAATCATTTGAATAATTCAGCCTTAAACTCCAGTGTAGAAAAAGTTATTCTGACTTAT
>JAKAJV010000046.1 GCA_021813585.1 Bacteroidota bacterium | reverse complement strand
AGACGCTAAATTGTTAAACAAGAACAATAATAAAGTTATTGTTAAGAGGGTTCCTCTATCGGAGGAGGTTTCAAAAATAATGGAGAAGCTAAACCTGCTGCCGCACTAAAAAATACAAGTCGGGAAAATAAATCCGCACCAATTATAACTGTTGTAAGATATTTAGTTTTAATTTAAGATACAACGGGAAATTTTTAATTCGTATATTTTTTTAATCCGGCAGGCGCAGGTTATTTAGCCTTTATTGGCCCCTTCTAAGTCCTCCCCAAAAGGGAGGACTTTAAATACCTCGACCCTTGGGTCGTGGGTGTCTTTTAACGCAGGTCGGAGTCAATACTCCGACCGAGTATTTTTCTCTCCCCCTTTGGGGGAGATGGAGGGGGCATTTATTTGGACGACGATATAAATTCTGTCGTTGTTTCTTACCGTTTCTTCACATGGAAAAGTAATCATATCACCTTTTGCCGCAGCTACGGTTTGAACATCATCTTTAAATATATTGGTGATTTTCAGGTTAACCACTCCGGAACTAGAACCAATAATTAGAACTTCGTCTCCTGTCTTAATTTCACCGGATTCCAGAAACGCCTGAGCTATTTTGGTTTTTTTATAATAGTTCACAACTTTGCCGGCGTATACTTTTCTTGTCTTGGCTTTGCTTCCGTATATATCGGAATAATCTTCGGAGCTCGGCTTGCCGAAATAAAAGCCGGATGAGAAGCCCCTGTTGTAAACATTCTCCAGTTCCCGCAATAATTCTTTTTTAATCTCAGCGGTTAGTTCGCCCATATAATAAAGATCAATCGCCCGCCGGTAAACTGAGACGGTTTTGGCAACGTATTCCGGGCTTCTTTTTCTTCCCTCTATTTTAAATGAATCTATTCCTGCTTCAATCAACATGTCAATAAATTCTATAGTGCATAAATCTTTTGCAGAAAGTACATAATCCTCGCCGATAAGCATTGACTTGCCGGTAACGGTATCCGTTACTTCAAATTCTCTTCTGCACGGCTGTATGCACTCGCCCCTGTTTGCGCTTTTACCGAACAGGTGGTGGCTCATAAAGCAGCGGCCGCTAACCGCAATGCACATAGCACCGTGGACGAATGCCTCTATTTCAAGATCTGTATACGCCCTGATTTTTTTTATCTCTTCAAGCGAGCATTCCCTGGCAAGCACTATTCTTACTGCACCAATCTGTTTATAAAAATTTGCGCTTAAGGAATTTGATACCGAGCCTTGTGTGGAAATACAGAAATCCACTTGGAGTTTTTTACATATCTGCGCAACTGCAAGGTCCCAGCAGATAACCCTGTTAATCCCGGCAACCTTAGCGGCTGTTATAATTTCTTCAACTTCTGCAAGCTCTTCTTCATAGACGATTGTGTTAAGTGTAAGATAGGTCTTTATATTTCGTTCCTTACAGTATTCGGAAATCTTTTGCAAGTCCCCGGTAGAAAAGTTTTCTGCCTTAGCCCGCATGTTTAGTTTATCCACGCCGAAGTAAACAGCATCTGCGCCCGCCTTAATTGCGGCGGTAAGCATTGTCCAGTCTCCTGCCGGGGCCATTAATTCGGGGGTAGACTGTTGGCGGTTGGCGGTCGGTTTTTCAATTGATTTCATTTTTCATCAAGGTAATTAATATATGCGCTTAACTTAGTATACGTATTCATAAATACTATGACATAACATTTTTGTGATTAGTCCCGTAGGGACGACATATTTATAGAAAAATGTAATAAAGTAAATCAAAGTCCTATAGGGACGATATATTAGAGATATATTTAATAAATTTATTAGACAGCATCATCTATTTCGTCCCTACGGGACTTTAATATGTCGTGTTGAGGTTTAACCATTATTTTATACGCCACTGTATTTATGAACAAGAGTACTTTGGCAAAAGCTCATCTAAAATTGTTTTAATATTTGTTGCTTCATCTTCTTTTAATAATTTTCTTTATTCAACCTCCAGCTGACAGCCATCTATTTTCTACTTCATGCTCTTTCTTCCCACACTTTGCAAATCTCTACAATTACTTTAACAACTAGCTCCATATCCTGGATAGAAACCCATTCGAGTTTGGAATGAAAGCTATGTTCGCCTGCAAAGATGTTCGGTGTAGGCAATCCCATAAAGCACAGGCGAGATCCATCTGTTCCGCCGCGTATAGGGCTTAAGATTGGCTTAATGTTCAACCTCTTCATAGCCTCAATTGCATTTCCTCCCACTTCAGGATGCTTATCCAAAACTTCTTTCATGTTTCTGTATTGTTCTATTACTTCAAACTCAAGCCTTGCACCCGGATAATTACCCACTGCTTTTTCAGCAAGTTCTTTCAGCAAGTTTTCATATTCCTTAAGCTTGGGCGTTTCAAAGTCGCGGATAATAAATTTTAAAGTCGTAAGCTCTTCGTTGCCGCTTACATTAGTGCAGTGGACGTACCCTTCGCGCCCTTCAGTCGTTTCCGGAGAAAGGCGGTCTTTAGGAAGGCTTTCTAAAAATGCGGAGGCTACTCTTACCGAGTTTATCATTTTTCCCTTTGCATAGCCGGGATGAATATTCTTGCCGTGGATTTTAATTACAGCCGCGTCTGCGCTGAAGGTTTCTGTCTCTACTTCGCCCCGGCTTTGCCCGTCAACAGTATATGCAGCTACGGCACCGAGTTTCTTGACATCGATTTTTTCGGTACCTCGTCCTACTTCCTCATCAGGAGTAAAGCATACTTTCACCGGGCCGTGTTTTACTTCCGGGTGAGCCAGCAGATAATTAATTGCATCCACAACTTCTGCAACGCCGCATTTATTGTCGGCGCCTAGAAGCGTAGTGCCGTCGGTAGTAATAATATCATGTCCTATCATATTTGCGAGGTCAGGATTATCGCTAAATCTAATTACCTGGTTCGGATCATTTTTAAGCTGAATATCCCCGCCCTGGTAATTCCTATTTATAACCGGATTTACGTTTGCACCGGTAACGGCCGGAGAAGTATCGACATGCGCAATAAAACCGATGGGCGGAACATCCTTATTAGTATTGGACGGGAGAGTAGCCATTACGTATCCCCACTCATCCATGTGTGCATCTTCCAGCCCTAGGGTTTTCAGTTCTTCGGCAAGGTCTTTGGAAAGAATTTTTTGCTTTTCCGTACTGGGAAAACTTGTTGAGTCTTCGTCCGACTGAGTATCGTATTTTACATACTTCAGAAATCTGTCGACACATGTAAATTTATAATTTGCATCAAACATTTTTACCTCGCTATTATACTTTTATTTTTAAATTAAATTTATTAAATCCTAACTTCATTTTACCCTTATAATTTCTACTCCTCTATTTTTTGCTCTGCCTTCTTCAGTGGAATTAGAGGCAACCGGGCGGGCCTTCCCGAATCCTATAACAAGGAACCTCTTCTTGTTCAGCCCCTTGGATACGAAATAGTTTAACACCGCCTGAGCTCTTTCGAGGGATACTTTTTTGTTTGCTTTATCAGAGCCGATATTGTCTGTATAGCCTTCTATTCTCCAAGTTGATTTGGGATTGTCTCTCATAATTTTAATTAGATTGTCCAGCTCAGGATAAGCAGCGGGCAGAAGAGTAGATTTGCCGAAAGCAAAGTTTGTACCTGCGCTAAGAGTAAAGTGCTTTACTTCCGGTTTTTCCTCAACAGTTTTTTCGGGCTTTAGAACAGGCTTAGCAGCCACCGGGCAGCCGGTTGAATCTACTTTTACGCCGGGAGCCGTGTCGGGGCATTTATCAAGATAATCGGGCACACCGTCGCCGTCCGAATCGAGCGGGCAGCCCTCGGAATCGACCGAGACGTTGGGCGGAGTGTTCGGGCATTTGTCTAGATAATCGGGCACACCGTCGCCGTCTGAATCGAGCGGACAGCCCAGGTCGTCAACCTTAACTCCTTTTGGGGTGTTGGGACAAATATCTCTGTAATCTGGCACTCCGTCACCGTCCGAATCTAGCGGGCAGCCGTCCTTATCAACCTGAACTCCCTTGGGAGTATTAGGACATTTATCAAGATAGTCGGGTACGCCGTCGTGGTCCGAGTCCAGAGGGCATCCGGATTCATCCACCTTTATGCCTTTTGGGGTATTGGGGCACATATCTTTTGAATCAGGCACACCGTCGCCGTCGCTGTCGTGGTCGCCAAAAAATGAGAATGAAAATCCTGCAGTGGTATAATAAAAGAAATCGTTATTTGTCCCGATAGCCGCGTCGTCCAGGTAATCGTTGGGACTTAACTGGATGCCGCCGGTTATGTTAAAGCTTAGGTTGCTGGTTAATAAAAATCTAAATCCGAATTCGCCGTTATAGTCCAGCTCGCGCTTGGAATAAATACCTTTAATATTGTTAGGCATTTTTACGCCGTTGTTCTGGTAAGGATCGAACCACAGGTATGTGGCGCCGGCAAATATGTAGGGGAACACATAGTCTCCCAGAGATAATGAGTAAACAATTCCTCCGCCCAGGAAGGAAAGCTTTGTTCTAAAAAGGTCGGGTGTAAGAGCGGCATCGCTGCCGGTAATATACCCTCCTCCGCCAAAGGCTTTTATTCCGAAGGAGCTTTGGGAGTAAGCGGGCAAAAAATATTCTAATGAAGCGCGTCCCATATAATCGGCCTTTGTCTTTGAATAATCGGTCTGCCCGATTGTAGGACCGGCTTCTACGGTAAGTACCATAGTGCCGGAAAAAGCGTTATACTTTCTGCCGGAATTTTGTTGCGGAAAGACGAGAGCCCCCGTGAACAAGGTAAGAAGAAGCGTACTGAAGAATATTCTCATTAAATCTCCATTTAAATTATAAGAGATATTCTAATTTATATTTATTTTGCCTTTTACCCAAAAAAGTTCATGTTCATGTTTAAGTTCAAGTTCAAGTCTAAGTTCAAGTTCAAGATTTGGAAACATCAGGCTACGGGCAATTTGGGTATAAAAGGCGAGTATAAATTTGTTGCCTGCATTACGGCGCGCAGAAAATCATTTAAATTGAATCTATCCTCTCAGCTTTTCCAACAGCTCCAACATATCCATGGGGAGCTGGGAATCGAATCTTACAAATTCCTTTTTATGTGGATGAATAAAGCCGAGCGTTTTTGCGTGCAAAGCCTGCCTTTTCATTATATCAAGCAGGTTCGTTACTCTGCTTTTTATTTTGGCGCTGCCGTAATCGTACACAACATGTCTGCCGCCGTATACCGGGTCGCCGAAAACAGGATGACCGATGCTGGATAAATGGACTCTAATCTGGTGAGTTCTTCCTGTTTTTAAATTCAGCTTGATTAAAGAACAGAATTCAAATTGCTCTAAAACTTCGTAGAATGTAACTGCAGTTTTTCCTTCGCTGCTGCTGGCTGTAAATTTTTTCCTGTCGGATTTGCTGCGGGTTATGTTGGAATTTATTTCTCCTTTCGGTTCTTTAAAGAGACCCCAAACAACGGCCTGGTACTCCCGCTCCAATGAGTGGCGCGAAAACTGTTCTGCCAGTTTAGCGTGTGTCCAATCGTCCTTGGCAACAACTAGCAGTCCGCTTGTATCCTTGTCGATGCGGTGCACAATTCCTGGCCTTCCCGGTACGCCTCCTCCGCTTAGCTTTTGAGTGTGGTGAAGCAGTGCGTTTACCAGGGTGCCCGTATAGTTTGCGTAAGCCGGGTGAGCAACCATACCGGCAGGCTTGTTTACAATAAGGAGGTAATCATCCTCAAAAATTATGTCGAGAGGAATTTCTTCCGGCTCCGTCTCCTCAGGCCGCGGCTCTATGGGGATAACGGCCTCAATTAAATCATTCGGCATAACGCTGTAGCTGGGCTTTACAAACTTGCCGTTAACGGAAACCAGATTTGCTTCGACCAGTTTTTGTACTTTCGATCTTGTAGCGTTCTCAATGCAGTTGGTAAGAAAGGTGTCTATCCGTTCTTTCTTTTTACCGGGCGGAACAGTTATTGTGTATTTTTTTTCGTTTATAATTTTAGACATAAATCTTTAAGTTCAAGATCAAGTTTAAGTTCAAGATCAAGATCAAGTTTAAGATCAAGATCAAGTTTAAGAGAAAGATTCCCGCCTTGGACTGAACAGAAGGCAGTTGAATGAGTGAGTGTGGCTATAGTCCGCTAATCTGTTTTGTCCCGGCCGGAGATTGATTCTGCGGAAACTCCGGCTTCACCCGCAGTATCATTAGCTTCATATTCTTCCGACTTTGCACTGCGGTAAAAGAAAATCAAAATTAGAACGCCGATAGTAACTGATGCATCTGCGAAATTGAATATAGGCCACCTGTCAAAGCTTCGTCCGAAAAGATTAAACTTGAAGAAGTCGAAGTCCAGAAAGTCCACAACCCTTCCGTAGAACAACGGAGCGTAGTGATAAAAGATTCCGTAAAACATTCTGTCTATTAAATTGCCGACTGCACCGCCGAGTATCATTGCGATTGCTATCCTTAAAGTAAGGTTCTTCTTCCTTATTATATAAAGATAGACCGACAAGCCTGCGCTCGCTACCAGTGAAAATAAAGAGATCCACAGCTTCATGTTTAGCCCGGGATCGAAACCGAACGCCATGCCGGGGTTCTCAATAAACGTCAGCCTGAAAAAATTTCCGAGGATAGGGATTCTTTGACCGGGATACATTCCGTGGTAATGTATGTTTAAGAAGGGAATTGAAAACCCCTTAACTAACAGTTTCGAAACCTGGTCTATAATTACTATGGCTATTGATACAAATATTACTCTCAAGCTATTCTTTACTTTCCGCTAGATAATTTTCAATAATAGAAGCCGGCTGGCTTTCCGATTCTCTCTGCTTGTTCAACGAATAAATGAGTAAAACCACTCCGCTTGTTACGGCAAGATCGGCTACATTAAAAACATAGTTTCCCAAAATTCTGTTGAATATGTATAGGTCGAATAATTTTATGTTAAAAAAGTCGACTACCTTTCCGTAGAACAGCGGGCCGTAACCGTATATTACTCCGTAAAAAACTCTGTCGAACAGGTTGCCGATTGCGCCGCCTAAAATTAAGGCGACCGCCAATCTAAATACGAGGGGCTTATTCCTGTTTCTGTAAAGATAGATCAATAAAAATATGCTGGCAAGCAGCGAGAAAAGAGAAACAAGAATTTTGAAGGTGATGCCGAAGTTAATACCGAATGCGATTCCCGGGTTTTCAACAAATGTTATGTTGAAAAAATCCCCGAGCAATGGAATTCTTTGGCCGGCAAGCATACCGTTAAAATGGAGATTTAACAGAGGCAGTGAAAATCCTTTTACCGCCAGTTTGGAAATCTGGTCTACTATTACTACAAACAGAGATACAAATAAAACTTTCACTGCATACCTTCAATTCAATAAAATCTAAAGCACCTTAGTCCAGGTCAAATTTTAAGGAGGAAAACTTATCTTTTTTCCTGCCGCTGTTTAATGGGCAGGCACAGCTGGCTGTGAGGAACCGCTTCCAGTCTTGCCTTCGGAATAAGAGGGCATGTCTCGCACAGGTGCTGCGGTTCATCTATACACTCGATGCAGATTCCGTACGTGCCGGCATCAATCCTTTTGAGCGCATCTTCTAAATATCCTAAAAATTTATTTTCTCTTTGAGCGTATAAAAATGTTTTTTCTCTTTCCATCGCATCGGTACCCTGTTCGGCCATATGCAGGGAATAGGGAGAGTTCTCATTTATATATTCACCCGTAGTGGGGTCTAGCATCTGGTCTTTCAAGTTTTGCAACTGTTCGATAATCTCGTCTCTTCTTGCAAGAATAATCTTTCTGAAATGTTCAAGGTCTTCTTTTCCGTAGCCTTTAATATTTTGAATAGCGATTGCGCGCGCTTCTGCTGCACTTAAAACCGGTGTTTCAACAACTGCTGGAGCTTCCGGCTGAATTATCTTCTTTCTCTGCATTGGTTTCGTTGGTCCTGTCTTTTTTTCTATAGTTTTCGGTTTAGTTGGTTTTTTAATGCTAGTAGTCTTCTTTGTTACAGCAGCTTTTTTAACTTGCTTCTTTGGCGTTGCTTTTGCAGCAGCCTTTTTAGCTGCACTTGCCGTGCTTTTAGGCTTTACGGCAGGCTTAGCCTTTACAGCTTTCTTAACAGTTTTTTTAGCCGCAATTTTTTTATTGGTAGATTTTTTTATCATAACATGGTCTCCTTATTTTAGGAAAAAACCTTTTCTATTTGAATGGAGCAATCATACTCCCCGATTTTCCAAACTTGATTGAATCCTCCGGCGGCGGTTGTACCGTTAATTATTTCGCCGGCAAGGGTCTCGTTTGAAATATAATCCTTAAATGAGCTGACTGCCTCAACTAGTTTATTACTAGCGTTAAAATTTATTTTAATTCTATCCGTTACCTCGAACCCGGCATCCTTCCTCATGTTTTGGACGCGGTTCACGAATTCTCTTGCGAATCCTTCCGCAACCAAATCATCGGTAAGCTCGGTATCCAGGGCAACCGTTACGCCTTCCTCTGTTTCTACTACCCACCCGGTAATTTCGGAGCTTATTATTTCCACATCGTCCTTGGTAATCTCCAGCTCCTCTCCGTTAATCTGAACTTTTACTTTTTCTCCGCTTTCTACCCGGGAGATTTCGTCCTTGCCGAAATCCTTGATAAGCGCGGCCACGGCTTTTACATTCTTACCGAACTTGGGCCCGATAGATTTGAAGTTTGCCTTTGCCGACTTGTTTACGATCTCGGAATCGTCTTTAAGTACTATTAATTCTTTAATGTTTACTTCCTCTAGAATTACATCTTTCATATTGCCGAGAGCTTCCCGTTTCGCGCTGTCTACAACTACCATAATCTTCTTAAGCGGCTGCCTTACCTTAAGATTATTCTTTGCCCTCATCGACCGTGTAAGATATACAACTTTTTGAGCAATTTCCATTTTTTCTTCCAGCGCCTTTTCAATGTACGTTACTTCCGGGAAGGCTGCCAGGTGAACCGATTCGTAATTTTCCCTGTGAGTAACCATGTTAAGGTTGTGGTAAAGCTCTTCCGAAATAAAAGGCGCAAACGGCGATGTTAATTTTGCAATTGTTACCAGGCATTCGTAAAGCGTCTGATACGCGGAAAGCTTGCTTTCGTTCATCCCGGATTTCTCCGAAGGAGTCCTTCCGGACCAGAAGCGCCTTCTGCTGCGCCTTACGTACCAGTTGGACAAATGGTCGATAGTAAAATCCGAAACTGCTCTTGCAGCTTTCGTTACATCATACTCATCCATCATCTTTTCATAGTCGGCTACCAGAGAATTTAGTTTGGATATTATCCATCTGTCTATCTCCGGCCTGGACTCGTACGGAAGCAAGTCCTGCTTGAATTCAAACTCATCTATGTTGGCGTAAAGCGCGAAGAATGAATAAGTATTAAGCAGTGTGCCGAAGAATTTTCTTTGAACTTCCACCAATCCATCTTCATCGAACAATGTAGGACGCCAGGGCGGGCTGTTTGTTACAAGGTACCACCTTGTAGCGTCTGCCCCGTATTTATCGAAGAGCTCGAACGGGTCGACGGTATTGCCTTTTGACTTGGACATCTTCAATCCGTTCTTGTCCAGTATAAGCTCGTTAACAATTATGTTTTTAAAAGCCACGCTGTTAAACAGCATAGTTGAAATTGCATGAAGAGTGTAAAACCATCCTCTTGTCTGGTCAATGCCTTCACAAATAAAATCTGCAGGGAAGGCACGCTTCTCAAACCATTCTTTATTTTTGAACGGGTAATGGTATTGTGCAAAAGGCATCGATCCGGAATCGAACCAGACGTCTATCAGCTCGGGCGTTCTTTTGTAAATCTTTCCGCCGCGCTCAAACAATATTTTATCTACGAAAGGTTTGTGCAGATCGATATCAGCTATATCTTTTACGGAGATTCTCTTCCCGTTTTCCTCGATATATCCTTCCTTCAATTCCTCTACGCTGCCAACGGCAAGCATATCGCCGTCGTCGCTAAGCCAGATGGGGAGCGGGGTAGCCCAGAACCTGTCGCGGGAAAGAGCCCAGTCTTTATTTTCCTCCAGCCAGTTTCCAAACCTGCCGGCGCCTACTTCCGGCGGCTGCCAGTTGATGGTCCTGTTCAGTTCAACCATTCTTTCTGCAATTGAAGTAGTGCGGATGAACCACGATTCCCTTGCATAATAAATAACGGGCACGTCTTCATGCCGCCAGCTGAAAGGATATGAGTGGGTAATGGTTTCCTTCCTGTATAGCTTGCCTTCTTCTTTCATTTTCTGGATTATGCCTTTGTCGGCATCCTTAACAAACTGACCGGCAAAATCGGTAACTTCGTCCGTAAACAATCCGCCGCGTGTAACCGGCTGCACCATAGGGATGTTGTATTTTTTCGAAAGCTCATAGTCGTCAGCGCCGAACGCCGGTGCAATATGTACTATTCCGGAGCCTTCCTCGGTACTTACAAAATCTCCCAAAGCAACAAAGAAGGCTTTCTTACCCTTGTGTGCCGGGTTGTCTGTAACTTTTATATAGTCAAAAAACTGTTCGTACTCCGTGCCTTCTAGATCTTTGCCCTTCATCTCTTCAACAAGTTCATACTCTCCGTCAATTACTGAAAGGCGTCCTTTGGCAAGAATAATATTCTTATCGTTATGTTTAATCTTTACGTAATCAACGTCCTTGCCGACTGCAAGCGCAACGTTCGATATAAGTGTCCACGGTGTCGTCGTCCACACCAGGAAGTAGGCATCCTCTTTTTTTAATTTGAATAGGACATACACCGAGGGATCTTTTGTCTCCCTGTATCCGAGCGCCAGTTCATGCGATGAAAGCACTGTTTCGGACTTCGGGTCCTGCGGAACTATCTTATAATCTTTATAAATTAATCCTTTGTCGAATAGAGTTTTTAGCGCCCACCAGACGGATTCGATGTAATCGTTCTTTAAAGTAATATAAGCCGAATTGAGATCGATCCAGTAGCCCATGCGAGTAGTCATCTTTTCCCACAGATCGAGGTAAGTAAATACCGACTCCCTGCACTTCTGGTTGTATTTCTCAACTCCGTAATCCAGTACTTCGCTTTTATGCTTAATACCTATTTTCTTTTCTACTTCTATTTCTACCGGCAGCCCGTGGGTATCCCAGCCTGCTTTCCTTTCAACCCTGTAACCTTTAAGCGTCTTATACCTGCATACCAGGTCTTTAAGAGTCCTTGCCATAACATGGTGTATGCCTGGCTTTCCGTTGGCAGTAGGCGGCCCTTCGTAAAAGGTGAAGGACTTGGATTCGTCGCGTGTGGAAACGCTCTTTTCGAAAATCTTATTTTCCTGCCAGAACTTTAAAATCTTTTCTTCAATCTCCGGATAGTTTATTTTTTCTAGATTTTGTTTGAACATGTACTTGAGAACAACTTTCTGTTTTTATTTTTTTAGTCGTGAATACAATTTTGATTTTTCAATTATTAAACTCTGCAAATCATCCGATGTCTTCATATCTCTTTATTAATTCTTTTTCGGCCTGGATAAACTCTTTCAGTTCCTGTTCTATTCTTTCTTTCTTTAGGAAGATATTTTTGGCGTTAAGCTCGGCATCGTTAATTATTTTCTGGGCATGTATTTTTGCTTCTCTCAGCTCAAGCTCCGCTTCCTTTTTAGCATCTATCGCCAGGTTTTCGTACACGTTGAACTTTTCCTTAAGCACCAGAAACTCTTTTTGAAGCGTTAGAATTTCCACGACAGACATTCCGAAGAACGCCATAGCGCCCAGGGTAATATCCCTTAAGCTGTAAAGAATTAAGTTCTCGGTTAACAGTTCGTTGGCTGCAAAGTAGTCCCGGAAAAAAGAAATCATCAGCACGCTGATAATTGTTACGGAAATAATCATAGAGAAGACAATTTTACCGCCCGAGCGCCAGCCTAATGTTTTGTTGATAAACCAGCCGCATGCAAAGCACAGTACAGAGAGAACGAACCAAACGGCAAAATTATTGTCGCCGAACTTAAACAAATTTGTATTTAAGAAGTTGGATGCAAACATTAGTACGCCCAGCAGCCCCGGCGTTGAATAATAGATAAGCTTTTTCTTTTCCATTATAGCCTCTTAATCACTTCTTTCATAATCAAAGTCATCTTCGGCTCGGCTTCCATAGCTGTCTTAATAATCTCTTCAACCTTTGCAGGCTTAAGAGCATCGGGGAAACATTCATCGGTTATTATGCTTATGCCGAGCACTTTCATTCCCATATGGTTTGCAACTATATTTTCAGGAATCGTGGACATCCCCACTACATCGGCTCCTATTGCTCTTAAGAACCTGTATTCGGCTTTAGTTTCCAGGTTGGGGCCGGGTACGGCTACATATACGCCTTTCTGGACCCTTATCTTATTTTCAAGCGCAACCTCTTCGGCAATCTTAATCAGTTCCAGGCTGTAAGGCTCGCTCATATCCGGGAAGCGGGGCCCGAGCTCGTCTTCATTCTTACCAATAAGCGGGTTGTCTCCCAGCAGGTTTATGTGGTCTACCATCAGCATAACGTCGCCTTTTTGGTATATAGGATTCATTCCTCCGCACGCATTGGAAACAAGCAAAGACTTTACTCCGAGAAACTTCATTACTCTTACGGGAAAAGTAATTTGCTGCATAGTATAGCCTTCGTAATAATGAAAGCGGCCCTGCATTGCAACAACCTTTTTCCCGTTTATTGTTCCGAAAATTAATTTCCCTCTGTGAGACTCCACGGTAGACAGCGGAAAATGCGGAAGGTCGGCATAGTCTATTTCAAAACTTATATTTATTTCCTTAACAAGCCCGCCTAGACCGGTTCCCAGAATTATCCCCACCGGGTATTCGTTCCGGGTTTTCTCTCTTATTACCTTAACAGTCTCGTTTATTTTTTGAATTAAGTTGTCCATCATCTTATAAGAGTTTATTTACTATTTCGTCAACGTTAATATCTATTTTTTTTGCCTGCTCAACCTGTTTTACGTCGGTTGTCTCTTCACCTGCTTCTTCAACTTTCATTTCCAGCAGATGGCTCTGCGAATTAATAATAGATTTAAGGTTGGCAATTATTAGGTCGCGTTCCTCTCTTAAATTGATAACCGCATTTCTAATATCGTTCGCGTTCTCCCTGGCCTTTTCCAAAATTTGCGAGGCTTTAATTTCGGCTTCCTTAATCATAAGGTTAGCCTGCTTCTTGGTCGATTCTATGGACTTGGTCGAGGACTCTTGTGCTTTTAATAAAGTGTCCTGCAGGTTTTTTTCTATCCTCCTGAATTCAACCAGTTTGACGGTAGATTCTTCAAGCTCCTTTTTTAATGAATCGTTTTCTTTTTGAAGCGATTCGAATTCGTCTGCAAGCTTATCTAGGAAGGCTTGTACCTCGTCCTTATCGTACCCTCTTAAAGCCTTATTGAACTCCTGCTTTTTAATGCTAATGGGGGAAACCTTCATAGGTTCTCCTTCCAATCTTTTGAATAATCTCTTTCTCCGAATATTCCCGATCCTATCCTCAGCATCGTGGCGCCTTCTTCAATAGCAATTTCGTAATCAGACGTCATTCCCATGGATAGTTCTTTTAAATTCAAGTTTTCAGAATTTAATCTCTCCTTCAATTTACGCAATTGAGTAAAGCTTTTCCTAATTAAATCTTTATCGTCTGTAAAAGGAGCAATAGTCATCAAGCCCGCTAAATCCAAATTTGAAAAATCCTTGCAGTATAATGCCAGGTCTCTAATTTCGCTGAATTCCGTTAAACCGGATTTCGTTTCCTCTTTGGAGGTTTTAATTTGTAAAAGAACTTTTTGAATTTTATTTTTTTTACCGGCGCATTTATTTATTTCAGACGCCAGCAATAGAGAATCTACTGAGTGAATAAATTCGGCGGAGTTAACAACAAACCTAACCTTGTTTCTTTGCAAATTTCCTATGAAGTGCCAGGTAATCTTATCCCCAAGGATTTCATGTTTTTTATCCAGTTCCTGAGCCCTGTTTTCGCCGAAATCACTCAAACCGAGTTTAATTGCTTCGTTTATGTAATCTATCCCGAAATTTTTTGACACCGCAATCAGCTTTATTTCGGAAGGCTGCCTGTTTACCTCGAAGCACTTCCTGTCTATAGCTTCTCTTACAATCTTTAAATTTTCAGCTATCATAGTAAAATTAAGAGTGTGAATTTATGGGTTTTCATATCAATAATCAACGATAAATGATAATCTCAAATTCACTTTATTGGCCCCTTCTAAATCCTCCCCCAAAGGGAGGACTTTAAATACCCCGACCCGTGGGTCATGGGTGTCTCTCAACGCAGGTCGGAGTCAATACTCCGACCGAGTATTTTTCTCTCCCCCTTTGGGGGAGATGGAGGGGGCATTTATTGTCTACAAACCGTAATAAACCGTTTCCATATAATATATAAAAATATATCAATCGGCAAAGATTAATTAAAAATTCCCGCATATTATTCTTAATTTTACTGTGCAAAATTTATTTTTTATAGGGAAAAATTATGGGAAATTCATTATTAGATAGTATAAAGGAAAAAGCAGCTAGAAGGAAAAAAACTATTGTTCTGCCGGAGTCTCACGACGAAAGAGTATTAAAGGCTGCCGAAATTTTAACTAAAGAAAAAGTAGTCTCTGTTATTACTCTGGGAGATGAAGAGAAGATAAGAAACAGCGCCAAAGCATTGAACGTCGATCTTGCCGGCATCAGGATTATAGATCCTTTTAAGGCCGATAAGCTTAGCGACTTTACCAACATCTATTTCAACTTAAGAAAGAAGAAAGGCATCTCAATAGAAGAGGCAAAAGATACCGTTAAGCGCGATCTATTCTTCGGCGCTATGATGGTTAGGGAAGGAATGGCCGACGGAAGCGTTGCCGGTTCCACGGCATCCACGGCGGATGTTTTAAGAGCAGGCATACAGTGCGTAGGAATGCCGGAAGGAATATCCACCGTTTCCAGTTTCTTCCTTATGGTCTTTCCAGAAAAAACATACAGCTTTGCCGACTGCGCCGTTGTTCCCAGCCCGGATTCGGCGCAGCTTGCGGATATCGCAATTTCTACTGCGGAAAACCACGAGAAGCTGACCGGCGAAAAGGCTTACATTGCAATGCTTTCTTTTTCAACAAAAGGTAGCGCGGAACATGAAATGGTTGATAAGGTTCGCGCTGCATTGAATATTGTAAAAAGCAAACGGCCCGATCTGCAGGTTGACGGCGAGCTTCAATTTGATGCTGCGATTGTAGATTCGGTAGGGAGAAGAAAGGCACCCGGTAGCCAGGTTGCAGGCCGCGCCAACGTCTTAATATTTCCAGATCTTGATGCAGGCAATATAGGATATAAGATTGCACAGAGGCTTGGTAAAGGTGAGGCTATCGGCCCGATCATCCAGGGATTGAAAAAGCCTTACTTCGATCTTAGCCGCGGGTGCAGCGCTGAGGATATTGTAAACACCGCTTCAATAGCAGCCTTGATGAGTTGAGATTAAAATTCTAAAATTTATTCTTTAAGAGGCCCGGTTCTTTAATAGCAGCCGGGTTTCTTTTTTTCTGCGCGCGGCTATGCCTCTTGCTTTTAAGATGAAATAAAATTTCAATTAAGTCAAGAAAAATTATATTAATAAATTATGCCCGGCTATAATAGAAAATGAAAATAAAATTGCTTAGGTTGGCCGGGTATAAATTTTACTACTAAAAACGGAGAGGTAAAATGCAGCTGAGTTTAATTGACTGGATCGTTATTGCGCTCTATTTCATTTTCAACCTTTCGGTTGGTCTTTACCTACGGAAAAGGGCGACTCAAAGTGTTAGTGATTTTTTTGTCTCCGGCAGAAATGTAAGCTGGTGGCTGGCAGGTACTTCTATGGTTGCAACTACATTTGCAGCCGATACTCCGCTTGTTGTTTCCGGGCTTGTTGCAAGAAACGGGATTGCAGGAAACTGGATCTGGTGGAGTATGGTATTCAGCGGTATACTTACGGTCTTCTTTTATGCAAAGCTTTGGCGCCGTGCAGGTGTGCTTACGGATGTTGAGTTTGCAGAAATACGCTACAGCGGCAAGCCCGCTGCGTTCTTAAGAATTTTCCGCGCCGTTTATCTGGGCCTTCCCATCAATTTAATTATTATGGGCTGGGTTAACCTGGCTATTGTAAAAATTATGATGCTCGTTCTGGGTGTAAACAAAATAGAAGCACTGGCTATTGCGATTGCAATAATGTTTATTACCGCTTCCATATCAACTCTATCCGGGCTGTGGGGAGTATTGTGGACAGATCTGTTCCAATTTGTTTTGAAGATGGGAATGGTAATCCTTCTGGCCGTATTTGCCGTTAATGCCACAGGCGGTATGAGCTCGCTTATAAACCAGCTTCATGCGATTGATAAAGCCCGCGAGTCGACCAGCTCCATTCTTGCTATGGTGCCAGATCTGAATTCAACCTGGATGCCTATGATAACATTTTTCGTTTTCATCGCGGTTAACTGGTGGGCTTCATGGTACCCCGGTGCCGAGCCCGGCGGCGGCGGCTATATAGCGCAAAGGATATTCAGCGCCAAGAATGAGAAGCATTCTCTGCTGGCAACTTTGTGGTTTAATGTTGCACACTATGCTTTAAGACCCTGGCCCTGGATAATAGTTGCGCTTGTTGCAGTTGTCAGGCTTCAGCACGATCCCGGCTTTCTGGCGGATCCGGAAACGGGTTATATTAGAATTTTAGTCTCCGATCTGCCAGCGTACCTGCGCGGACTAATGATAGCAGCTTTTGCCGCAGCTTATATGTCCACTATAGGCACACAGTTAAACTGGGGCGCAAGCTATCTGGTTAACGACGTCTATAGAAGACTCGTTCCTAAAAAAGCCGAAAAGCATTACGTTAATTTTTCTCAGGTTGTTACTATGGTCTTAATGATACTCTCGGCAATAGTAACCTTTTATATGGATTCAATTGCCGACGCGTGGAGATTCCTTATGGCAATTGGTGCGGGGACGGGACTGGTATACATCCTGCGCTGGTTCTGGTGGCGTATAAATGCCTGGAGTGAAATCTCGGCTATGGTGGCTGCATTTATTGTTTCCATTACTCTTCAGACCGGCTTTCATTTTGATGAAAACGATCCCAGGCAGTTTGCGTATTTATTATTAATAACTGTTGGCTTTACTACTATTGTTTGGGTTACGGTAACCATGCTTACCTCAAGCGAGCCTAAAGAAAAGCTGCTTTCGTTTTACAGAAGAGTTAGACCGAACGCAAGCCTTTGGGGCCCGATAGCCAAAGAGGCTTCCGATATTACTCCTTCTAAAGACGGAATACTTAATTTGATAAACTGGATCTGCGGCGTAGCTATGATCTATTGCTTCTTATTCGGTCTCGGTCAAATAATAATAGGCAGCCTTATGCTGGGCGTTTTATTTATGATCGGCGGATTTGTTTTCGGCGGTATAATATTCTACCAGATGAACAAGCACGGCTGGGATTTGCTAAGCAATTAATTTGGAAACACCCGGTGCGTCCAAAACGCCGGGTGTTTTTTACATTTCTGAATGCAGAGTTCTCTTTGTTACACATCACAATTTTTACCATATATTTTTTTACATTTAACTCAGCTACAACCATCAATTTAACCGGCTTACACAGATAAGCCTTTTTTATCTTACAAGCGAGTAGGAATTTATTAAAACAATTCTATATTATTAAAATGTACATAAGGATGCCTCCTTAAAAATAACGGGAGGTTATATGAAAAAAATAATTTACATTCTTCATCTTGAAGATAGCGAAGCAGATGCGATGTTAATTCACGAAACGATAAATTCGGAATTAGCATTCTGTAAAATAAAAAGAGTAGAGACTAAATCGGCTTTTTCCGATGCTCTTAAGAACGAGACTTTCGATTTAATAATTTCAGACTTTGCATTGCCTTCTTTTAACGGGTTAGAAGCGCTAAGTATGGCTAAAGAGCTTGCGCCCGATGTCCCTTATATTTACGTCTCAGGGCATATTGGAGAGGACCGTGCTATTGAAGCCCTGAAAATGGGCGCTACCGATTATGTTCTTAAGGACAAGCTTGCAAAGCTTATCCCTGCAATATACCGGGCACTACATGAATTGGAAGAAAAAGCCAAAAGAAAGGCTGCCGAAGAAGCACTAAGGGAAGCCGGGCGATTTACAAGGTCAACTTTAAATTCTCAAAGAGTTCAGCTAGGCGTAATTGAAGAAAACGGGAAAATACTTTTTGTAAATACAAAGTGGATAGATAACGCCGTCCTTAGCTCGCCTATACCGCAAGGCTTGAAAGAAGGTGAAAACTATCTTGAAAAATGCCGCCAGAATTCCGAGTCGATAAAATTTGCCACCGGTATTATGTCTGTTTTAAATGGCTATGCAAAGGAATACAGACAGGAATGCCAATGCCTGCTTCCCGACGGTAACAAGTGGTTTGTAAGCATTGTGAATAAGTTTGAAGGCGAAGGACCTGTGAGATTAATTATTGTTCATGTAGATATAACCGAAAGGAAATTAGCCGAAGAAAAAATAAAAATATACAATACTCAACTTGAGACCGCAATTGCGGTAAAACAGAGAATACTATCTTCTTCATTTGATATTGAAGACATTATGAACTTAATAGTGGAGAATGCACAAGCAATTACACACGCAGACGGTTCAACTATCGGGTTCGTTGAAAACGAAGAGATAAAATTTAAAGCTTCTTCCGGGCTATTTAAAAAATACGGGGAAATAAAATTGAATATAAATAGCAGCCTTGCAGGCTATTGCTACAGAACAGGAGAAATTACTATCTGCCAGGATACTGAAATTGATGAGAGGGTAGATAAAATCTCCGCCCGTAAAATGGGAATACGGTCAATTATGATTTTTCCTCTTTTACACAATAATGTAATAACAGGAATACTTAATATTGTTTATAAATTACCCAATTCAATAACCGAAGGGAACATCAGCTTAATGAAGCTGCTTGTTGTTTTCCTTGCTTCATCTATGAGCCTGGCTGAAAAATTTGAATCAAATAATAATTTGGCCGAAGAGAAATCTACTGCGTTAGAAAGGCTAAGCGAAAGTGAAAAAAGATTTAGAGATTTGGCAGAACTGCTGCCCCAAACTATTTTTGAAGCAAATACAAAAATGGAAATTACTTATATAAATAAAACCGGCATCGAAACTTTTCAATTTATGCAAGATGATTTGGAGAGAGGCATTTTAGTAGAGCATATACTTAACGAGAAGGATAAGACATTTATTTTTGAAAAATTTCATCAAGTTCTGTCCGGGGCCCGTTTTGGCGGAGTTGAAATTAATGTGCTGCGAAAAGATAAAACCGAATTTCCCTGCATTGTTTATGCAAACCCTATATATAAGGAAAATGTGCCGGTAGGTATTAGAGGAATTTTAATTGATATAACGGAAAGAAAAAAATCTATAGAGCTGCTTGAGGAAAGCGAGAAAAGATACAGAGCCTTGTTCGAAAAAAACCTTGCCGGTGTATTTATAACAACAATAGAAGGTAAGGTTATTTCGTGCAATCAGGCTTTTGCAAATATTTATGGATATAAAACCATTGACGAAGTTATTATATCCGACGCCTATACTTTTTACCCTAATAAAGAGACAAGGGATCTATTCATTCGGAAATTGATTAAAGAAAAAGAACTTAAAAATTACGAGACCAAAGGCAGAAAAATTACCGGCGAAGAAATATGGATACTTGAAAATGCTGAGCTTGAATATGAAGACGACAATAAAGCTGCTTATATCTTCGGAACTATACTGGATATAACCGAAAGAAAAGATATTGAGCAAGAAATCTTAAATGCAAAAGAAAAAGCCGAAGAGATGAACCGGCTTAAATCCAGCTTCCTTGCAAATATGAGCCACGAGCTTAGAACTCCGTTAATAGGCATACTGGGTTTTTCACAGATACTTAGTACCGAAATAAAAAATGACGAGCTTAGAGACATGGCTGAGACAATTTACAATAGCGGCGGAAGGCTGCTGGAAACTTTAAATCTTATTCTAGACCTTTCACGCATTGAGGCCGACAGGCTGGATATTGTCTATTCTGAGTTCGACGCTATAGAATGCATTAAGGGAATAATTAAGTTGTCTAAAAGCATTGCCGATAAAAAAGGGCTGTTCCTCATACTGGATTCTAAGTTTAATAGTTTTAATATAAGACTGGATAAAAGACTTTATACTGAAATTGTTGAGAACCTGATAAGCAATGCAGTTAAGTTTACCGGCAAAGGAGGGGTTACTGTTCTTGCCGACGAAGAGCTCATCAATGGAAACAAATGGATTGTTATAAAAGTAGTAGATACCGGGATCGGAATTCACAGGGAAAGCCTGGATATTATATTCGAAGAGTTCAGACAGGCCAGCGAAGGATATGCAAGAAATTTTGAAGGCACGGGATTGGGACTTACTATTACCAGAAAATTTGTGGACAAGCTTAAAGGAAGCATTTCGGTGGAAAGCGAAGTAGGGAAGGGGTCAACATTTATAGTTAAGCTGCCCTGTAATATTAACAGCACAAAGGCCGGGCTGCAAAGGGAAGATTATAATATCGGCGGCGTAAAAAACCGCGCACAAAAAAATAAGCCTTCAATACTGGTTGTAGAAGACGATGAAGTAGCCATGTCGATTACAAAAATATATTTAAAAAAAGAATACATAATGAGCGGCACAAACAGCGGTGCTGAGGCAGTTGAATTATGCAGATCAAACGAATTTGACGCTATACTTATGGATATAAACTTAGGCTCAAGGATGAGTGGCTTAGATGCTGTGAACGAAATTAGAAAGTTTCCTACATATAAAAATACTCCGATAATAGCTTTTACTGCGTACGCTATGCATGGAGAAAAAGAAAAATTTATTTCCGCAGGTTGTACTCACTATATCTCCAAACCTTTTACCCGGGAACAATTGTATGAAGTTCTAAAGGAAGCTCTGGCCTGAAGGTATAAACAACCAATGCCTTTAACCGGCATGCCGGGGCATTAGGTGTTTTATTAAGTGTTAACTCTTTTCAACACACCCCTTGCTCTTTGCGCTTTCCCCTCCTGCCTTAGGGGCAGGTAAACTCGAGAGGGGAATTAAAGGGGTGTGTAATTCAATCATAATTTAGAACTTCTCAAAAAAAATTAAATCCCTTCCGTCCAACTTCGTCTGAAAATTAATTTACTCCACAAAGCTCACCGGCTCTTTGCTCTTCTTCGTATAAGATAAAAAGAACAGCATTGCAGCAAGAACTAAATATGCAACTGTAAATTGATAGGGTATCTGCTGGAAAACTCCGCTCAACTGCCAGGGGAAGTACATATTGCCGTCCGGGTTAGCCGAGTGTATTACTCCGAAGAATGTGAACAGCGCGGTAATTACAAGGTAAGCACTAGCCTGCTTAAGCTTTCTGTCTATAAGCTTTGCGGCAAATGCGCCCCAAAGCATGGCAGTTAAAATAAATCCGTTTCCCAGCGCTACAATTACAAGCATCTGCGGCAGGGTTTTTCCCGGTACAGCAAGCAGCTGGTTAAACTTTGCAAGCGGCACTACGTCTGGGTTGCTTAATTGAATTTGAAGTAGTCTTGCAACGTTGGGGAAGAAGGAGAAAGCAACGGCCGTTGTATGCGCGGGCGGAACAGCTTTGAAGGCCTGCACCATTATATCCAGCGCGACAAAAATTAAGATGGGTGCAAGCACCGCACGCGGGATAAACTCAACAAAGAAAGATACGTAACCTAGAAAGCCGCCGAATCCGACGAAAAGTCCCGTAAGCAAAGTATAGCCTGCGCGGCTTCCCATTGCTTTGTAAGCCGGCTGACCAATGTAAGGAGTGGTTTGAGCAACGCCGCCGCATACGCCGGCAATAAGAGTTGAAACAGCCTCGGTAAGAAGGATGTCTCGCGTTTTGAAATCATCTCCGGCAACTCTTGCGCTTTCCGTAACGTTTATTCCTCCCACTACCGTTAGTATTGCGAAGGGGAGAGCGATAGGCAGGTATTTTAACGCTTCAATAAATCCGTTTAAAAATCCTAAAGTAGGAACCGGCATGCCGAAATGCAGCTGCATAGAAGGTGCTGTATAAGTTCCGCCCAGCCACCCCATTGGCGCAAGTATATAGTATAGAACAGTCCCGATAAAAATAGCGGCAAACACACCCGGAAAATTTTTCGGAAGATTTATTTTAGCAACCAGAGTATATAAAATTAATCCGAGAGATATCATACCGATAACGGGGAGACCGAACACATCTAGCAGCGGGACAAAGCCGATTAAAGCCAGACCGATGCCCGCAAGGCTGCCGAGAAGTCCCGCCTGCGGAACAATCTTCTGCACCCATCCGCCGATAAAAGAGAAGACCAATTTGAAAACGCCGATTATCACCATCGTTGCCATGCCGATGTACCACGTCATCATTGCGGCATCGTATTCGGCCATACCCTGCGCCTTCAAGTACATGAAAGCCGGGCCGAGTACCGTAAGTGCGATACCGATTGTTGAAGGAGTATCAAGCCCAAGCGGCATCGCAGTAACATTCGGATTCTTCAATTTCTTGGCCAGGCGGAATGCCATCCATGTGTAAACCAAATCGCCAAACAGAACACCGAATGCGGTACCGGGGAACATTTTGGTAAATACTATATCGGCGGGGTATTTGAATACAAAGATCAAAATACCTGCAAGGAAAGACAGCACGGTTAGGTTGTCGAACATTAAACCGAAGAAGCCGTTGATATCACCCGCGACAAACCATCGGTATTTAAATTTTTCATTCAGAGCGATTCCGGATTGTGTCATGTGGTTTCCCAATTTTTTTCTTAATAAAGATTAATTATTATAAAATAGATAGTCAATGATTTTCAGTCGCTTAATCTTAAAATATATTTGAATTTCATGGATTAGTCCCCTTACCCTTTTCTTCTTCCCAATTTCTTTTAGCAATAAATTCTTTTGTCTTATCTATAGATGAAATCAGATTATCATAGTTTAAAAACATTTCCTTATAAATTCTCGGCAGTTCTTCCAGCATATATTCATGTGCGATTTCATTTCTTAAATCTCTGATGGAAATCAAATTTTCTGCGGAAGGAATAACTTCAAGCTTTTCGGCAAGGTTTGCTTTATCAATAAATGACTTTGGAGTTTCTCTCAATAAAATGAATATTGTCTTCAAGATTTTTTGACTATAGATATCGGATGTCCGGGCAAACTTTGATGTAAAAGAATCGAAAGACTCCTGCTCATCGAAATTGTATTCTTGTTTTATACCAATCCTCTTACATTTGCTAAAAGAGATTTTGAGGCTTTCCACAGATGTGGTTAAATCATTTATATCTTTATTTAATTTACTTAAATGATTCTTATCGTTCATAACTCAACAGCCTGTTCTAAAGCAATGTTTTTAAAAGGATTTTCTTCCGAGTAAGTAAAATTTACCAGGTCGATTTTTTGCTCACCGAAAGTTTTATAAAAGCTAATCCTCATTTTAGATAAATCGGAAAAGCTTAGCCTCTCTTTGGATAAAATCAGCACATCAATATCTCCGCCTTTTTTGCTGTCATCTGCTCTTGAGCCGAAAAGAAAGACCTTGGCGCCGGAGAAGTTTTCTTTTACATAGTTAGATATAAAATTCTCTATATCTTTATTAAGCCGCATAGTTCATATCCAATTGACCAGCAAAAAATAACCAATGGTAATTTTATATTCAAATGATATTCTTTAACAAATTTCTTTTTAATTCGGTTCACGTAGAAAATTTATAACCCTGTGCCTAATATAATTCTACAAGTAACTACGCTGCATAGCTACAAACAACGGGAAATTAACAAGTATTTACTTATCTTCGAAAAAGTAATTATATTTAATTAATATTATTAAAGAATAAGTATTATTGTATGTCAAAAAGTAAAATTCCATTAAAAGTAAAAGAACCACTGTTTGATTATTTGAGTCCCGATGTAAATTATAAAATTATTAATGGTGATGCATATAAAGAATTAAATAAATTTGAACAAAATAAATTCGATTTAATAATTACTTCCCCCCCATATAACCTTGGTAAAGAATATGAAACAAAAAAAACAATTGAAGAATATTTAGTAACTCAAGAGTTAATAATTGAACAGTTAGTTAGAGTTTTGTCAGAAAAAGGCAGCATTTGTTGAGAAGTTGGTAATTTTGTTCAGAAAGGTGAAGTATATCCCTTGGATATTTATTATTATCAAATATTCAAAAGACTTAACTTAAAACTTCGAAATAGAATAATATGGCATTTTGGACATGGTCTGCATGCTTCTAAAAGATTTTCCGGCAGATATGAAACAATACTATGGTTTACTAAGAATGACAAATATATTTTTAATTTAGATGAAGTAAGAGTACCATCTAAGTATCCGGGCAAAAGACATTTCAAAGGTCCGAATAAAGGTTTGCCTTCTGGGAATCCAAAAGGCAAAAATCCTTCTGATATTTGGGATGTTGTTCAAAATGACTGGTATAGCGAATTGTGGGATATACCTAATGTAAAAAGTAATCATCCTGAAAAAACAATTCATCAATGTCAATTCCCTGTTGAATTAGTCGAACGATGTGTTTTAGCGTTGACAAATGAAGGAAGTTGGGTGTTGGATCCGTTTGCCGGAGTTGGTTCTACGTTAATTGCTGCAATAAAAAATAATAGAAATGCTATAGTAATTGAGAAAGAAGAAAAATATTGTAATATTTCAAGTCAAAGGTTAGAATCTTTTAAAGAAGGAAGTTTGAAATTAAGACCTATTAATAAACCAATACATAAACCATCCAAGAATGATAAAGTTGCTCAAGTTCCAATTGAGTGGCAGTCATTAAATACATAAATGGAAATATCTCAAAAGTACTCGCATTTAAATGGGGAAGAATATCTTACTGTCCATCATATAGACTTGTATGATGAAATAATAGGCGTTATTTCAAATATTGATGCTGATTATTTTATGACTAAGAAAAGCAAAGAAAAAACTATGAAGGGGAAAATGTTATATAGCCCTGTTGCATTGAATAGAGAATTTAATAAACATTTTAGACAAAAAGGATGGGGAGAAAGCCGTTATCGATATTATGTGACTACAGAAAGAAAATATATGGAAGAAATGATTACAATGGAGTATCAAGAACAAAAGGCATTTCTAATATCTAAAGGCGTAAACCAACCTATCTCTTCTTATAAACAAACTGATTTTGTAAAAGATAAAATTGCAGTCGAAGTTCAATTTGGTAAATATGCTTTTGTTGCTTTCGATTTATTTGTTAAACACTTACTTTTTTATTCGGGTGGATTGATAAATGTTGGAATAGAAATTTTGCCTACAAAGGTAATACAATCCCAAATGTCTTCTGGCGTAGCTTATTATGAAGGCGAAGTTTATAATATCTTACGACATGGAAGAAGCAATCCGCCTGTTCCTATGTTGATATTAGGAATCGAAGCATAAAAAAATGGAATAATAAGAAACAAAACCTGTTTAAATATTATTAATAAGAACTCATAATAAAATAATAGTATAATGAATCGTTGATTATTGTTCTTTATTATTACTTAATTTGTTCCATAAAAAATACACCGGAATACCAATCAAAACAATAATTACCCCTGGCCAGGTGTACATCGGTTTAAGAATTAACAGATCGATTGAGATGCCAGCGGCGCATAAGATGTATAAAGCCGGAAGCACAGGGTATCCCCAAGCTTTGTACGGGCGTTCGGCATCGGGCCGCTTTTTGCGCAGAACAAAAATTCCGCCGATTGTTAGAATATAAAAAATGAGCACGGCAAATATTACGTAGTCTAGAAGATCGTTGTACGTTCCGGAAAGACAAAGAATGCTCGCCCATACGGCTTGGACCGCAAGAGCAAAGCCGGGGACAGAGTTCTTATTCAGCGTACCGGTTTTATTAAAGAACAGTTTATCTTTTGCCATAGCATAATAAACCCGGGCGCCTGCAAGGATTAATCCGTTGTTGCATCCAAAAGTTGATATCATTATTAACACCGCCATAATAATAACTGCCGGGGAGCCGAAAATTATGGATGCCGCTGCAGTCCCCACGCGGTCGCTTTGTGCAAATTGGATTCCTCTGTCTATTGTGTCTATCCCGTTCAAATTTCCTCTTAAAGGTAAAGCAAGTATGTATCCGTAATTTGCGGTTATATATAAGATCGTAACAATAAGAGTTCCTAGGAATAAACTTAAGGGGATGTTCTTTTTCGGATTTATCACTTCGCCGGCGGTAAATGTTATGTTGTTCCATGCGTCGCTGGAGAAGAGCGAGCCTACCATTGCAACGCCAATTGCCGCAATAAGCATGGTGCCGGATAAAGGCTCTATCGAAACAATTTTGCCGCCGGAAACATGCGTCCATGCGGCGTTCCAAAAACCGGAGAAATTAGCGCCGGTTGCTACAAGGTTTCTCCCTACGAAGATAGCTAGGATGATGAGTCCGAGCAGAGCAATCGCCTTGGTTGAAGTGAAAATGTTCTGAACAATTTTGCCAGTATGCAGCCCGCGCATATTTAATAGAGTAAGGGCGGCAATGCATAGAATTGCGAGAACCTGAGCGGCTGAAATATTTAAACCTAGAATAGTAACCAGCTTATTGTTCTCCCCGAACCAGGGAACTAAGACGGCAGTAAACTTGGCAAATGCAACGGCCACTGCAGCAATAGTTCCTGTTTGAATTACGAGGAACAAAGTCCATCCATACAAAAAGCCCATTAAGGGATTGTAAGCCTCCCGAAGATAGACGTACTGACCGCCTGCATGGGGAAGCATTCCGGCAAGCTCTCCGTAGCTTAGCGCCGCGGTAATCGTAATAGCTCCGGTTATAAGCCAGACTAGCAGCAGATAACCCGGCGAGCCTACCGTCCTGGCAATATCCGCGCTTACTATAAAAATCCCGGAGCCGATCATCGAGCCGATTACTATCATTGTGGAATCCAGAAGTCCCAGTTCTTTTTTAAATGTTCTTGTTGTTTCCCCGGCGGGTAATGTAGGTTTTTCCGTCATATTCTCCCTAAATATTATTTGTAAATTTGTTTGAAATAATTTCAGTGAAAAAAGGAGACAGTTAGCTAAGCCGCTACAGACTTATAAAAACGGTAAAGAAATTACCAAAAAGATTTAACAATGGAAAGAAAATAATTTTTGTTTGCTGCTCTTGCATCGTCATTTAAAAGCCGGTAATACTGCCCGGGCAAGTTAGCATGCTTTGGATGTAATTAAGGATGAAAAATTATCAGCCGGACTTAAGATATTTATCGAACCAAAATTTTCGCAGCCGGTCAACTTCTTCTCTGTGGCTTTTTAGAAAATGATCGCCGCCTTCGAAAATTACAAGCCGGTAAGGAATTTTTAGGCCGACCATTTTACGGGCCATTTCAATTGTCTGCATAGGAGAGACGGTATTATCCTCAGCGCCGTGCAGCAATAAGTAGGGTATCTTCGGCAGGCTTTCAACTTGATAGAGTATTGTTCGCTTCTTTATCTGATTCTCAAAATCATTTTCGCCGATTAATTTCTTAAAGCTTTTTTCTTTTCCCGGCAGGGAGAGTATATATTGTTCCAGGCTGGCTATTGCGCCGCTTAGCACTGCACAGTTGAAGTTATTGTTCCTAATCAGGGTAAGATATGTCATCATGCCGCCACGGCTCCAGCCTTCGATGCCCCATTTGTTTTTATCCGTAAAAGGCAGTTCATCCGCCAAGGGAATTAAGTTTAAAATATCGTTAACATCGGCTCCGCCCAGCTGTTCATTGCCTTCTCCGCCGGCATTGCCGCGGTACTGGGATGCGAAGACAGCGTAGCCCCAGCTTGCCAACTGCCCGAATATTCCGCGTGCGGTAAAAGTATCAATCGCACCGCTGTCCTTGCTTCCGCCCCGGTTCCATATTATACACGGATACTTTTTTAATCCGCCGCTTTTCTGCGGATTAGTATCTGCCGGGTAAGCAATATATCCCTTAACTTTCAGTCCGTCGGATAAATAAGTGATCTTGTCTACTGCGGAATTTTGATAAGCATCTTTTCCCCAGCCGCTTACAACCATCTTTGTCTGTTGCTCATTAAGCTCAATTATTTTTCTATCTATTATCTCCGGCTTCATTACTTGTATTAAACAAACAAAGGCTGTTTACTTCTTAAATCCGATAACCACATTGGCAAAAGTAGTTGTCTGGTCGTTTTGGTCCTGTTCCTTTATATGGTTTATGAAAAAAATTCCTCTGTTGGTTGCAGTATATTGAACCGTATCTGTATTATCCAGTACCATCATTCCCTGCGTAGGGATTGACCATTTACCGCTGGCCTTGGTAAATATGTTGTCAAAGGTGATGGGCAGGCTGTAATTAACGCTGCCTTGCTTAACGGTTAGGATACCATAAACATTAATGTTAAGATTCGTAGTGGTATAAGTTCCGCTTGTGGAAGAACCGCTAAGCTGAACAAGGCCGCTGCCGTTGTTAACTTTCATTTCGTACTGAATAGATGCGCTGTTAACGGGCTGCGTAAAGACGTCTACCGCAGGCGAGTTTGGCGTATAATAACCGCGCGGGTCCCCGCCTTCGCCGGTGCTAGGATACGAATAGAGCGCTATATTCGGGCTGTCCGTAGGGCTGTGAACCGGCGGCCCGGATGCCGTGTTTTTATTGCATCCATTTATGAACGCTAGAGCTGCTATGAATAATGAAATTATCGATAACTTTTTCATGCTTTCACCAATTTGCTCGTTGCTTTTAAAAATGATGATAAAATTAATCGTCCTTAATAAAACTAATTTTAATTAGTCAGAATTACTCTTTATTGCCTGGTCAAAATACAATTTTTCCCGGTAAGAAAATAATATTAGGAATATGCGCCAGGACATATTGCAGTTTAAATAATTATGTTTAAACTAAAAGCATTCAATTGCAAATTTTTTTCCTGCAGGCTGCAGGTTATGCGCTTGGTAAAATTGATTCTAATATAAATTTTTTGTTTAATTTTCATATTCAAATTTTATTAATTCTTTTACTGTTGGATTATGGCAAAAAAGGCAAACCCCAAACTAAAAGTTACCCCGGCTAAACCTCAAAAAGAAAAGGTGAAAGCAGCCTACAAAATTATACCCGCTGTTCTGGTTGTAGCTGTGGTTTTGTTTTTAATAATTTCAAACTTGTTGAAGAAAAAGGATACCGACTCCGAATATATGTTTAGAAAAGACGGCACATTAACATTTGCCGATTCACTCGGTAACGTCAAGGCGAAGATTGACATTCAAATTGCCGACGACGATTTTGACCGGGAGCTCGGTCTAATGTTTAGAAAAAGCATGGAAGAAAACCAGGGTATGCTGTTTATCTTTCCGCAGGAAACGATTCAGAATTTCTGGATGCGGAACACTTTTATTCCTTTGGATATGATCTTTATAAATTCAAAAAGCCAGATAGTTACAATCAGGAATGCCGATAAAACATTATCCGATCAAACATATTCTTCTACAGCCCCCGCCCAGTATGTTCTGGAGGTAAACCTAGGCTTTGCGAATAAGTTCAACATTAAGGCGGGAGATAAAATAACCTGGAAAAGTACGCGTTCGGGAACTGAATTAAGCAGCCAGTAGACTTATTGCATCAATATTATCGTCAGCCTTCGCCTGCTGCTACAACGGATGCGAAGTTTAGGGGCAACCGCCTGCTTAAAGTGCGGGTTTCATAACTTTTGCTAGTGTGCTTACTCCGAGACAAAATCATTAAGTCACCTTACGCAAAACTAACCGTGGTAATAGTAAAATGTTGGGGTAAATTCCATTACTCCAACATTCCACTATTCCTTATGTTGCGTAAGATGAGATCATTAATTAAAAATTATCTCCGCCATTCAATCCATTTCATTTGCCGTATAGCTCAAGTTCGGTAAGCTCGCAGATGATGTGCGCAATCGTGATATGACCTTCCTGAATCCTCTGTGTATTTGATGACGGAATAATTACAGCCAGATCAACAAGGTCTTTAAGCTTTCCTCCATTGCCTCCAATGAAGCCTATTGTTTTCATCTTTTTAGATTTGGCCTTCTCTACCGCCTTTATAACGTTCGGCGAGTTGCCGCTTGTTGAAATGGCTAGAAGTACGTCCCCCTCGCGGCCAAGTCCCTCAACATTTCTAGCAAATACATTCTCATAGCCAATATCGTTCCCGCCTGCGGTCAAATTGGAAGTATCGGTAGTTAGTGCAATGGCAGCAAGCGCCGGGCGCTGGATGTCGTGATTCAGTCTTATCATCAACTCTGTTGCAATATGCTGACAGTCTGCCGCGCTTCCGCCGTTGCCGCATAGCAAGAGCTTTCTGCTTTTTTTGTATGCGCCTACAAGTACATCAACTGCGGCAGAAATATCGTTCGAGCATTCGTTCAGAATTTTATTTTTGGTTTCGGCGCTTTCTGTAAGCGAGTCAGCAATGAATTTTTGTCTGTCCAAATTAAATCTCAATCTTTCTGTATTTCCTTTTATTTTGTTTATAAATTTTCTGCCGGTGTTTCTTCAGCTTGATTTAGGGGGCGAGTAATAAACGTTAAATTTCAACCGGCGATTTTATATGCACCGCATCGGCAAATTCTTTTATCAGGTTCCAGTTGTTCTCATCCTCAAAGAAATTTCCCGTTACAATAATCTTCGCTCCGTTTTCAACATTAGCTCTTGCAGTCTGCGGGCTGCGTATTCCACCGCCGACAATAACTGGAATGTCGCAATATTCTGCTACGGTCTTAATCATCCTTTGCGGAACCGGCTGCTCTGCGCCCGAGCCGGCTTCCAGATAAATTAATTTCATTCCGAGGTACTGAGCAGCAAGGGCGGTAGCGGCGGCTATCTCCGGCTTATCCCTGGGCACCGGCATGCTTCCGCTTATATACGAAGCCGTTGTCATCGAGCCTGACTCGACAATGATGTAACCGGTAGGTATCGGCTCAATATTTAACTTCTTGATTACGGGGGCAGCCAGAACATGCTTGCCTATCAAGTGTTCGGGATTCCTCCCGCTTACTACCGAAATATAAAGGATGGCATCGGCCGGCTTGCAAATCTGGTTTACCTCTCCCGGAAAAATTATTACCGGCAGGTTGGTAGTCATCTTTACTTTCTCAATAAAGCTCTCAAAGTCTCCGTCTATCATTAAGCTGCCGCCTACTAAAAATCCGTCAACGCCGCTCAGTTCGCATTTCCTTATGAAGGAAGAAAGCTTGTTTTCCGGAGTCTTGTCGGGGTCGAGTAGTATAAGATATGCCGCACCCTTACTATCAATAGTATTTAGTAAATAGTTGTATATCATAAAATTTAAGGAGAAGTTCCTAAGGAATATATATATTTTGGGTTTTATAAAAAAGCAAACCTTATTATATATTTGTAAAAATTAGATCCGGTTTTATAAACACCGGGTTTCTAGAATTAAACAGCCGGGCAAAGCACTAACGTGAGAAATCTGAATTTAATTCTTCAGGCTAAGCGAAATTCTGCCGCGCTGAATATCTATCCCGATAATTTTTACATCAATTATGTCGCCCACGTTTATCATATCCAACGGATTTTTCACAAACTTGTTGGCCATCTGGGAAACGTGCAGCAGACCGTCTTGCTTAACGCCTATATCTACAAACGCACCGAAGTCGACTACATTTCTAACAGTCCCTTTCAGCTTCATACCTTCCTGCAAGTCCTCCATTTTTAGTACGTCGCTCCGCAGTATTGGTTTGGGAATATCTTCTCTGGGGTCACGTCCCGGTTTTTTTAAGTTCTCTATTATGTCTATTAAGGTAGGCTCTCCTATTCCAATTTCCTCGGCCAGCCTGGCGGTTCCTTTTTGTTTAGCTATCAATGAAATAACCGCACCCGAATCGTTTATCTTTGCTACAGGCAGATTAAATTTCTCAAGCAATTTTTCCGTAGCCGGGTAAGATTCGGGATGAATAAAAGTATTGTCCAAAGGATTTTCGCCGCTGCTTATTTTTAAGAAGCCCGCCGATTGTTCAAACGCTTTTTTACCGAGGCCGGTTACTTCCATCAGCTCTTCGCGCTTTTTAAACTTGCCTGCCTTCTCCCGGTATTTAACCAGATTTTCAGCTATTCTTTTATTTAACCCGGATACATATGTAAGTAGCGAAGCCGAAGCGGTATTCACATCCACCCCGACGTAATTAACGCAGCTTTCAACAACGTTGTCCAGCTTTTCGGATAGAAGCTTTTGATCTACATCGTGCTGGTACAAGCCCACGCCGATTGATTTGGGATCAATCTTAACCAGCTCTGCCAGAGGGTCTAGCAGCCTGCGGCCTATAGATATATTGCCCCTCTGGCTGGCTTCAAGGTCGGGGAACTCTTTCTTAGCAACTTCCGATGCCGAATAGACGGAGGCTCCCGCCTCGTTTACGATAATATATTTACAGGTTAAATTATTCTTTTTTATCATCTCGGCAATAAACAATTCGGTCTCGCGGCTGGCTGTGCCGTTGCCTATAGATATTACATCGACTTTATTCCTGCGGATAAGGGATACAACAACTCTTTCTGCTTCCTCAATTTTCTTCTGGGGCGGGTGAGGATAAATTGTGGTGCCTTCCAGGTATTTACCGGTCTCATCAATTACCGCAACCTTGGAGCCGGAATAAAATCCCGGATCGATTCCCATTATAATTTTATTCAGCAAGGGAGGCTGCAGCAAAAGCTGTCTTAAGTTCGAGGCGAAAATTTCAATTGCATGAAGATCGGCGGTTTCTGTCAGATGGTTCCTCACTTCCTTTTCAATTGAAGGGAATATTAGCCTGTCAAACGAGTCTTCAACTACGCTATCAAGTATATCCATAAAGACCGACTCATCATATTTAAAATATTTTTTCTTTATTATGTGCAGTGCTGCAGGAATGTCGAAGCTTAATATTGCCTTCAATGCCTTTTCTTTTTCGCCTCTGTTAATTGCAAGCACCTGGTACGGCTTTATTTTAGTTATCTCAATTACAAAATCATAATAGATCTGGTAGATTTCTTTTTTATCTTTTTCTTTCTGCTTGTCGCTTACCTGCTCATCTGCCGCTTTCTCCTTTGTCTTTTCCGATCTTACATTTGAAGACTCTAGCAGAAATTCCCTAACCGACTTTCTTACTTCGGCATCTTCGCTTATCATTTCGGCGATAATATCTTTTGCGCCCTGCAGGGCTTCTTCTATTGTGGCAACGCCAAGCTCCTCATTTATAAATTCGGCAAGCTTTTCATCCAGGCTTCCGTCGAACATTGGATTTTCGAGGATGAAAAGTGCAAGAGGCTCCAGCCCTTTTGCCTTTGCAATTGTTCCTCGGGTTTTTCTCTTCGGCTTGTAAGGCAGGTAAAGGTCTTCCAGTTCCTGAAGCTTCACACATTCCAGTAACTTAGCCTTCAGCTCATCGGTCAGTTTGCCCTGCTCTTCAATGCTCTTAAGTATTGTATCTCTCCGCTCTTCCAAAAGTGTAAGATAGTTCAGCCTGTCGTCTATTTTACGTAGGACGTCTTCGTCCAACCCGCCGGTATGTTCCTTGCGGTACCTCGCAATAAAAGGTATGGTAGCGTCTTCCTTAAAGAGCTTAACAACGGCTTCAACCTGTTCGGTTCTAATGTTCAATTCCCTGGATATAATTTGATTAATATTCATGATAAAATAAGTTATTTCTTTTTATAAAATGGAGATTAATCCCGCATAATAAGCGGGAGGTAATTATTAATATTAAAGGTAACAAAGTAAATATAAAGAAAATTGTTTTTCAACTTGATTAAAAGGGAAAAAATTACGATCAAAAATTTAATTGACATTTACCCCCCCCCGTTGTACTTTACGCACGGGTTCTCAGTTATTTTACAAAATATAATGTATAACTGACTGAATGAAAACAATCAGTGAGTTTATATGCTGCCGCATATTGATCTTTATATTTTAACTCTAAGCAATTCTTTTATAAACTTTATAAATAATCTGCTTAGATATAAGGGGGAAGCTTTTATTTCCGGGCATTCAAATAACCTTGACGAAACCATAAAATTTTTTATCTCCTAACAAACTGCACGGAAAGGAAATGCAATATTGCTCTTAGATGATTTCTTATTCCGACCTAATCAAATAACCGGAATAATTTCAAATGTAAATACTATTGAGAGTTTAAAAACAATAATTTACACAGACAGTATCGATCCCTCTTACTTAAATTTTTTTTGTCGAGCATAATATTAAAGGTATTATACATAAGAGCGAAACTCTTATAGAAAGTCACGGTAATAAATTTATCGACGTAATCAAATCTGTTAACGAAGGCATGGTTTGTTACGATACTATAATAGTAGATACTTTACTAAACAGTAAAAATTGGGTTAAAGAAACTAAACCGGAAGCAGAAAATTTATCTTCAGTAATAAATAATAGCTCACGGAGTATACAGGATGTATACCGGCTTATAAAGCTGCTAAGTAAAAAAGAGAAGGAAATACTGGCGCTAATTGGAGAATGCAAAAGCAATATTGATATAGCAAAAAGTCTTCATAGCTCGAAAAGAACTGTTGAAACACATAAAACACATATGATAACAAAGCTATGCTTTAAAAATGCAAGAGAGTTATTTGCTTTTGCTGTAGAGAATAAATCCTTACTGAAAAAATCTAATGTTAATTAAAAATACGAAAAACACGTATTTACTTTAATTCAATCTTAGAATATATTATTACCGTAAAGATTGATAAGAGAGAGAAATTTTATCCAACAACCGGGGTTAGGGAAATGAAAAATAAACCTACTTTCTGCTGCAACCACTTTTTAATACGCCTAAAGCATATTATTATATTAATTTTTTGTTTAGCACTTTCATCCCAAAATTTTTTTCCTCAATCTTTGCATGTTAATGGAAATGTTTCAACCGATCTTATACCGGTTAGCAATGCTTCCGTTACATTTATTAATGAAGCAGATACTTCGAGAATATATTCTGCTTTAACAGACAGCATGGGGAACTACAGCATTGATATTATAACATCTGTTAATGGAAATAGTCGTACTCTTCCAAAATCATTTGAGCTTGAGCAGAACTATCCCAACCCGTTTTCAACAGAAACAATAATACCGTATAAGTTAAAAGAACCGGGGGTTGTTAGCATTAAAATATATAACATACTTGGTCAAGAAGTGAAGAGTTTTAAGCAAAGCAGCCACTCAACCGGAACATACCAAATAAACTGGGATGGTAAGGATAACCTTGGAAGGAGGATAGCGCCGGGAGTATATTTTTGTCAATTACAAAGTGGAAAGGAAAAGCAGATAAAGAAAATGCTCTATCAAGACAGTGTGCCCGGAAGCAGTAATGTAATTCTTAGCGGAAGCTTAATAATACTTAAAGAAAAAGCACTGTTAAAGAAAGAAGTTGATTATTCCGGGAAATATATGGTAGAAATAAAAAACACGGCTAACACCGACCCACAAATAATAGAGCAAGAAATACCAAATGTAATAGTACAACATGATACGACGTTAAACTTCTTCGTTGAAAAAGATACCATAAACAAAAAGCTTTATGTTTATTCCAACTCAAACTATCTCGATGTAATAAACACACAAACCTTTGAAGTAGAGAAGCAGATTAACATTACCCTGCCTGATAGTATGTTCTGTGATGGGATAGGATTATCTACAAATCGAGATTATTTTATATTCTCTGTCTTCGTTAATAAAGTGCCCTATCATAATTATATAGCCAGCTTAAACATAAAAAATGAATCGGTGGAAAATCTATTTACAACGGGATTGGATACAGTTGGAACTCCCAGAATTGGTGCTGCATTAAAGGAAAATGAGCCGGGTCTTTTTTACCTCTATTCGCATTTAAATGGGCTGTATGCCATAGATTTTTTAGAACAAAGAATAAAAGAGACGTATATAGACAGTGCAAGATTTAACGAGGAGCGATTTTTCTTTCGATCAAAGGATAAAAAGGTAGTTGGAGTATTAACCTGGTATAATGGAGAACCATTAGACTATTCGGATTTCAGAATTAGCAGCCCGAAAGATGGGATTAACAAACCGCAAATAATTTTAAATGAAAATGATAAAGACGGTATTTTTAGTGATGATGCTGTTTTTTCTGCGGATAATAAGAAGCTGTTTACAACTTATGTGCTTTCCCACGGAAGAAGCAGAGAAATAGCATGTTACTTCAATTATTATAATTTGCATACAGGAGAGTTTTATAAAAACCCTATAATCTTACCCTGGAGCTTGAATCCGTATTATTTAGAGTATAGCCCCAAAAGGAAAGAAGCATACACAATAGGAGGATCGAATATATTATATATAATTGATACTGAAAATGAATCTCTCAAAGACTCCGTGTTATTAGTAGGAAAGAATAAAGGACCATCAAGATTAGTTCTAAGAAACGATGAGAATATATTATTTATAAGCTGCTTTGATAGCAATATGATATATGTAATAGACCTGGAAACAAAAGGTATAATGAAAAAAATATCGTTGTTGTATCCATATTATTTATTTATTCCTTAATAAAAAATAAAGATAGTATTTTTTATTTATGATAAAAAATTTTTAATTCGTTCTATTAAATAATTATATCAATATTTACTTTAATTAAAAAAATTGGAGGTAACATGAAGGTGCTAAAATATTTTTTTGTCGTATTAATATTTTCGCTTTCACTATATGGATGGGGAGGGAAATCCACATTAAAAGAACTTTCAAAATTTCAAGAATAGACTTCTTGTATATTTCAATGTATGGAGGTGCAGAATGAAAAAGAAATATGTTTAACGTTACTTTTAGTAAAAGCAAAATAAGAATGGAAGGGTTGAAAGATGAAAAATATTACAATACTTTCTTTTGTGTTGGTTACACTTATTATGATAGGGTGCAAAGATAATTCTGTTGAACCCCAACCGGCTGAAACTCTAATTCCTCTCAGCATCGGCAATTACTGGCTTTATCAAGGGTACTATCTTAACGATGATGGCTCTGTAAACTTTCCTCAAGATCATAAATATGGTTTTATTATTGATGATACTGTATTACAAATTATTAACGAAGATAGGATTGTAAATTATAAGTTTTTTAATTGCGGTGAAGAGTTAAAACCCTATTACGATAAACCAGGTTCATTTGAAGGCAGCAAATTAGTTTATCAAAACAGATTTGGATTATATTATTCCGGAACAGAAAAATATGATACTATAAAAATGACTTTTAACGATTTAATATTCCCTTACCCGGTAGAAAAAGGCAAGTCTGTAAATGGACATATGTTCTATTATTCAACCTTAGGAAATAATGCCAACGTTCCAGACGAAATAATTACACAATATACTTGTGTATCAACAGATTCATTATTTACAACCCCGCTTGGAGATTTTAGATGTATTGTTTTCAAAATTGCTTATGCAGATTTCGAGCCATTGTACCGTGATGAGGTCTATTACTTTATTAAACCAGGTATTGGCATCGTTGGTATGGTTGAAATGACATATCACTATAGGTCGAATAAGTATAATTACTTTCTAAAAAATGTTTTAACAGATTACAAAATCAAATAGGAGAAACGGAAATGAAAAAGTTATTTGTTATTCTTGTTGCTTTAATGCTGTGCTATAATTTAATATTAGCTCAAGAAAATCTGTTTGAAAAGACAATTACAAATAATATTTCTGTAAAAAGTATTAGAGAAAAGATAGAAAGATTTAAAAACGAGAGAGGCAATAAAACAATGGGAAACTGTCCAATTAAAATCTAACATTGTCTTTTTGAAAAATTTCAAGGGGATATTCAATATTTTTGATAAAAATTTGAAATAACGAAAGATTTTGGGAAAAATAGGTATGGAATTCAAGCATATGAAATTGAGCTTAAAGAAGGTGGTTGTGGAATATTGTCATGTTCCTCAAAGGGAATGGGCGCGTCCGTTTGGTATAAAGAAAGTTTTTATAGTATTGAGTTCCTTGAAGACGGTTTTTATTTTGTATCCGAGGTTGACTTAAACGAAATAGCAAAACATGAAAACCCGAATGATTACGGCAGTATTAAAAAACTTAACAAAACAACTCAAAATACATCAGTCAATTCGGCTCTTTCCGCGGCAACTATAAAAGTTTTTGTTGCTTACACCTCTGCTGTTGCACAAAATTATAATATTGATAATCTTGTAAGCGATTGTGAACTTACAACAAACCGAGCTTTTCAAAACAGTTTAGTATCCTCTAGCATTGATGTTGTAGGTTACCAGCAATTAACTTACACAGAAAGCGGAAACGATTCTATTGATGTATACCGTTTTATGACTAAAAATGACGGCTATATGGATGAAATACACAGTTTAAGAAATCAATATGATGCGGATGTATGCGTGCTTTTGGTAAACACTCTTAATTCAAACGGCAGAGCCGCTTCCATTGGATCTGAATTTAGCGATGCATTTTGTGTTGTAAAAGCAGAAAAGGCTGTTAGTTATTATTCTTTTGCACATGAATTAGGCCATTTATTTGGCTGTAGGCATGACAGCGATCCCGATAGTGAACCATATTTATTTGCACATGGATATAAATGGACTTTTGGAAAGCTAGATGGGCAAGAAGGTAACTTTTGCACTATAATGTCAACAGCACAGTTTGATTATGGAAATAAATATACAAGGAAGCCATATTTTTCAAATCCATATGTATTGGATCAATTAAATAACCCTATGGGTACAATTGATTCTAATTATTGTGCCAGAGCAATAGATGATTATGCTTCATATATAGCAGGTTTTGAACCTCATCATACTACATCAGGTACTATTGATGCTGATGAATGGTGGCAGGGAACAATTAATATTACAGGAAATATATCTGTTGCAAATGGTATAACCTTAACCGTTCAACCGGGTACAAATATTTATTTTCAAAACGGTGTTTCCTTTAGTATTTACGGTACTCTTACAGCAAGTAGTGCTACATTCCAGGGTAACGGTTCTGCCGGTTCCTGGAACAGCATAAGCTTTTACAGCGGCAGCAGCGGCTCTATACAAGGATGCACCATTAAGGATGCTCAATGCGGAATTTATGCTACTACCGGTGCAAGTATTAATTGCTCGGATAATACAATAACTAACAATTCTCTTTACGGGCTTTCAATCATTAATAACTCCAGTGTAAATATATCCGGTAGTACAATATCAAATAACGGGACGGGAATAAACCTTAGCGGTTCAACTGCTGCAATTTCGGGTAATTCCATTTATAACAATTCCAATTACGGCATTCATGCAGAAAATGTTAACGCAAATTCGCCATGGGAGAATGATACATTAATAAATAACAGCGGCTATGCAATGTTCTTAAATAATACTTCGCCTATTCTGCTTCACAATATGATAACAGGAAATGGACATGGGATAATTATTTCATCGGGCGATCCAAGCTTTGGTTATAGAGCCGGCGGAAGCGGTTATAATGCGATAACCTGTTCTTCAACTCCTCTTTTCAAAGCAGAAAATTACTCGGATGTTTATGCGGGTTCCGATGGAGGCGGATACAATAGCATCTTCGGCAGCGATCTGCCAGATATGGAAGCCGTTAATAATTCAAGCATAGTTGCAGAAAATAATTATTGGGGTTCACCTTATCCGGCAACTTATGCAGACGGTACCTCAGAGATTTCCGCTAACAACCCTTTGGCCGATGATCCTAATCCCGGCTCTTCGTGTATGGGGAAGATTTCAGCCTCTAAGGATTATGCTGCTATTTTGAATGTAGAAGATGAAGATATTCCCAACCTTTATCATCAGGCTCATTCATACGGTAATAAGAAGGATTATAAGACGGCCAAAGATTTATTGAAGTCGATTATAAACGGTAAGTTCGATAAGAAATATTCTCCTCTTTCCCTTCTTAGCTTTTATAACTTCTCCATACAAGAGCAGCAAACTAAAGATTCAAGTAGTAAATCATTTGAGCCTACAAAAGATTATGTTGATTTAGTTCAAGAACTATATCGCAGACCGGCAAGCGATTCGCTAAGACCATTTGCAGTAAGACTGCTAGCAAGAGGCGCCGCTCTTACCAACAATTATACTGATATGGTAAAGTATAATACTGAAGTAGTTAACAACTATCCCAGTTCGTCAAATGAATTAGCAGCCTTGTATGATCTGGTTAGCTATTATAGTCAGATAGAAAACAACCCGGATTTGGCAGTTAAGTATTTAACAAGGATGAAAGCCGTTTACCCGGACGAAGACCTTACTTTGTTCGCTCAAATAAATATGGGAGAGAAGGTAGATATTTATAACAGACCGAATAAGAATAAAAATTCCGAAACTGTAAAATCTGCTGATCAATATCTAAGTGAAGCATATCCGAATCCGTTCAACCCGGCAACCACAATAACGTACAGCTTAAAAGAAAGAGACCAGGTTACACTTAAAGTTTACAATGTATTAGGTAAGGAAGTAGCAAAGCTTGTAGAGGGTATACAAAGCGAAGGAGAACATACGGTAATCTTTTCCGGCAGCAATTTACCAAGCGGCATTTATGTGTACAAGCTTAGCGGCAGAAATTTTAGTATAAGTAAAAAAATGCTGCTGCTTAAATAACAGCCCATCCCCTTCCCCAAGGGAAGGGGAAATTTATTTCACATCTTACTTCGTCAAAGCGAAGCTTAATTACAAGTGTGAGCCGAATCTTAATTATGCGAAACGTCTACATGCCAAAGGTTCACCGGCAGGTTTTGTGTGAATGACGTTTAGAGTTTTCGGCTTTCTAGATTGGACTCATATATTACAATATCATAAAAAGATAAGCACAGTAATCTTTGCTTCATTGAATTCAGCGTCGTATGAAAAAGAGGTAACTGGCTGAGGGCAGTCAGCTTGGTGAGGAGAACGTTGGGTAAAAAGTATAGTGTAAAGTGATACTTTAGCAGATTCGCTATGCTTGGTATTTTATCTCACAGAATTTAAATCTTTGAATTACTTTGTTGCTTTAAAACTGAAGGTCTAATATTATAGCGCAGCGGATTCCTGAATTAAAATCGACATTACGCCACAACAAATTTCAAAATATTTTATTTAATTGTTTTAAGAGGAGCGTGTATGAAAAACCCTTTTCAATTTTACATTAGAGTTATGTTTATATGTTTAGCTTACTGCGGGATTATTTTGGGGCAATCAAAAAACCGGATGAATAAAATGAATGAGAAAGAATTTAAGGTAAAAGCGATGACGGTAAAATATTTAAGCGGCAGCGATACGGTAAGCGGCTACCTTGTAATGCCGGAAGGTAAAGGGCCGTTCCCCGCATTAATAGTAGTGCATGAATGGTGGGGGCTTACACCCTGGATGAAAAGCAACGCCGAGGAATTCGCAAAGAAAGGCTATGCAGCGCTGGCCGTAGATTTGTTTAGAGGTGAAGTAACTTCGGATCCCAAAGTAGCTGCGGAACTAAGCAAAAACCTTCCGAAAGAAAGAGCCGTTGAAGATTTAAAAGCAGCATACAACTACTTAAACTCCCTGCCTCAAGTTAATAAGAAGAAGATCGGTTCAATCGGCTGGTGCTTCGGAGGCGGGTATTCATTCCAGACTGCATTAAACGAGCCGAGACTGGCGGCTTGCGTTGTAAATTACGGCAGCTTGTCCAGCGATGCAAAAGAACTAAAAAAAATTCACTGCCCTGTTCTTTGCGTTTACGGCACAAAGGACCAGGTATTTCCCGAGTCTTATGTTAAAGGCTTTGAGAAGGCGGCAAAGAAAGCAGGGTTAAAGACGAGCGTTCATTTTTACGAGGGAATGGGTCATGCATTCATGAATCCCGGGAATAAAAACGGTTACGGTAAAAAACAAGCAGACGCCGCATGGAAAGTAATTTATGCTTTTATAGATAAGAATTTGATGAAATAAAAAGTATTTAACTTTTTCGGAGTTCAGCAGATTCAATAACTCTTTGAAGTCTTGCGGTAGCCGGATCATAATTATAAAATATTTGCCTTAGTAATTCTATGGCTTCAAATCTTTCTTCCGGAGATTTCAAACGCCAGTACTCCGTATCGTCAACTTTTTCATTTAACGAAGAGTGAGTAATTCTTTTTGATAATTTAATTTTATCTAATTGTTTATTCATATATTCATTAGGCTAAAGTTCGAACAAAAATAATAAAAATATGAATGAAAATATAAAACGGAACTCACTGTAAAAGGGAGTGCCGTTTTAATAATTCTTTTACCTTTAACAATGTTCAAATAAATTTACAAATTGTTATAAACAACTTAGCAATTTAACAAAGTCATTAAATCCGAAATACTTTGCCGATAAATTTATTACGCCTCCGCTTTCGCTCTCATTGCATCCCATATTACATATGCACAAAGTATTGCAAATGCAATTAAGCCTACCAGCTCGGCGGAATGCGAATCGACCCAGGCCTGACTAACCATTAAATTCACATTGAACTTTCTAAGCAGAGCACTTACAACCCCCATTAAAGCACCACCGGCAATAAATCCGGAAGCTATTAAGGTTCCTCTTTCACCCCTGGCTTTATTCAATTTTTGGTTTTTGCTTCTGGTGGAAACGAAGTAAGCAATCAAACCTCCCACCAGCAGGGGCGTATTCAAATGCAGAGGTATATACATGCCGAGTGCAAATGCAAGTGCAGGCACTCCTATCATCGTTAGTATTAATGCCATTAAGCCGCCTGCCGCATATAGAATCCATGGGGCCGGCTCGTTAGCCATTAAGGGCTGTATTACCGCAGCCATCGCATTAGCCTGCGGAGCTACAAGCGCATTCTGTCCCGTAAATCCGTAAATATTATTGAGGAGTAAAATAACATAGCCAACGGTTGCCGCGGAAACCAGCGTGCCTAAAAATTTCCAGGTCTCCTGTTTGTAAGGCGACGATCCGAGCCAGTATCCGATTTTCAAATCGGTTATAAAGCTACCGGACATTGACAGCGCGGTACAAACTACCCCGCCTATTAAGAGTGCGGCAATCATTCCGGAGGTACCGTTTAGCCCGATTGAAACTAAGATTATCGACGATAAAATTAATGTCATCAGCGTCATTCCCGATACCGGGTTTGTACCTACAATTGCAATTGCGGTTGCAGCTACAGTGGTAAATAGGAATGAAATAATCAGTACAATTAAAAGCCCTATTAAAGCGTAGAGCCAGGTATTAACAACTCCAAGCAGGAAGAACAAAAATATTATTACGGCGGTAACAACTATTGAAACCGCGATAACCTTCATCGTCAGGTCGCGGTGAGTTCTAAGCTTATCTTCAACTACAGCTTTGGCGCCTATAATTTCTTTTACGGCTAGTGAGAATGCCGAGCCTATAATTTTTGAGGATTTAATAATTCCGATTATCCCGGCCATTGCAATGCCGCCGATTCCTATATGCCTGACATAATTGGCAAAGATTTGTTCGGCCGACATATCTTTTACAAGCAGCGTAATATTAGACCCGAGAGTAGTTGTTAACCCCTGGCCTATATAAGCAACGAGCGGAATAAGCACATACCATGCAACAAAAGAACCGGCGCAAATAATGGCGGCATATCTTAAGCCGATTATGTAGCCGAGTCCCATTATTGCAGCGCCTACATCCATTCTGAATACTATCTTCGTCTTATCGGCAAGCCTTTCTCCAAACGGAATAACTCTGGACGAGAATACTTCATTCCACCACCCGACCGAAGCGACGATGAAATCATAAAGTCCGCCTATAATACCGCTTACCACAAGAACCATCGCCTGGCTTCCGCCTTTTTCTCCCGCAACTAAAATCTCGGTTGTTGCCGTGGCTTCCGGGAATGGGTATTTGCCGTGCATATCTTTTACAAAATATTTTCTAAAGGGAATAAGGAACAAAATTCCCAATACTCCGCCGAAGAGCGACGCCAAGAATATTTTATAAAACTCCGCGTTAAGGTTAAGTATGTATAGTGCGGGTATGGTAAAAATAGCACCGGCTACAACCGCACCGGATGTGGAGCCGATGGACTGGATAATTACGTTTTCACCCAGCGCGTTCTTCCTTCTGGTGGATGCCGATAGTCCGACAGCGATAATAGCTATCGGTATAGCGGCTTCGAACACCTGGCCTATCTTTAGGCCGAGGTATGCCGCTGCCGCCGAGAAAATTACAGCCATAACTAAACCGGTAATAACCGAATAAAAACTAACTTCGGGTACTACTGAATGCGGAGACATTACCGGTACATACTCTTCTCCCGGCTTTAACTCTGTGTATGCATTCTCAGGCAGCCCCTTTTGATTCTGTTGATTATTCATTGATTCGCTCATAAGCAGTTCTTCCTTTAAAAGTTGAATAGTATTGGAATTTCACAATCCACTTTTTTTGTTGCCGAGGACTCGAAATAAATTTTTCCGAACCTGATTGAATTATTTGGTATACCCGGTCTGTCCTTTTGCATGCTGCATTCCAGCGTCCTTTGAATTTCCGGGTACAGTACCGAATTATTCCTTTTATTGTCCTTTACCGGAAAAGGCTGAGGAGTATCAAACATAGTTACGTTCTGCAGGCTCACTCTCAGCTCATCGGGCTGATTTGTAAAAGCAGGGACTAAAGCCAGTGTAAGGCTTACGCTATCCGGTTTAAAATTGTTATCTATACGTATCGAGCCGTTTCTGTAGCTCAATCCGTTCTTCTCAATTGCCTTGCCGTCTTTATCGTAAATGATCATCGAAAAGTCGGTAACCTTGTTAAAATCTTCCTTGCTCAAATTTATTTTGAATTCTTTAGAAGATTCTTTTTTCATCAGCATAAAAGGTAAAGTGAACTCTCCGGATGATTTCAATATTACGGAAGATTCACTTTGATAGCCTAAAATTTTGCCGGTTAAATTATATGAACCAGGCTTATTATACAAATTCACAATATCGATTTTATTATTCAATTCATCCAGCTTGGCGTTGTCTACGCGGTTTATTCCGTAGAATTCAACCGCGAGATTATAGACGGAAATTTTATCGGCCTGTAAGAAGCCTTCAATATCCAGTTCGTAAACTCCGGGCGTTAGGTAATAATAAGAATTCCCGACAGCAGCGGCTTCGTTTTGTGAGTTCAGAAGAGGAGATATCTCAACCTCTGCGCCGTTTTGATCGAACAGCCTGTACCTGCACCTGGCGTACTGCTTTTTAATTGCAGATAAATTTACACGCATGCATGTTTGCCCTGCCGGCAGTTCTAGAAAATACCTTTTAATCATTCCTTTGTCAACGGATTCGTTAATAAGGTTTAATGAATAACCGTTCGGCTCGTTGAATTGGTAGGGGATAACGACAGTAGCCAGTAAATCAAATTCATCGGTTTTGGTTTTATCGTCTCTTACGCCGGTTATCTTTCCCGTGTAAAGCCCGGGGGCGTTCAGCTTGCTCTTATCTATTTTTACGGATACGGCAGCAGGCTGGTTGTTCCGGATGTAAGTTTTTTTCTGGATCGGGATCAGCCAATCGCTGTCGCTTTTAATATTGTATATCCTGTAAAACTTGTCCGACTTCTGGAAATTATTTCTCTTAATGTTGTAGCCAAATGTTTCGTCGCCGGTAAGTGAATTGCCGTTCCGCAGATAAAGGTTCCTTCCTCTTGCATCCGGCATATTGGGTGCAAAGGAAGAGACGGAATAGGTCTCAAAATTTTTTATCTCGTCCCCATCAATATATTTTTTAAGTAGATTGTATGCATTAACCGCGTTTATGTATCCGCCGCCCTGGTCGATATGTGAATATCCTTCCATACTCACCCCGCCGTTCCTAATCGCTTTAAACAAAAGCTGCGAAGGAATTTTTACGCCGGGATATTCCTTCTCGGCAGCGCTTAACAGAAGCGATACGACTCCCGCTGTATAAGGAGACGCCATACTCGTGCCCCAGAATCTGTCGTTGCCCGCCCAATTAGGAATTGTGGAGGTACAGGCGCCGGGCGAGCAAATATCAGGCTTGCTTACTTCACCTCCGCGCGAGCTGAAATAAAGAATTATATCACGGTCTAGAGTCGTCCCGTATAAGTCTCTTCCTACTTCCTTTGCAAGGGCAGCGCCGGATGAAATTACATACTCGCTGGAAGCAGGCAGGCCGGCCGTTGATATACCCGGGCCGTCGTTGCCGTTGGATAGGCAGACATAAAGGTAAGGATTGTTTTTAAGCAGGCTGTCTAAAAACATCTCCATATCAGAGCGGCCTTCAATTTCAGAACCGATACCGAAGCTCATATTTATTATGCACGGCTCCTTTTTCTCTTTGGAGATTTTGTCCGCATATAAAAAGGCATTCCTCATGCTGCCTGTAACCGTAGCGCCGCCGGCAAAATTGTTATTGCCAATCTTCAAGCTGATTATTTTTGCGCCGGGTGCTACGCCGTTCAAATAGGTGCCGCCTATATGCCAGCCGGAAACTATGCCTGCAACATGAGTGCCGTGCGCTCCGTCGTCAAAATGAAGAGAGATTTTCTTTGTCTCAGGAAAAATATTTATTGCGAAGGTAAGCTGCGGCAGTCCCTTCTCATTCGGAATGCGGAAGGAATCGAATTTCTCTTTATAGTTTCTAACCTGGTGCTCATCCGAAAGGTCGCCGTTGCTGTTTGTATCGAAGTAAGCCGTCCAGCATGTATCGCCGTCAGCTTTTGTAAGAAAGGCTACAACAAAATATTTATCTTTTACGGAGCCGTTGCCGTTTAAGTCCTCGGCGCCCGAGTTAGAATTCTTAAACTTGCTTTCCTCTAGTACTCCGATATAATATTTATCGTCCAGCGCTTTTAAAGTTAATTTATCTGCGCCTGCAATTTTATAGTTCTTCTCTTCGTTAAAGAAGTATGCCTTGCCTTTCTCTTCCGTAGTTTTACATCCGTATAAATTTATATCTCCTTCGCCGGAGAAGTCCTGCACGTCTATAACTTTTGTCTCGCCGGTTGAAGTATTTGTCAATCCGTCAATACCCATATCCACACCGGTATCCAGAATTAGGGCAATTGTTCCTCTGCCGTCGTATTCCGGGTGCGAGGCAAGAAATTTTTCAACTCCCGTCCCGCTTACCGATAGGAACGTCTGTAAGGAATCCTGCGCATTGAGCGATATAAACGGAAGCAGCAATACCAACAGCAATTTTCCTATTTTCATTTTCCACCTTTTGATTTTTTTTTATAGATTATTTTTTAATTATTCATTTTGCTGTAATCCAATTCAGAGCCGAACGTGCTGTGAGGGATTAAGAAAACAACAAGCAGCAGAACGGAAGCAGACAAAATCCAGATTTTCGGTTTGCTGAATTTGTTGATGGATATTGCGGCGGCAATCCAGCCAACCAGTGCAATAAGAGTTTTATTGTCTGTCAAATCGGTTCCGAACGGGATTCCCGTCCACAATGCGCCAAAAGCATAGTACTGTGTAATGGGGCCGAGAACCATACCTCCGGCAATTAAAAACACCAGAGTCCAGTTAGTATATTTTTTAAGGGCTGCTTCTTTATTAAAGCATTCCAGCCCGGTTCTTGTGGAAAGAAGCATAGCGCCGAACATAGCCAGTACGTGCGGTATTAAGATGAACAACGGGACGTCGTTCTTAAATCTAATTACTACAGGCCGGTCCTCTGGAACTGAAATTTTTTGCCCGCCGCTGCTAAGTATGACTTTATAGAGGAGCTTACCTGCCGGCGGCTGCTTCGGCAAATGCGCGGCAAGGCTTCCATCGCTATAATTCATGGGCGCTTGTATCCATGCATCGTTTGTCTTGTAACGCTGCCATATCAGTATACCGGAGACGGCGGGATCGCCTGTCTTAATTGAAACCAAATAATCATCCGAGCTTGAGTGGCTCCTTTCAAGCCTGTAAGGAATTTCTTTTTGCACAAAAGAAATTTTTCCTGTTACCGGGTAGGTTGGACCGGTTATTCTCTGATAATATGCGCTTGCAATTGTAATAACAACTGCGGCAATCCAAAAAATTTTAGCTTCCTTCATTCATCCCCATTGATGATTAAAAACGCATTAAAATTAAGAAGAAATTAAATGATATAATAATTAAAAATTTCTTTTACCGGATGTTATTTTGCAGGCTTTTGTTATTTTTAGACCCATGAAAGGAAGCCTTTATCTTGTTTCTACGCCGATAGGAAATTACGGCGATATTACCATTCGCGCATTGGAGGTCTTAAGGAATGCGGACTTTATTATTTGCGAAGAGCTTAAGGAAGCGCACAGACTTCTTGCTCACTACGGTATAGATAAAGAACTCATAACCTTAAATGAGCATAATGAAAAAGACGCCGTTAACGATATCCTTTTAAGATTAACCGGCAATAAGTCGGCTGCGTTAATTTCGGACTGCGGTACTCCTCTTTTTTCAGACCCCGGGCATTTGCTTGCAGATGTTTGCATATCGCAGAAAATAAAAGTTGTTCCCGTACCGGGCGCAAATTCTCTGCTTCCTGCGCTTATTGGTTCCGGGCTTGACTTTGAAAAGTTCTATTACTACGGATGGCTTTCTCCCAAAAAAAATGTTAGGCGTCAGCAGCTATTCAAACTGAAAAATATTAAGGAAGTAATAGTACTGATGGATACGCCTTACCGGCTGAAAAGCCTTTTGGAAGACGTAGTAAAAATTTTGGGAAAAAATATCCCTATAGTGCTGGCTTATCAACTGACGATGGAGAATGAAGAGTTCTACCGTGGAAATGCAATTGAGATTTTGAGGATAGCTGAAGATAGAAAGCTAAAGGGTGAATTTGTTTTGATTTTAAATAATATGAAAAATTATTAGATTTTAATAAAAGCTTTGATATAATATGGAAGTAAATCAAATAATAAAGGAATTTCGTGAAGAATTGAAGAGGATTTATAATGGAAATCTCGTTAAGTTAATTCTCTATGGTTCTTATGCGCGAGGTGATTTTAATTCTGATTCCGATATTGATTTATTAGTGGTGCTTAATGAAATGGAAACACCCGGAAAAGAAATCGACAGAATGATAGATATCATTAATAATATTAATTTGAAATATAATATCTTGATCTCTGTCTTTCCTATTACTATTGCTGAATACGAGTCATTAAATAGCCCATTACTATTAAATGTTCGCCGCGAAGGGTTAGAGCAATGAACGAAATTAGTTCCTTAATTAAAAGAGCAGAAAGGTATTTGCTTTCTGCGAAATTGCCTCTTGAAGAAGGAGACTATGAGTCTTCTGTTTCAAGAAGCTATTATGCTATGTTTTTTGCATCTCAGGCAGCTTTATTATCAAGGCATCTAAGTTATTCATCTCATAAAATGGTTATTTCAGCATTCGGAGAAAATTTTACAAAGACAGGTATTTTTCCCAAAGAAATGGGTAGAGAATTAAATAGAGCATTTGATAAGAGGCAACTTAGCGATTATAATTTCACATTTGTAATTGATAAGTCCGAAGCGGAACAGTTATTGAAAGAGGGAGAAAAATTTGTGTCTAAAATTGAAGTGTTTTTGAATATCAAGTAGCTATTTTCGTTCCAGCAGTGCTACATTTTCGATATGATAAGTATGGGGGAACATATCCACAGGTCTTATTTCTTCCAGATTATACCCGGCTTGAGTAAAAAGCTTTATGTCTCTTACCTGGGTAGCAGGGTTGCAGCTTACATAAACAATTTTTTCCGGATTTAATTTTATAACATCGTCAACCGTATTCCGATGCATACCGCTCCTCGGCGGATCCAGGATTACCGTATGCGGTAAAGGGAGCTTTTTTTCTTCAACGAGCGGGAGAAAAGATTTGTATAAATCGGCAGTAAAGAAATGAACGTTAGGTACATTATTTATTTTTTTATTTTCTTCCGCATCGCTTACCGCGGATGCTGCGGATTCAAATGCATAAACTTCTTTAGCCCTGCCCGAAACAAAAATTGATATTGTGCCTGCGCCTGAATATAAATCGTAAACGGTTTCTTCGCCGGCCGGTCCGGCAAAATCCAGCGCAGTTTTATAAAGCTTCTCAGCTTGTAGAGTGTTGGTCTGGAAAAATGAGTTCGCACTTACTCTAAATTTATAGCTGCCGATGGCATCATAAATAAATCCGCTGCCGTGGTATATCCTTTCGTAATCGCCCGCTGCAACCGCCGCCTTTTTCAAGTTGATGTTATTTACTATAGTGGTTATTTCAGGAACCCGTTCAATTAAAAAGCCTGCATACTCTGTCATCAGGCTGTCGTTTTCTTCCGATGTAACAAGATTAACCATCAGGTCGTTATTGTAGTGCGAATCTTTTATAACCAGGTTTCTCAGGTAGCCTGAATTCGTTTTGGTAGAATACGGGAGGATATTTTTATTCTTGAAGAATGTTCTCGTCAAATCCAAAATCTTATTACTCAATTCAGACTGCAGGTAACAGCGGGTTATATCCAGCACCTTGTCATAAATTCCGGGGATGTGCAGCCCAAGCGCAAAATTTTTTTCAAAAGATTTACCCGACGAGATTTCTTCTTTGGTAAGCCACATCTTGTCCGAAAAAGAAAACTCCATTTTGTTCCTGTAGAAGAAAATCTTTTCCGAAGGCAGTATTTCTTCAACAATAAAATTATTAAAGCCGCCCATCTTCCTAAAAATTTCCTCTACCTGTTCCTGCTTGAACTTTACCTGTGCATTATAATCCATATCCTGCTGCTTGCAGCCGCCGCAGGTGCCGAAATGAATGCATCGCGCGTCGGTCCTAAATCGGGAAGGAGAATTAATTTTTATTACGGCAGCCTCGGCAAAAGATTTTTTAACCTTTAACACCCTGGCTGTAACGTTATCACCTGGGTAAGCACCTTCAACAAATACAACAAACTTATTTTCTTTAGTGCCGTCTTCTCCCGGTTTATTCTTATCTGCATTAATTTTTGCAATTCCCTTTCCCTCGAAAGCATATTTTTCAATTTCAAGATCAATTAAGTCGCCCTTTTTCATGCCTTGCCTTTCCTAAGAATAAACATCCTGAATCCCATATATTTATCGCCGCCGAGGTTTAAGTAAGCATTAGACTCATGGCCGATTTGTTTTAATAATTTTTTGTAGTACGATCTTTCGCTTTCGGTAAGCGATTCTAAATTTTCTTCGAGCATTTTTTCGCTTAACCCGTAAAATTCTTTCAGTGTAAAGGAAAGATCGAACTCGTTATAGACTTTGAATCCTCTCTCACGGTAATATTTTTCGGCGTATTTCCAATTCAGCGGCTCGATGCCCGAATTTTCCCATATGTCCCTAACGAATGCCGGTACCTCATCCGAGAGGCTGACGTTTTCCCCGACGCAGAAATAGCCTTCGGGTTTTAGGATGCGCTTTATTTCTTTAACAATTTTGTTCCTCCTGCTGTGTGAAATGGAGGCCTGGGCAAATATCAAATCAAATTTCGGAGTTATAAAATCCGTGTTGTCGTATTCCATCATTCTAACCGAAATTCCTTTCATCCCCGAAAGTTTAAGCCGGGCGGTTAGAAGAGAATCGTAGTCATCAACAATTACGGTTACATCCGACGAATACTTTTCAATTATCATTCGAGCTATCTCTTCGCAGCCGGGGCCGACTATGAGAGCTGAAGAAAATCCCTGCGGAATGGTTTTAAATAAAATTTCTATTTGCTTGTCTGTTCCCGGAAGGAATACCATTGTGTTTTTATTTTAATAAATTAGAAATAAATTACAAATTAATATTTATTTTAACAAAACCAGTTTCTTCATCGAGCTGTAATTTCCGGCCGACAGTCTATAAACGTACACACCGCTTGCCAGCTGCGAGCCGTTAAATTCAACCTCGTAAATTCCGGGCTGCTTATTATCATTTACCAAAGTAGCAACCCGGTTGCCCAGAATGTCGTAAACTATTAAACTCACCTTAACAGAATTCGCTGCGGGGAAACCAGGTATTACATATTTAATAGTTGTGGCCGGATTAAAAGGATTAGGATAGTTTTGATAAAGCATAAACTTGCCGGGCAGATTATTTTTTAACGCATCATCAACGCCGGTAACCCGGTTGAAAAAATCCATTATCTTTCCCAACAGCCGTGCACGGATGCTGTCGGGGTAAACCGTCTCGAAAGGGAATGTAAGGCAAACTACTTTGCCGGGCTTGCTGCCGCTGGGGAATAAGCCTTCGTAGTTAACTCCGCAAACGCCGGAGGCTGTATCCACGCCGGAGAATTTCATAAAACCTGCACCGCCGTTAACCGGCAGAACAAGATCTGGCCAAAGAACATTTATTGTCCCGTGTGTTCCGTTATCAAAAAAGAACTGCGGCAGGCCGGCCGCTATTGAATTAACCGTCGGTTCTGCTTTATAATAAACACCGGACTGCCCGCCCGGCGCATCGGCAACATATTTTATCTTTAAGAAATTCCAAATAAAATTTTTATCGGAAGCCAGGCCTTTGTAGTCGAGGTCCCATGCAATCTCCGAGCCGGAGACAAAAAGTTTGCCGCCGTCATCCAGAAAGTCTCTAACCTTCGCTTGCTCGGAATTACTAAAGGTTTCATCTGCAGTGCTTTCATCTCCGAGAATATAATCGGCTACCTGGTAATCTTTCAAAGAAAAGAGTCCGTCAATAACTGCGTCGTTAGTGGCTGATTCGAACGTGTAGCCTCCAGCAAAAAATGCGCTGCCGTGCTGTCGTATAAAATTATGTGTGTTGCCGGCAGAGTTCCTGTCGAACCCGTTGATAATTAAAATAACCGGCCTGGAAATTTGCACCGGAATTCCCGCAAGCACTTCGGATTCAGGCGACTCACCTGCAGTATTAACCGCCTTAATCTTTATAAAATAAATTGAATCGTTCTTTAAGTTATTAATTGTCAAGTCGCTTGGAGACAATATAAGCGGGCTGCCGAAGTTTATCCCATCGCCGCTAAGATAAACATAATACTGTTTTGCAAGAGTGTCCGGCTTTACTATTATCTTCAATTGGCTGCTGCCGGCGCAAACAATGCCGAAGGATTTCGGCTGCTGCGGGATGCTGCTGTCGGTAAGATAACTCGGCTGGGTCATCGGGCTGTTTTCGTTGCTTAATATTTTATAGAGCACCGGGTCTTTCAATATCTGGGGCACAGTCATAATCACGCTGTCAACCAGCACTTCATTATTTATAAAACGAATGCCGTGGCTGTAATCGTCGTAAGTATTAAGATGAATATTAGTCAGAGGCTGAATCGGGATTCCGTTCAACTGATGCCAGCCGTATATGCAGACATGGTTAGGCCGGGCGGGATCGATAATTTTATTACTCAGTACAACATCCTTTTTTATTCCGCCGGTCAGTTCGCCTTTTAATCCGCCGGCAGCCACTCTTTGGGAGTCAATTGCGTAACTGTGTTGCCGGAATTTCGGAATGGTAACGCTGGCATCGGACCACGGATAAGTTACCGGCTCTAGTTTTACAGTGGAATTTTTATAGATGTCGTCTACCAGTTGGCATGTAGGAAGATTGGCGCCGAACAGAAGAGCCAGCTTTTGCGCAGTAATCGGCCCGGTCGGAATCCTGCAATAATCATCGTTGCTTCCTATTGCGAGATAATCCGGCATTACCTGGTAAAAGATGATATGCGTTTTTCCGGCAGCGTCTTTAACAGTATCTTTAACAGTAATTAAGTTTCTCAGAAAGTCCGGTATATTGCCGCTGGAAACCTCATTGTAAATTTCATTCTCCCTTTCATCGAATGCCATATTCTCAACTTCCTTCATAAACTGGGAGCCGGTTATAGCCGTTGCCGGGCGTGCCGGGATGTTTAAATCGTGAGGCAGTGGAACATCGTTCTGAATCCACCTTGAATATGCCCGGCTGCCGTAATAAACATAATCCTTCCCTTCGAGTGGAGTACCGGAAAAAATTCCCTGGATAAAACCGTTAAGCTCCACCTGCACCGTATGAAGTATTGCACGCGTCGGATTTTTTTTCAGAATGATTTTTATTCTGCCTTCCAGCGCGGTGTAAGTAATAAGACTGGTATCTTCTGTAAAAGTAAAATTGAAATAGTTAGCAAGGTAAGCCTGCATCATTTTACTCCGGTACCAAGTTCCGCCGGTGGGGCTTACAACCGGCTGCCCGTTATACAAAGCGACACTGTCGTTATATGCAATTACGCTTAAAAAATGATCGCTTGATGCATTAAGCCAATTTAGTATTTTGCTTCCGTAGCTGTTATCGTAATTATAATCGCTGTCTATGAACGAAATTCTTTTTACCTCGTCGGGAATATTTGAGACGCTGTTCATATAGCTGAATGTAAATCCGCCGCCGCCGCTGTGCCCGCTAAGTACGATGAAAGGATTGTATTTGTAAAAAATATTCTTAACCGAGTCTGCCATGCCTTTAATTAAAGAGGCATTGTTCGAATATTTGCTTCTCCATGAAGGCCAGCTTTTTTGCGCTGTCTCCAGGTAAACGGTAACAATGTTATTTGTCGTATCGTGTTCGCGCAGGAATCTTGTCTGTGCACCTATATGCTGGATATCGAAGTGCCAGTCATCGCCGGGCTTTAGTATTTTGCCCACGGTTTGCTCTATAGTGTTTCCGTTAGGAAGTGCAAAGAAAATAATTTCGGTCGGCTTATTCGAATCGAATGAATTTGTCGGAGGCGCATTTATCTGAATTCTTACTTCGGGGTAATAATTAAAAGTTAATACCTGCTCATCGAAATAAGGACTGACGGAAAACCGGGGAAGCCTTACATGGGTGCCCTGCGCGTAGTTAGTTAGACTGCAGAGAAGGAATAAAAAAACAAAGCAAATATATTTTTGATTTCTCATTACAATTCCCCAATTGTGTGTGTTGATTAATTTTCTCAATTATTTGATTTCATAAAATATGAACTTAACTTTTCATAATTTAATATACAGATAATATAAAAACGAATCTACTTTCCCGCCGGTGCGTTTAGTAACCGCATGATAATATTTAGTAATTCACTTGCACAAATTTGTTAAAACAGGGATTTTTTGTACCCCGGAGAGGATTCGAACCTCCGACCAACAGTTTAGGAAACTGCTGCTCTATCCATACTGAGCTACCGGGGCATATTTTGATGTTTTGTTTTACAATCTTAAAGAACTCTTGTCAATTCCCCCCGACCAACAGTTTAGTCCCGAATGCTTTCGGGATGCTCTATCCATACTGAGCTACCGGGGCATATTTTGATGTTTTGCTTTACAATCTTAAAGAACTCTTGTCAA
>JAKAJV010000118.1 GCA_021813585.1 Bacteroidota bacterium | reverse complement strand
TACCTGTAATCTATATTAAGATGGCTTGTAAATGAACCAAAACGAATAACACCCATTATGTTATCGTTTATCTGATAATCATGAACTTCATTTCCTTTTTTTAAAATTGTGCCTGAGAACTCCAGCCCGGGAATAAAATCTCTTTTAGGCGCAGCCTTATAAAGCCCCAGGATTGTAAAGACATCGGCAAAGTTTAATCCTATTGCTTTAACATTTATACAGACTTCGTTTGATGCAGGCTCGGGCAGTTCTTCATTAATTAATTTTAAATTGTTCAGCGAACCGGATTTACTCATCCGGTATGATTGAATTTTCATCTATGATCCCGAAATTTTGTTTTTAAAACCTAATCATAATGAAAAGCAAAATCAAACTTCATAACCTGCTTCTAAAAATATAAAATAGAAAATAGTAAGACATTATTTAAGTTTGTTAACAAGCGGGACTTTTTTCTAACGAAAGTTTAATGATACTCTAAACAAAAATTTTATAACCTTGGAGCTCTAATTCTTGCAGACTATATCCTATTTATACAAAACAACTTTATGCATTTTGCATCACATTCAGATATTACTAATTTACATTATATTATCTCACCTAATTTAAACCAGTATGAAATATAAAAATCTGTCGGCAGCTTTATTACTATTTTTTATGCATGCAAGTTTAACCGCCGGCATGAATAAGTTCCACTTCGGATTTGCTTTGTCATCCCCTGCAGCTAATAGATTGAATAATTACAACTTTTCAAGTTCGACTGATAGAAAATTTGCCGGATCGGAAAGCGGGACAGATTATCTTTTATTTCAAGATGCCGACCTTTCATTTATTTATCTCTCTACAATTACAGCAGACTCGGCCTTTAATAGTAAGATTGAAGAGCCCAAAGGAAATATTAGCCGAGAAATTAATGAAGATTATAAGTGGTATAATATGTTCACTAACGTCCCCAAGGACGATTATTTATTTTTAAAGAATATATTCCGGACGGATAAGATTCCCGTATTTATTGGACTAACGCTTCTTAGCGGATCATTAGCAATGGTAGATAAGTCCGGTTGGAGATATAACCATTCGCTCTATGTTAATAACAAATTCTTCCACAAGACTTCAGATGTAGCCGTATTTATGGGCAATGGTGAATTTCATTTCATTTTATCCGGCTTATTTGCTTCATTCGGACTAATAGAGAACAACGAAGTAGCATTAAAGACTGCTGGTAATATTGTAGAATCAGTTTTATCTGCTGGGCTGTTTGTGCAGGTCTTAAAACGAATGACCGGCAGGGAAAGTCCCGCGGCTTCCGATTGGTCACCCGGCGATTTTAAGTTTTTCCCCAGCATAAAAGAGTACCAAAAGCAGCAGGCAAAATATTATTCATTCCCATCCGGCCACCTTGCTTCTGCAACCGCAACTTTAACTGTTATTGCGAATAACTATCCTCAAATTAAATGGATAAAACCTGTAGGCTATACCTTTTTAGGAATACTGGGATTTAGCCTGGTAAGCGAGGGAATGCATTGGTACAGCGATCTTCCCCTGGGCTTCTTTATCGGATATACTTTCGGAAACATTATTTCTCCCGTTCAATCTTCTTCGGATAGACTAACGAAGGATAACGGGAATTCGAAGCTGCTTCTCACCCCGAGCATAGGCTCAAACAGAATCGGCTTAGACTTATCTTACGACTTTTAGATTTCGTTTTCTGGGTAATTTTTTTTTCGTATTTTTCCGCCCATATTTTAACAAACTAAACAAATAGAAATGAGAACAATATATCTGAGAAAAGAATACGATAACAATATCAGAAAAATATTAATAGATATGGCATATCTGGTTACGCATAAAAAAATCCGTTTGCCTAAAACATATTATGAAGACTCGCTTTATCTGCTTTTCCACCCCGATAAAAACTCAAACCAAGTTGAAAAATATTTCTTAACAAAGGATAAAATCATATCGGAGGATGCAAATCATTTCTTCTTTAAATTCCCGTTTAAACCCGAACAGGTAGAAAGTGCATCGGACTAATTATTAAATTTGCTCATGCCATTTATCTGCAACCAGCGAATCAATAATCTGCTGCCCGCGGTGGCCGAAGACCGGATGATTTTCTTTTGAAATCTTATCGGCTAAGCGAACAGCTACCTTAGCAGAAGGCTGATTTGTTTTCTTAGATTCATTTAATACATGTAATGCTGTCTGATAGACCGAATGTTTCCAGTCGAGCAGTAAATGTCTTTCAATAAAAGGGTCGTCATTAACATAACCGTACTGTTCGTTTGCACAATTTACTATGCCCATTCTGTTAGTTAGAAAATCGGGTATATAAATTATGCCTCTTTTGTGCAGCTCTTTGCCGTCCCGCTCGGAATCTTCCAGCTGATTATTGGCGGCGCCGCAAATTATTTTCGCTTTGATTAACGGAATTGTCTGTGGATTTATTACAGCACCGGTAGCACAAGGAGAAAGTATATCGCAATCAGCTCCGAAGATTGAAGCATCTATTCTTTCGGCAATGTAAGCTTCTAGATTCTCTCCGGCGAATTCATGCTTCGCCCTTTCTACAACCTCCGGGAAAATATCGCATGCAATTATCTTTTTAACTTTCTCTTCAAACAAAAATTTGATCAGCGGCGAGCCTACATTTCCCATTCCCTGGATAGCGATGGTCTTACCTTTAAGAGCAGCACCGGCAGAAAATTTTAGTGCGGCTTTCATTCCGGCAACAACTCCTCTTGCAGTTGGTATAGAAGGATTGCCGCTGCCTCCAAGCGATGGAGGAATGCATGTGGTAAATCTTGTGCGGGAAAAAATATTAGACATATCGTCTACATTCGTACCGACATCTTCGGCAGTTACATAACAGCCTCGCAGAGATGTAATTAACTCACCGTACTCACGATAAATCCCGGAGCGTATTTCAGGATCGTTTTTATCGATTTCAGGGTTATGGGCCATAACTCCTTTTCCGCCGCCCCACCAAAGTCCGGCAAGAGCATTTTTGTGCGTCATCCCTTTTGAAAGCCGCAAGCCGTCGCGCAGGTAGTCTTCCATGCTTTCATAATCCCAATAACGTACTCCGCCCGCCGCCTGTCCACGGTTAGTCCGGTGTATAAAGGCTCCGAGAAGAGTATCATATTTTTTTGAGATCCGGAAGAACAAACCTTCGTGAAAATTAAAATCACGTTTGTCCAAATTTAAAAAATCCGCAATCGGCTTTAATTCTTTGTGTGAAGGGATAACTCTTTTGTCCTTCTTATCATAAATAAAATAAAATCGCGTTATACCTATTGTCTTTAAGAACTCAATTAATTCGTTCGGTGATATAGATAATAGTTTGTGCGTCGTGCTCATATTAGAACCCCTAAATGTTTATTTTTGTTTATTAAATTTACCAATATTAAAAATCTTATGGAAATAAATTTGTAATGAGAAAAGATGAACTTGAGTTGTTAAAAAGAAACCTTCCTTCAGTACCCGGCATACTTCGCAAAGATGAATACCTTAATTCGGCCGTACTTATACCGCTGATATTAAAAGACGGTGAATACTATTTCCTATTTGAAAAACGGGCTGCACAAATTAGGCAAGGCGGTGAGATTTGTTTTCCCGGCGGTGAGTTCGACCCTGAAATCGACAAGTCTTATGAAGACACCGCCGTACGAGAGACGGTGGAAGAAATTGGAATCAAACGGGAACAAATCTCAGTTATCGGCATGTTAGATACTTTAATCGGACCCATGGGAGTAATTGTAGATTCCGTAATCGGCACGGTATTGATAAACGATATTAACTCGCTCGCATTCGATAAGAACGAAGTTGAAAAGATTTTTACGCTACCTGTTTCATTCTTTTTAAAAAACCAGCCGGAAAAATATTTTGTAAGGCTCGAAATTCATCCTACTGAAATAGATAAGAATGGTGAAAAGATAGAGACTCTGCCGGTAAAAGAATTAATGCTTCCGGATAGATATTCAAAACCCTGGCGCGGAAGAAAGCACAGTGTGCTGGTCTATAAAACCGGCGAAGGTGTAATCTGGGGAATAACCGCCGCTCTTATTTATGAAGTGACGAAGAAGTTGATAAAATAAAAACTACACTGCGGAGAACAACTTCTCGGCCTCAATATCCCAGTTAAGCTCTAAAGATGCTGCCTTACAGTTCTCTCTTAATATTTTTCTTTTCTCATCATTATTTAGCAGTTCCTTCAGTGCAGCCGTCAGCTCTGCTTTATCTTCCGGGTCGGCATAAACTCCTACGCTGTACTTATCAATTATATTCTTCATCTGCGGAAAGCTGCTGGCAAAAACCGGAACACCGGCCAGTATATATTCAAACATCTTATTCGGCAAAGCATAGTAATAGCTTAGACTGATATTTTCTATCAATGCCAGACCTACATCAGCTCCGGCAGTGTAGCTTAACAAATCTTTCTGGTTAACCTTTCCCATAAAAAACACCTTCTTATCCACTCCCTTTTCAACCGCCAATTGTTCATAATATGCTTTATGCTCTCCACCGCCGATAATTACCGCAGCAGCATTTTCTATTCCGTCAAGAACATCAAACAACAACCTCAATCCTCTTCCATGCAAAATTACACCCTGGTATAGAATGATTTTTATCGCCGGGTTAAGGTTATATTTTTTTCTAAAGTCAAACGGTTCATCAATATGTTTAAATACCGGCAGATTGCGGATGACTAGCGTATTATCAACACCATATTCCTTTTTAAGAAACTCAGCATCCATTTCCCCGGTTGTTATTATCCTATAAACTTTGTGAATGAAGTTATTCTCAATCCATCTTAGTATCCATTGAATGATTCTTCTTTTCCTTAATCCAGCAAGATAACCGTACAGCTCTCTCGAATCATAAAATACTTTCGCTTTTTTAATTTTACCGAACAAGACTGCGAAAGGTAGCGTATAGATATCTTCTGCAAAAATAACATCGGCTCTATGCTTAATAAGATTAATCGAAAGGATAAAAAGGAACTTCAAGTAAAATGAAATTGAAAAGGCTCCTTTGGTAAGCTTATAAACCGATATTTCCCCGGTCCTTGTATTAAAGTCTTTAGTAAGCCAATCAAACGAAACTACCCTTACTTTATAGCCGCAGGCGGTAAGAGATTTATATAAATTTGACGTGCGCGAATCATAATCGATATTTCCCAAAAAAATTATTAATGCGGATTTACTCATAGATAAGTTCTTGTTTTAGTTCGTCAGTCTACAACGCTTTTAAATTAAATCGACTGCCGTTTCTGCTTGCGGTGCTAAGCCGGCTCTCGATTTTATTTTTTTGAAATATTCGGTCCGCGGTTCACAATTTAATATAGAACGTGTTCCTCATAGTCGTTTTAGCATCAAATTTTTCTTTGAACTCAATCAGGCTCATACTCGGCGTCATCGGGTTTTCCGCTTTGGTATCCTGGGAGACTCCTATATCGACATATTTATAGCCGTTCTCGGTCGACCATTTAACAACCTCGTACATAACTCGCTGTATAGGCTTTAAGTGCTCATACTCGTAAAGCAGCATATTGTAAAAGCAGAGAGCAACATTTTTGTTGCAAAAGAACATTGAGGAGCCTGCAATCGGCTTATCCTTATAATATACCATAAAAAGCTTCAGGTTATCGGGCAGCAAAGTCTTCAGCATTATTAGGTCCTCGTATGTATGTGTAGGCTTTACATTATGCCGGGCTTTGTTTGCAAGAAGGATTGGATAGAACTCTTCGTAGCGCTCGTTTATCTCAACTCTAATATCCGGATCCTTCAGAGACTTTCTTACATTTCTTCTAATCGTCGGCTGGAATCTCGATATTATATCCGTCCGGCTATCGAGTTTTATGGCGCTGGAGATATAATGTAAATCGTACTTAAAGCCTGACCAGAGAAAAGCAAAATCCATATTCTGGTTTTGAACATCCTCATAAATTAAAGGCGCCGGCGTAAGCATGAATTCTTTTATGCCGGTATTCCTCCCGTAGTCCAGCAGTGTCGCAATAAGTTTCATCGCAAAAGAAAATTTTACATCATTGGTTACAATTGAGCCGTAGCTTGCGCCGATAGGCGATTCGAACAATCCGTTTTTAAGCTGGCCGGGCAGAAGGGCGGCTATCTCTCCCTTTTCCAGGAAAATGAGATGATTAAATTCAAATTTGCCGGGTAAATGATAATCAAAAAACTTTTGCATATGAAACATTGTCCCGTTGTTCGATTTCAGAACAAAGTCATCCCATTTCTTTTTCCACTTTTCGGTATACTCTACTATTTCCATACACTCAAAATTTAAATTGAATAGAAAACATGTTTGCATTCCCCAAACCTAGAGAGAACGGCTGGAAAGCATAATCCAGATCGAACTTGCCCCACATTAACCCGAAGCCGCCTGTAAAGCCTTTGGTCTGGTAGCCTGATTGGTAGCCGCCGCGCAGCGCAATTAGACGGTCATACAGTAATTCAATACCCAAATTTAAATGCGAATCGTTTGTAGGAAGGTATTTCTGAAACTCGGCGGCTGCAGTAATTGAGAATTTATCGCCGTAAAAATTAAAATTGTAAGCGGGCCCAATCCTAAGCTCGGAGGGCAGTTTGGTTTTTTCATTCTTCAACTTGCTCATTGTGCCGAGGTTTTTAATTACTGCCGAAGCAGTTAAACCTTGCACAGGGGAATCATAATTAAATCCGAAATCGAATCCCCACCCCGCTGCTTCGTCGGTGTACAAGCCTTCATAAAGATACCTGGCAGTTACGCCGGCAGATACGTTGTCGTATATATTAAATCCGGTGGATACACTGCCGAAAAAATAGTTTGCATTAAAAGTAGAAATCGGTTCGGCCGAGGCAATTGTCCTTACCTGAATATCGTTTATCGAAGTCACATCAAATCCGAAAGCAAGCGGCAGGCTCCAAACAGTAGTTCTTATACCGAGGATCTCACTCTTAACTCCCTGGATCCATTCATTATGCATCAACAAAATTTCGTTGCCGGTTTGCCCGGAAAGCCTGGCCGGGTTATAGAACAAAGCGGTAACGTCGTTGGCAGCGGCGGCTCCTGCGTCGCCCATCGCAATGTTCCTCGCACCGAATCCCATCTTTAGAAATGCCAGTCCGCTGTTGCCCGCCGACTGGGCAAACACCGATGCGGCCGCTAAAATAAAAACCAAAAGTGTCTTAGTCATATATAACCTGAAAATAATTTACAAACTTAGAACAACGGAGTAGTGGAATAATGGAGGATTGGAATAACCTGACCGAAAATTTATTCCAATATTCCATTACTCCATCATTCCATTACTCCTACTCATCAAAAGAAAAATTTTGAAAATTCATTTATTTAAAATTAACACTTAATCCGACTATATGTCTATCCTGAGGTGAATTTTGTTCAACTACGAACGCGTAATCAACTCCGATGTTCCATTCTCCGAACTTCTTTGAATATGAAAATCCCAATGACGGATTTGGAGAATAATCAGCATTGCTCAGGTTAAACTGGTCTATGCCGCCCCGTAAAAAGAACGAATCATAGATATTATATTCTACTCCGGCGCGCAAAATATTTGTGCCTGCATTGCTGTTTTCAAATTCCGCCGATGCGATAATTTTATATTCCTTATTGTAATAACTAACGCCGACCTTTTTCAAAACGGGAAAATTATCTATAGATGTCGAACCCTGTTCCTGGTAGATCGGGGTTGTATCCCATTTGTACTTGCTGTTCAAATCGGATATCATAAAAGAAACATTCCAGATGTTGTTTATCCTGTATAAAGCACCCAAATCCAGTCCTACGCCTGTAGTATTAATTTGATCGTAAAGCCTGTAGTAATAAAATTTAACCGAGAGGCCTATTGCAAATTTTTTTGAGAACCTGTTTGCGAGTCCCACGAAGAACTGGTTTTCCGAAGTAGATAAATCTCCGGTTTTGTTGCCGTCGTTGTCCCTTCCATCAATCTTACTTACTCCTGAGTTTATAATTCCGATGCTTAATCCGGCGCTTGTTCTGGGTTCGTCGCTGGGAGAATCTTTAGAGAAAAAATCGAACCGCCTTGTGAAACTTAAAAAGTTCAGGGATCTGTCCAGAGATAAAAAGGAATAAGAGGTCTGGAATGAGTTGTCCTGCTGAAATGCCGACAACGCAGGATTATAATAAGAAACAAGATTACCTTCCGTAACGGCAGACATTGCGTTTCCCATACCCATACCTCTGGCGCCGAAACCCATTCTTGAAAAAGCGCCCGGCATGCTGCTTATTGCACTGAACTTGGGCTGCGCATACAATGCGGTAGTAAAAAATAAAATTGAAACTGCGAAAAACCTTTTCAAATTACCCTCTTAATGTATTACTAAAATTTTTCCGTAAAGCGGTTTCCCTGAACCGGTATCGACGTTGTAGAAATATACTCCGTTCGGCACCATGTTGCCTGCATCATCAAGGCCGTTCCAATAATCCACTACGCCGCCGGACTGATCGATAGAATGAACTGTGCCTCTTTCGGCATTCTGAACAACCGTCCTTACAACATGCATCCCGAAATCGAATATTCTTATTGTTACTGGAACATTATTACCGCCCGTTGAATATTTTATTTTTAAGATGTCTGTCCTTGGATTAAACGGATTCGGGTAGGCATATGTGCTGCTGGCAGAGCTAAGAGGCTGCGAAGCAAAATAAACAGTCCACCTGCCGCTCCAAACCGAGCCGGGATTTTCTTCGAGCCTCGCCAGTCCGTCATCGGCGCCAAGCCATACGAAATTCATGTTAAATCCTGCGGCATAAAAAGTAGTGGAGACAATTTGCACGCCAGAATTAGCATCAGCAATTGAAGACGGCAAAATCCAGTTGGAGCCTTCGTCCGTTGTTCTGAAAGCGCCGTCATCGGAAGGTGCAATTACATTGTTATTCTGGAAAGCAAAATTATGAACTCTTTCGCCATCAAGGGTAGTCTGCCAGTTTTCACCTCCGTCGGTGGAAAAGCTTACGCCGTAAAACTCGGAAGCGTTTTCTGCCTGCCACGTGGCCGCCCATACGGTATTGTTCGAGTTATTGTACCCTAAGGCAACAACAAAATTTCCGCTAATCGGGTTTACTTCATTCGAGTGAGTAAACTTCCGCCAGCTAATACCGTTATCTGTGGATTTATTTATTCCGTCGGCGGTACCTACATATAGCGTTGAATCGTTTGTGGAAATAACCGAAAACACTCTGTAGTTCAAATTATTTTCGCTGCAGAAATTACCGGAGACGGGCTGCATACAAAAATTAAGAGTATCCGAAGGCTTAACTTCGTCTAGGTAATCCGGAGGAAGAACTACTCGCTGCCAGGTCTTTCCCATGTCGGTACTTTTTCTTAAACCGCCTGCAAACGTTGCAATCCAAATTGTACCGGGAGTAAAAGCAATATCGTAAACCAGATTTTGAACCGCGACAGTTACCGGCACGGCTCTAAGATGATTGTTCCCGTAAATAACAACGCTGTCGGATAGACTATCTTGCGGCTGCGGAATTGAAGTCCATGTGCTGCCGTTATCCGTTGTATATTTTAATCCGCTGCCCTCGGGTAACGATTGATTGTCTTTTACAACCGAGTGGGCAGTAGCCGCCCAGAAAGTTCCTTTATAATAACCTATAGCCGAAATGCTCTCTGTACCGAAAGTATTATCGTTGGTAAATTTCTTCCAGGTATTTCCGTTGTCGGTTGAAAGGCTTAAGCCTTGTCCAGTCCCGATCCATATTGTATCGCCGATTGTAATTATATCGCTTACATTGCTGCTGGAAATAGTAGGATTGGCATTTGCTTTTTCCATTCTTCTATCATGCAGCATGTAATACGACTGCGGCGAATACTGCGGGAAAGAAACCGAGCAGAAAGAAATAACAATTAAAATCAGATAAATAATTTTTAGTTTCATTTAACTACTAAATTGTGGATGATTTTATTACTTAGCGCGCCGCTTCTGTCTTTTGCTTGAAACTCGAAACGGTATGTTCCCTTGGAAGCGCTTGGCGGCAGCCCGATGGTTAGAGAATAAATTCCGTCGCCTGCAACTTTATCTCCGTTTGTACCGTCGTCGTACATTACAAAAGGATTGCTCGAAGACGGATGTCCGTCCGGTGGAAGATACGAATTAAAGAAAACGGATTGTATATCGCTTAATCCGTTGCCGTCGTCTACCTGCACCGTTAGAAGTATAGGCGTTGTAGAAGCGCCCAAAGATACCGTATCCGGAGCGGCAAGATTTGAAATAACGGGCGCAACGTTTGTCTGTCCGTTATCAAAATTAAAATAATTTATTGCGGCAAGCTTGGTCGTACCGGAATTATCGGTTATATAATAATCCACCTGGTATGTGCCTTTAGGATAATAATGGCTTAAAGGAAACTTGTTTGAAAAGACATTATCGCCCTTTACAGAATCGCCGTTAGAGGTGATATTACCGTTATCAAACATCTGCACAGCATCAAGGTTAAGTTGAATTTGATCCGGCGAGTAAACAACAAAAGAAACGCTTTTAACAAACACCGATGAATTAAGAGCGATGCTAATCGTAACCAGAGAGTCTCCCGGATTATAAACAAACTGACCGGGTGTTTTAATTCCACTTACCTGATAGCTCATCGTCTGAGGATCAACAACGTTGTTAAAATCTTTTTGGCATCCCCCTAGAAGGATGGGTAACAAAATAATAAATATTTTTTTCATTGGTCTAAATATTTCTGTTTCAATTACTTGTCTCAAGGTAAAAAATTATCACTTATTACTATTTACCCATCGAAACCATAAATGGGGTTGGTGAAAAAGATATAATAAAAATAAAGAAGCTGAAATAGCCGAGCACTTTTCTTTTGGTATCCAACTCGGCAGTATCCGGAACAACAGGGTGCCTTAGCCTAATAACGAAGAACAGCAGCAAAGCCCACAGCAGCCAGCCTGCCCATCCGAAGCTAGTGCTTAAATCCATTATTGATTCCACCAGGCCGGTAACGCCCAACACCATTAACGATGCGAAAAAGACAACTGCAATCTTATAATGCGTTTCCTCGCCGAACATAGTATAAGAGATATGCCCGCCGTCCAACTGCCCTACGGGAATCATATTCATTGCAGTTACAAACAACCCGAACCACCCCACACACAAATACGGGTAGTGATAAATTTCGGACATCGGGGGAAAGAACTGTGAGCCGTGAATAAAAACCAGCTTGAAGAATGCAAACAAGAGTGTATTCCCGAAAGCCAGATCGATCGCGTTTTTTCCATAGTCGGGAGAAAAATAATCCGGATGTATTGCCAGAAGATAATTTATTCCCGGAACGTGGGTAAACCCGTAAACAAGTACTATAAGGCAAGCGATAAATCCGGCGACCGGGCCGGAGACGCCGATGTCGAACATTGCCTTCTTAGTGTAAATAGGCGACTTAGTTTTTATTACGGCTCCCATTGTGCCGAAGTTTAAGAAAATGGGCACGGGCGGGAACGGAATATAAAAAGGAAGCGTGGCTTTTACCTTATGGTACACCGCAGCAAAGTAATGCCCGAATTCATGACATGAAATGATGAACATAATTGAGATGGAATAAGGCAAACCTTTCAACACGAAAGATATTTGATAAGGACCCGGCATCCCGCTTATCCATTGCGCACCGGCGAGTGTTGTAGTAACGAACGTTGCCAAAAAAAGTAAACTGTGCAGAAGATAATTTTTTCTATCTTTCTTAATAGCCTCCGCCCTGTTTTGATCTTGATATATGTCGCTGTAATAGTCAGGCATTTTATAAATCCAGATTTATACCGAATGAAGCATATCTTTCATTAATATCATAATACTCTCCGTGAACGCTTTTGCCGGAATAATAGGACAGCAAGATGCTGAAGCCTTTGGAATCGTACTTTCCGAATTTAATTCCGCCGCAAAGGATGTTGTTCCCGTAAAATTTTCCTGCGGAAGAAACCTTGAAATCGTCTGCAAAGAAGGGAGAAATGTTCTTGCTGATTAATGACGGGAAATAATAATCAAATCCCAGTTGGTAAATACCACTGCCAATATTATTAGGAATAACATGGAACAGATAAGTGAGCCCGGCGTACGTTCTAAACCCGCCTATTTTATAGAAAGGAAAGACCTCTATGAACTCTCTGCTGTAAACAAACGGCTTCAAATTCTCCCGCCAGCTGTTGGAAGGGCTGTCGTACCTGCCGTCTACAAGATGAGCGCTGATGTGGCTTAGCCTGAAGCGGAAACCGTACTGTCTGTCGCCTTCGGTAATTTTGTATCCGCTGTTCAATCCGAAAAAATAGTCAATAGTTTCAACAGGGAACCTAAAGTTGTTCTCGCTTCTTAATCTTGTAAAAGTAAAAAGGTCGCCGCCGAAAGACAAAACAGAGTTCCCCGACTCGATTCTGTAAATGTCGGAAGAGGTTCCAATGTCCAGTCTTAATCTTTTTTCATTAAATAGGTAGGAAGTACCCGCTCTAGGCTCTAAAAAGTTAGCTGTAAAAGGCTGTATGTTCAAACCGGCAGGGAACCATTCCACTTTTGTCTGGGCAGGTACAGAAATACTTAGAATTATTAAAGCAGCGACTAGAGAAAATTTCCGCATTTAGTTTAGTTCCGGTTTAGTCAATAATGATTTTTTAATTTTCTGCTTAACCAGTTTATTATATCCGTATTTAAATTTGGATGAGAGACTGGCTATTGCATAATAGTTTGTAGGGAATGCAAAAGAAGGCTCGAAATAGCAGTTGACGGCACAGCCCCTGCAAAATTCAAATCTTCCTTCCATCTTTTTGAAATATTTTATTTTTTCAGATTCCCTTATTTCTTTTATCGGCCGGTCGATCTTAATCCTCTCGTTTCCGAAGTGATAGCATGGCAGAATAATTTCGTTATAAGGTGAAATAACAATTACGCGCGAAACAGCTCTGCACAACGGATTGTTAACATCATTCCCGCCGTTCCTTCTAAGCATGGTGTACGCTTTGTTAAGATAAACGTCCATCCTGCCTTCCGAGTACTCGTCTATAAAGTCCAGCGCTTCGTTGTTCAATCCCGGGTTCCCGAAATACGAAAACACCGGGTTGACGATCAATACCAGATCGTATTTTGCTGCAATCTCGTGCATGCGCGGAAGCTTCTTATAAGTTTCGTTAGTAACAGTAAATAAAATATCCGGAAATTCTCCAAGCGATTTAGCAACTTTGATACTCTTAAACACGTGGCCGAAACAATTCACCTTTCTAATCGCATTATGCTCATCTTCATCCGGGGAATCCAGCGAAAAATGAAGAAGGCTTACGTTACCGGCCAGTCTGTCTGCAAACTTCGGATACAGCAAGGCGTTGGTTGTAATGCTAGTCTGCATATTAAGATTTTTTGCGAACTCAGCCATCAGATGAATATCCTTGTGCAGAAGCGGCTCACCGCCGGTAAGATCGATAAACTTAACGCCGAGCTCTGCAAGCTGCAATACGTTGGCCTTATAGTCTTCAATGCTTGCAAACGGAGTCGAGTTAAAATTCTTGTGGTCTGCAAAATGACAGAATTCGCAGTAAGCATTGCACCTGTATGTTACATAGTAATTACTTAAGAGAAGCATTAATATTCTCTTCCCTTCCACACTACCTTGCGGTTAGCAGCTAACACGAACGGGATAGCTATTACGTAAAGGGTATAATAAATTTGAAAGTATAAAAAATATTTGAGATTCTTTGTAATCCCTAATTGCTTATGAACCGGGTACAACACAAAAAAATCTATAGCTATTTTAAAGACCGCCAAATATAACCATACCGGAGTGTAAAAAAAAGGCGTAAGTAAAATGGCTAGGTTGGTTAAAAATCCCCACGTCATAACCAGGTATCCCCTTAATGGTACGCCTAATCCTCCTACTGACCATCTCTTCTTTTGCCGGAATAAACTTTTTAATTCCGTGCACGGCTTCGAGGTTATTAATGCATCCCGGTTGACCGGCAGTATTATTTTATACTTATCGAGTTTGTAAATTGCAAACAGCAGATTAAAATCTTCGGTAACGCTGAAAGGAAGATTCTGATAGCCGCCTACTTCCTCGTATGCTTTTTTTCTGTAGGACATATTATTGCCGATGCAGCTTATAGGCTGTTTAAGATTTATAGTACCGGAGGCGACGGTTAGCAAATATATAAAGTCGATTGCCTGCATCCCGCTGAACCCGTTGTAAGCCTCTTGAGTAGTAAACCCGTTTACCGCTCCTATATCATGCTGATAATAAGAAGCAGTAGTTTTAGCCCACATTGGATGAACTTCACAGTCGGCATCGGTAGTTAAAATAATTTCGCCCCGGGCTATCTCAATTGCATTTGCAAGCGCATTGGTCTTGCCCTTAAGCATGCCTATCTCTTTCTTGGTAACAATCTTTTTGAACTTTTCCTTACCGGCAATAAAACCGTCTATAAGCTTGCCTGTGCTGTCGGTAGATTTATCGTCCACTAAAATTATTTCCAGTTTACCTTCGGGATATTCAAGCCTATCCAGCGAGGCTAGGCACCTCTCAATATTTTCTTCCTCGTTCCTTGCCGCAACTACTACGGTAGCGCTCGGCAGTTCTTCCTCGCTCAATTTCGGAAATTTGATTGCCGCCCCGATAAGGAAGATAACCGACTGTACAAAATATCCGCTTAATACTATAAGGAAAATTACCTCAAACATCCCGACGGTTCTCCGATTTCGAAATTCATTTTTCCTGCTTTATCAATAATATATTCAATTGAATTTAAAATAATATCTTTCGACTTTAGGCTATCGTGAAGCACCACAATAGAATTATGTTTTAAATAATTATCCACGGCAAATTTAACTAGATTTAAATCATTTTTATAATCTGCCGTTAACAGCGACCACATAACCGGCCTCATATTCTTTTCTTTTAAAATTCTCTTCACGGTAAAGTTAAATTTCCCGTGAGGCGGGCGGAAATATTCAGCGCTGTAATTAAACTTTTCTCTTACTAAGTCGTTAAAAGACGAAATCTCTTTCTTTATTCCATCACGCGTTAACTTAGTTAATATTTTATGATGAAAGGTATGATTGCCCAGAGTGTGGCCATCTGCCAAAATCTCATTAACTAGTTCCGGATATTTTTGGACATTTCCGCCCACACAGAAAAAGACAGCTCTAATATTATTTTTATTTAATATTTTTAAGATAGATTGCGTAGTCTCAGGCAGCGGACCGTCGTCAAACGTTAAAAGGATTTTACCGTTTACCGTATTCCAGTTAAATTCTTTGAAAATATTTTTTAATAAGCCGGGAGGGTCGTATAAATATCTCATCAGCCTTTTATTACTCCAATGGGACGAAGCCTGGCAACTTTTTTTGTTATGCCTTCATTATGCATTACATTTACAACGTCGGAAACATCCTTATAAGCGCCGGACATTTCTTCAGCAATCGTCTTATATCCCTTAGCTTGAATTGTTATTCCTTTATTCCTTAGCTCCTGAACAAGGTCTCTTCCTTTAGCTTCTTTAAGCGCTTTATTCCTGCTTAGATTTCTTCCGGCACCGTGACATGAGCTTCCGAAAGTTTCTTCCATCGCCTTTTCTGTTCCCACTGCTATGTACGAATATCTTCCCATATCGCCGGGAATTAAAACCGGCTGCCCAATCTTTTTGTATTTCTTCGGGATCAACTCGCTGCCGGGCGGAAATGCTCTGGTGGCTCCCTTCCTGTGCACGCACACTCGCATCCGGCTTCCGTCAATGTCATGTTCTTCAATCTTGGCAATATTATGGCATACATCGTAAACAAGATTAAAGCCCAATTCCGATTCAGTTATGTTAAAGGTGTTTAAAAAACTTTTCTTGGCAAGATGCATTATTACCTGGCGGTTGTTCCATGCAAAATTTGCGGCTGCCTGCATAGCGGAAAGGTAGTCCTTCCCTTCTTGCGAATCAATCGGCGCGCAGGCTAGCTGCCTGTCGGGTAAAGTAAAGCCGTATTTCAAACTCGCTTTTACAAGCATCTTTAAATAATCATCGCAAACCTGGTAACCTAATCCCCTGGAACCGGTATGAATTAAAACAACAACCTGATTTAGAAATAATCCGAAAATTTCGGCAGCATCCGGCAAGAATATTTCATCAACAACGTCTACTTCTAAAAAATGGTTGCCGGAACCGAGTGTGCCTGCCTGGTCTACTCCCCTCTCTAATGCTCTCTGGCTAACCGCCGCGGTGTCGGCATTTTTTAATGTACCGCTCTCTTCGGTGTATTCAACATCGTCAGGATTGCCGAGATCATTTTCAAGCGCCCAGGCCGAGCCTTTCTGCAATACACTTTTCAATTCCTTAACCGTAAGTTTTTTTATAGCTCCGCCTGCGCCAACGCCGGTGGGAATATTGCCGAATAGAACGCCGATCAATTTTTCAATTTTATCTTTCACTCTTTCATATTCAAGCGAAGTTACAGCAAGCCGTACACCGCAATTTATATCGTACCCGACTCCCCCAGGTGAAATTACTCCATCATGTAAATCGGTTGCGGCTACTCCGCCAATAGGGAAACCGTATCCCCAATGGATATCCGGCATAGCAAGGCTGTATTTTTGAATTCCCGGCAGATGAGCTACATTTATTACCTGCTGCAAAGCATCTTCGCCTTTTACTGTCTGATGAAGCATCTCCGGCGAAATATATATCCTTCCCGGAACGCGCATTCCGCCGGTTGCGGGAATCTCCCATAAATTTTCTCTTATCCGGTTTAACTCAACGTTATTTAATTTCATGCCTTCTTTATGCCTGTCATTATAAATCCATCACTCGTATTTCATTAATCTTAAGCTTCACTTTATAAAGGTTAAATATGCCGTTACAATCTTAAACTTGAACTTGATCTTGAACTTGATCTTGATCTTATACTTCCAATTTCAAATATCAAATACAATCCGCGTAGTATATTTACCGTCGATATACTTAACATCCATCTGGTGAAATGTTACGGCTTTAACTTCAGTTTTAAATGAATGCTTTTGTATATCGAACTTGGCGCCTGAAACCTCGACCGTTACGTTCCAAAGATTATTTTTATTGTCGACTTCAATATCTTTTATTTTCTCAAACACCCATTTCCTGGTATAAAGCAGGTAATTAAATTCCGATAATAACCCGACAAGTATTTCTTCAACGGAAGATTCTTCAAGACTGATTCTTTTAGTCTCATTGGAATACATATTAACCGACTTGACCACGGCTTCTTTCCAAGCATCGGCAGAAGCGATTATAAGGTCCTTATAATTATCGGCAGAAACCTCAAAGGCTATATCAGCCGTATGATCAATATATTTATAATTACCAGGCATTTAATAATCTTTAAATAAACTCTTACATAATTTAATTAATCTTAGCAAGAGATGATAAAATTTCCGCAACTATTCCTAAATTTACAATCCATTTTTAAAAGCATTTGAAATATTGATGAAACACTTACACGAGCACCAGAAAGGGATACTAGCTGTTCTTGCAGCGGCATTATTGTGGAGTACGGGCGGATTGTTTATTAAGCTTGTTACCTTCGATGCATTGCAGATATCGTTTTTCCGCAGCTTTTTTGCCGCAATTGTTTTTATAGCTCTCTTTAAAAAAGATATTTTCTATGCAAACGGATTTACTATTATCAATGCGCTGCTTTATTCGGCAATATTAATTCTTTTTGTTATAGCAACAAAAACTACTACCGCTGCAAACGCGATATTCCTTCAGTACACGGCACCGATTTATGTTTTAATCTTTGAGCCGATTATAAACAAGACCCGGTACGAAAAGATAAACATAATAACGATTATTGTATGCTTTGCCGGTATGCTGTTATTTTTTATGGGAAGATTTTCTCCCGGCTACGTTACCGGCAATATTCTCGCACTGTTATCCGGTGTGGCCTTTGCAGCATTTTTGCTAGGTATGAGGAAGAATAAAAAAGAATACCAGTTCAGCTCCATCTTTTACGGTAATATAATAGTAAGTCTTATTTGCCTCCCGTCTGTTTTTCATCTTTCGAATATAACGGCAACTAACATTTTAATGGTTACATTCCTCGGGATTTTTCAAATCGGAATTGCATACGCAATATTCAGCTACGGACTAAAGAGAGTACTTGCAATAGAAGCTTCTTTAATTTCAATGATTGAGCCGACACTTAATCCCGTATGGGTATTTCTCGGATACGGCGAGGTCCCTTCCGTAATGGCCATAGCTGGCGGAATAATTATCATAGCAGCTATTTCAGTAAGAACTTTTTTAGTCGAAGCCGACAGAATGAAAAATTACAAAGATAGTATGATAAGCTAGATTGTATTCTGAAAATTTTCTATCTGACTAATTATCATTGCCTACTTGTCATTCTTACTTGTTTTATATCACTCCATTTTTTTGATAACCGTTCTTCTTTCATTCATAACAAATCCATCTAAAAATTATTATATCATAAAGAAAATCCATCTACGCCGGTAATGCCCAGGCATAAGAAAAAAATTTCCAGGCAAAAATTATTTTTTAACCGTCAAATCCCAATTTAAATTCTAAAAATAACTTTAAACCATTACGGTTAAATAATTGTCAGTGTAGCAGGTTTAAAAATTTTGGCCTCATTTAAACCAGGGTTATTATTTTGCCTCTTTGGGTAATGGAATCTAAAAATTCATATGGAAAAATGTAAAGGAAAACAGATGAAAAGATTAAACTACTTTTTGATTTTTTTAATTATTATGGTGTGGAACGGCATAGTACTTCCGCAATCAATTGAATATTACTCGCCGAAAAATAATTCTATCTTAGTTTCGTTAACGACGAATATTATTTTAAAATCCACAGATTATATTAGCACGCAGAGCTTATCCCCGCAGGAATTCCGAGTCGTTGGAAGCGAAAGCGGCAGCCATCCCGGCGTGGTTAAATTATCCGACGACAATAAAACAATCCTTTTCAATCCTGATAAACCTTTCGACGCCGGAGAAGAGGTCAGCGTTTCCGTACTGCCGGGAATTAAAACGACCTCTGGTTACGGATTTTCTGAATTTAGCTTCAAATTTAAAACAACTCCGTTAACGCAAAAAATAAATTTGAATCCTTTGGATTTTGTTGCGGACGGCAGCCTAAAGAAAAATTTTATTCCCACCGGGATGTACAAAACCGGCAGCCAGGTACAAGCAAGCGATTCTCTTCCGCCGGACTTTCCCAAAATTACAGTTGGAGTTTCAAATAATCCTTCCGACGGAAAAATATTTTTAGCAAACGATAATTCGGCATTTAGCGGAAGCGACTCAATCGGCAACTTTATTATGATATTAAATAATGACGGCAGCGTTGTTAAATACCGAAGGACAACCGAGCCGGCGCTGGATTTTAAGGTTCAGCCGAACGGAGAACTCTCATATGCCGATATAATCAGTCTGGCAAACGGAATTTTCGCAGTCAGGTGGATTGTCCTTGATACAAATTTAACTCCAATAGATACCGTTCAGTGCGGAAACGGCTACACGGCAGATACGCACGACTTTCTGATATTGCCGAACGGACATTATTTGTTGTTTTCCTCAGATCCCGAACCGGTGGATATGAGCCAGGTGGTTCCCAGCGGCAATCCCAATGCAACGGTAATCGGCGCAGTAATACAGGAACTTGATGCCTCTAAAAATGTAGTCTTCCAATGGCGCTCATGGGACTATCTGCCTTTTACCGACTCTTATTTCAATCTCACTTCCAAAACCGTAGACCTAATACACGGCAATGCGCTGGATGTAGACAAGGACGGCAATATTATTTTTTCAATGAGGCATCTTTCGAGCATAATAAAAATTGACCGCTCAACAGGAAATATCGACTGGGTCTTGGGCGGTAAGGAAAACCAATTTACTTTTATAAATGAGAATGAGGCAAACAGTCCTAATTATTTTTCGTACCAGCATGATGCCCGTATACTTCCAAACGGGGATTTAACATTATTCGATAACGGCAACCAGCATTCCCCGCCTTACTCCCGTGCGGTAGAATATAAATTGGATACTGTTAACAAGACGGCTACAATGGTTTGGGAATACAGGAACAATCCGGATATTTATAACTTTGCAATGGGGTCTGTGCAAAGATTAGCAAACGGAAATTCCTTTATCGGCTGGGGATTTGCAAGTGCAAACGGCTCACCTGCTATAACTGAGGTGCACCCGGATAATTCAATTGCATTGGAACTTTACCTGCCTAAAGGACAAACATCTTACCGGGCTTATAAATTCCCTTGGACTAGCGAAACACCGTTTGCTACCGTAACAACATATGAAGTGCTTCAAGGGAATACTTATACATTTAATTCCGGTAAAGATACAACCGGCATTACCATTACTTTCAGCCAGCTGAATTCATTTCTTTATGCGAATGCTATAGTTTCAAAATATAATTACGCTCCCCTGGCCCCAAAGTTTAACACTAACGCTCCCATAATTATGCCCTATTATTTTACAATAAAAGGCGCGGGTATTTCTTCATATACGGGAGAAGTTCGTGTTAACCTGAATCAGTTCCCAGGAATAAACGATCCTTCCAAAATTATAGTTTATGCACGTCAAAATTCCGACAGTTTATTTTTACCTTTGCCTACCAGTTACGATGCAGCAAAGAATTCAATAACATTTACAACTTCGGAATTCGGCGATTATACACTGGGTATTCCACAGACTATAGTTTCATATCCTCCGGATGAAATTTTTCCAAAGGACAGTGAGATTGTGGACGGACTGAAACCGGTAAATCTTGTTTGGGGTACACAGGGTGTCGCTCATTCATTCCATCTTCAAGTTGCAACAGATTCACTGTTTAATAATTTGGTTATCGATAACCCCGGTGTAACTTCTACAACTTATACGATAAATACTGTTAAGAATAATTCAACTTATTATTGGAGGTTAAACAGCACTAATCCTGCAGGTACCAGCGACTGGTCCAGTGCAAATAGGTTTTATACTGCTTCGCCGTATATAAAAATAGAAGATCCAAACGGAGGCGAGGAAGTATATACCGATTCTACTTATATAATCCGATGGCAGGCCAACATAAACGACACGGTAAAGATAGAATTACTAAGAGGAAACAATATTGTCTCAGTAATCGGCGATACTATAATTTCAAAAACTCATGCATACCGGTGGGTTGTTCCGGCTTCGCTGGAACAGGATTCGTTATATAAGATTGAAGTGGCCAGCATTAGTAATTCTAATTTGAAGGCGGTTAGCGACAGCACTTTTACGGTAGCAACACCAGTTACGGGGATTAAAGATTTTAGTAATGAAGTAAAAAGTTTCCAGCTATATCAGAATTATCCCAACCCTTTCAATCCCTCTACGGCAATAGAATATTCGGTACCGGAAGAAAGCCATGTTAGGATTGATGTATTCAACGCAATAGGACAAAGGATAACAACTCTTGTTAATTCTGAAATTACGTCCGGCAGCTACGAAGTAAAGTGGAACGCAGAAAATTCATCTTCGGGAGTTTATTTCTATTCAATCCGTGCAGAAGGTAAGTCCGGCAGGAATTTCTTCATGGTAAAGAAGATGATCGTTTTGAAATAAGCATAAGCAGTAATGTGAATAACACCGTTTTATGAATTAAAAAAATTGTAAGGAAATATCCAGTGAAAATTCTGCAGAAAAAATACTGTGCTCTTATGCTGGCCGGGATAATCGTATTCGGATTAAACAGGCTTTCGGCACAAAGTTATTCCGGCTATCAATATTTAAATCCAATACCGAATTCAAATTATGTGTCTGTAGACAGCAAAATTATAATTAGACAAGGAAGCAAGATAGAAAATACGACTTTAAGCGCCGGTCTTATTCAAGTAATTGGCACTAAAAGCGGGATTCACGGCGGGAACCTCGTTTTGGCTGAAGATGCCAAAACTATTGTGTTTACCCCCAGCGAGCCTTTTGCTGTTAACGAAGACGTTAAAGTAATATTTAAAGGCGGAATTCAAACGAATGACGGAACACTACTAAACGGCTTAACATTTCAATTTCATACTTGCGGTAATTTAAATAATAATCAATCGGAATCCGCTGATGCAAACTTCAATCCCAAAAGTTATCCGCATAGATCAATATCAGTGGAAGACACTTCACTGCCGGCAGATCTGCCGCCGGTTATAATTGATCAGTCCCATAATCCCTCGCCGGGCTACATGTTTTTATGCCCTTCTCCTTATTTAATGATTATAGATAACCAAGGCACGCCGGTTTTCTACCGTGATGTGCAGGGAGAAATTTATGATTTCGACATGCAGCCAAACGGAGAGCTAACGTACTTTATTTATCCTGTTAGCTGTTTTGGAATGGATAGTTCTCTAAATATTAACCGTACTTTTAATACTGCCGATGGCTTTACTCCAGATGTGCATGAACTGCGGGTTCTGCCGAACGGGAATTATTTTATTTTCGGCAAACGGAACGTTACCATGGATATGAGCACGATAGTGGATGGCGGCTCTACAAATGCGGATATTATTGACGGGGCTTTGCAGGAATTTGATTCGTCAGGGAATCTAATATTCGAATGGGACGCTCTCGATCATTATAAAATAACGGATGTAGATTCCGAGTTAGACCTGACGCAGCCGACAATCGATTTCTCTCATTTTAATTCTATGGAGTTTGACAGCGACGGTAATCTACTTATATCCGCGAGGAACCTTGACGAGATTACCAAAGTCGATTTGAAAACAGGAAATATCATCTGGCGTCTTGGCGGGAAGAACAATCAATTCACGTTTATAAACGATAACCTGGGCTTCTCGCGCCAGCATGATATAAGGCGCTTTTCAAACGGCGATATAAGCCTGTTCGACAATGGAGTATATCATCCGCAACAGATATCCAGCGCGTTGGAATATAAACTGGACGAGGTAAATAAAACCGCTACGTTAATCTACCGAATCAGTCACGATAATATTTTTACCGATACCGAAGGCTCGGTTGAAGAACTGCCGAATGGTAACAGATTTATTTCGTGGGGACATAGCTATGACCCTGTAGTAACCGAAGTTACCCAGAGTGATTCTGTTGTTTACGACCTAAGCTATTTAGAGTATTACGATACTTACAGGGCTTTCAAATATAACTGGCAGACCAATCTGTTTACAACCAATATTGATTCGGTTAATTTCGGGAAAGTGATTGTCGGTGATTCTCTAATAAAACAGATCACTGTTTTCAATCCTAATGACTCTGCTGTTACTATTAACGAATTTTACTGCACTAATCCGTCTTTCTCAACAAGCCTTAAGGTTCCGGTAACTATTCAACCTAACGATTCAATTGTTGTCCCTGTTTTGTTCAAACCGGAAAGGAACGGCACCTTTACTGCTTCATTTAATATTCGGAATATAGGAGATTACAATGGCTTCCAACAGATGATTGCAAGACAGGTAATCTTATCGGGTACTTCGGATAATGTTTCAGCAATAAACCAAGGAGCTAAGCTACCGGGAAAATTTTTCTTAGACCAGAATTATCCTAATCCTTTTAATCCTTCCACAACAATTAAATACTCATTGCCTGAAGAAAGCCATGTAAGGATAGAGATTTTCAATTCAATCGGTCAAAAGATAGCCACGTTAGTAAACGCAGTTAAGAATGCAGGCAGTCATCAAATAAATTGGAGCGCAAATAATTTGTCGTCAGGAATATATTTCTATTCGATAACCACGAATAGTAATTCCGGTAAGAATTATTTTAGCGTAAGGAAGATGATTCTTTTAAAGTGAATTTTTTGGAAGTTTAGTTACACAATTTCACTTAGCCCCGGTTAGAGTTTTTTAAGTTCATTTGTACCGCATATAAAAATTATTTACTCTAACACAATACTTCTTAAACACAATTTGGCGGCGTCTTAAATAAGATGCCGCTTTTTTTATCCCGTCTTTCTATAACGCTTCCATAACCATAAAAAAAATATCCGGATTTACTTTCTTATCCCTACTAAAAGTTTATGTGCAGACAAAACTTCGAATTAAGTGAATAAAAAAGCTATTTCTCTAAAACGAGAAGCGAACATTCATTTTCTCAGCTATGAAAAGCTGATATTTTATTATTGATGAATTTACTTACAATACTTTGGTTTGCTTTTTGTAGAAACAACAAAAATAAAATTTAACTGGTTGTTTAAGTAAACAAAATATGTCCGGGGTTAAGATGAAAATAAAATTACTAATTACAGCATTAACAATTATACTGACTTCCACGATTGCCTTCAGCCAAAATTTTTATTTGGGCGTCGGCACTTCCAGTGATGCCCAGGGAACATCTTGCGCATCGTGCCATACAGCTACAAATATTGCCTCCGATGTTCCTTATTACGATACTTGGAAACTGACAAAACATGCACAAGCATATGATTCGTTAAAAACCATACTTAAATACAGCTGCTTGCAATGCCATACCACCGGCTGGGATACTACCGTTGCAAATTATGGAGCCGATGAATATGTAAAGGCCGATCCTACAGCTAAGCTTGGTTATGTTATAACCGATTCGGTAAACTTTTACAAAAAAGCAAATGTACAGTGCGAAGACTGCCATGGACCTCTCGGCGGACAGGACGGATTCTTAAATCCGAACCACTGGCCGTTCGTAACCAATTCGCCAAACAAACCTGATTATTCTTCCCAGCTTTGCGGTAAGTGCCATTCAGGCCATTCACCTTTTCTTGAGCAATGGTCAATGTCTAAGCATGCACTGTCTACAGCTCCTTCGCTATCTTTCGTAGTGAAGAATAAATCGTGCGTAAAATGCCATGTTGCGCAGAACTTTATTTCCTACATGAATAACCCGGCAGCGTATAAGGATACTATTTTAGTTACAGGAAGCGATATTCAGCCTATTACTTGCGTTGCCTGCCATAATCCTCACGATGCAAAATTCCCGGCTCAATTAAGGGAAGATGTTACATATAAAAAAGTTATTTGCGATGAATGCCATTATGCAGAAATTGATACGGTAAATCTTAATGCTACACCCCACGAGCAATCCGGCCTGGCATTAAGCGGCGACAAGAATTTCGGTTACAGGTATCCGAACCAAACTTATATTAATTCTGCTCATACATATGCAGCTACAGAAAGATGCATCAACTGCCATGTAAACATGAGTCCGAATCCTGATGGAAGTACCAATACCGGCCATACCTTCGAACCCAGAGTACAGGCTTGCGAGGGCTGCCACAGCGATTACGCCAGTTCGGTTAACACTTCAGATTCTACAAAGATGTTCGACTACCGCGGCGTACAAACTACCACCGACAGTTTAATAAATGCACTGCAGGCACTGCTTAAGAACGCTTCTTCCGCAGATTCAGCTACGCTAAAATTCAAGGAAGCTAACTACAACCTGCTGGCTGTTGAATCGGACGGCAGTCATGGCGTTCACAATACCAGGCTTATTCAAAAATTGTTACGGGATGCTATTGCCAGCTATACCACAACAGGCATAGCAAAAGAAAACAATATGCCCGAGACATACAGCTTAAGCCAAAATTATCCTAATCCGTTCAACCCGGTTACAACAATCAAATTCTCCGTACCCGAAGGCAGCAATGTAAAGATAGTAATTTATGATATTGTTGGTAAACAGGTTGCCACGCTTGTTAACGGTTATTATTCTCAGGGCAGTTATTCTGTTGATTGGAATGCGAACTCGTTTGCATCCGGCGTATATTTCTACAGAATAGAAGCGAAGAACTTTAACATGGTTAAGAAAATGGTATTAATTAAATAATTCCCGTAGAGAGCTCATTGCCGTTTAATAGGCGGGATGAGCTCTCGTTTTTTTATTCACTTAAACTATAAAATAATGTAAACTCAAACGAGGAGGTACAATGTTCAAGAAACTCATTCTCTCAGTTTTATTTATTTCTACTCCCTTATTGTGGGCTGCAAACAGCGATACGACAAAAACAGATACCAAAGCTCCTCTGCACGGTTTTGTAGGAACAGCCGTCTGCGGGATGTGCCATCATACAGACAAACAGGGAAAGCAGCTTGATATATGGAAAGAAAGCAAGCATGCACAAGCTTATAAAACCCTAGAAACCGATGAAGCAAACAAAATAGCTAAGGAAAAAGGATTCGATACTCCTGCAGCAAAGACTGAAGCCTGCTTAAAATGCCATGCTACTGGCTATAATGTAGAAGCGTCTCTGCTAGGTCCAAAATTTAAAGTAGAAGACGGCGTACAGTGCGAAACATGCCATGGCGGCGGCGGCGATTATAAGACTCTGTCGGTTATGAAGAATAAAAAAGAAGCTATGGAAAAAGGCCTTCAGATTCATGAGGATATGAATGCATTCTGCGTTACTTGCCATAATTCTGAAAGCCCGACATGGACAAAAGACAGTAAGTTCGATACAGAAGCCATGTGGTCTAAAATCAAACATACTATCCCGGCAGATAAATAATTCTTATTAATAATGCCAGGCTTATTCTTGTTGAATAACAGAAGAACTAAAATGAAAAAACTTATTTCCCTTTTATCCGGTTTACTGCTTATCCCGGCCGCGGTGTTTCCGCAAAATATAAACGGCAGAATATCTTCTTCCATTTATACCTTCCAGCGGTTCGATACGGCAAACGTTTCAGGAAATTACGTACGGTCCTATCAGATGCTTAACCTTAATTTTAATAAGGACAATGTTTCTCTTAGATCCTATATGAACCTGGAAACAGATCTTGCAAACAAGCTGGAAAACGATCCTGTGCTGGGATTCTATAACCTATATTTAGAAGTAAGGGATATTTTTAAAGTTGCTACTATTAAACTTGGCAGACAACCTTTATTTAACAGTGTGGCCGGCGGCGTGTTCGACGGCCTCAACTTAAACCTTAAAAAAGACAATTATAACCTGACTGCTTACTACGGCGGGAACGCCCCGGCATACGATAAATTCCGCTTGATTGACAACTGGAACGAAAATTATATACTGGGCGGCAAATTTTCTACCGACGCACTAAAGAACTTTCAAATATCCTTAAGCTATATCAATAAGAACTTTAAACCGGAAGCTTATTGGGCCACCAGACTTGATGCTGAGCTGAATCCTATTAAAGTATTAATTGAAAATAATTCAAACCAGTTTAAGTTCGCCTCCGCGGAAGTTAATTACGACCCCGGCAAAATATTTTCTATTAATACAAGGTACGATTACGACCTGAATTTTGACCGGACTTCAAAGTTCGAGCTGGACGGAAACCTTGCCGCAAGCAAAAAGCTAAACTTGGATTTTTATTATAACTTCAGATCGCCTCTCATCCGGTATAATTCGATATTCTCCGTCTTCGATTACGGCAATACGCAGGAAGTTGAAGTGGGCGCGAATTATATTCTTAATAAAATATTTACAATTACCGGAAGGTACGGAAATGTGATTTATCAGGACGATAATTCGCAAAGAGTAACCGTAGGTCTTACATCCAACTACGGAAGCTTTACATACAGAAAAACTTTCGGGTACGCCGGCGAGCTCGATGCGCTGTCGTTATATTCTGCCTATACTCTGCTGAACGGTTTGATTACGCCGTCGGTAGGCTTGACGTACACAAAATATAAACTGTCGGAATCCTCCGATGTTAACGACCTGGCAGCCCTGCTGGCAGGGATTAACGTCCGTCCGTTCGGCTTGGTTTCAATCGATCTTCAGGGACAATATATGAATAATAAGATCTATAAGAACGACTACAGGTTTTTCCTAAAGCTCGATTACTGGTTTAATACTAATTTTTAACTGATGTAACATGAAATTAAAACACATTTACTTCTCGCTGCTTACAATAATCATTGGAGTAATTTTTATTACGGCATTCTCTTTAACAAAAGAGACCGGCGATGCTAAGGGCAACAAAGCTATTATTAAATTTTCTCATAAGACTCATGCCGATGTGGGCGACTGTACAACCTGCCATGATGCAGTACAAACCAGTAAATCACTTAAAGATAAAGTACTACCTAACCACGATGTTTGCCAGAACTGCCACGATGTTAACGACGACAAGAAATGCACTACCTGCCACTACCAGGATGAATTTGAACCGCTGGTTCAGAAAAAATCAGAACTAATTTTCGATCACAGCTTCCACTTAAAACAGCAAAAACTTAAATGCAACGACTGTCATAAAGGAATAAACGAAGTTGATTATGCAGAAGATGCGCCGAACGGCTTTCCCTCGATGGAAACTTGTTACTCGTGCCATAACAACAAATCGACGGCAACAAACACATGCTCAGCTTGCCATACTTCAACAGCCGATCTTTTACCGCAGTCTCACAAGAGTGCATCGTTCATACATACTCATAAATTTGCAGCAAGAGAAATTAATTCGAACTGTGCGATGTGCCATGATAATACCACATGCCAGGACTGTCATACCTCCACTAACGTAATTACTGAAAACAATACATCTAAAAATTTCTTTGCGCCCTATTCGCCAAGCCAGCCGACCACCGGCGCCAAGCAGCAAAAGATTACCAGAGTACACGGTTTAAACTACCAGTTTACCCACGGCATTGATGCAATGGGTAAAATTACCGAGTGTCAATCATGCCATCAGATAGATACATTCTGCGCAAATTGCCACCAGGGAAAGAACGCCGATTACTCAATGGGAGGGATAGCTCCTTTATCCCATCTTAAACCCGATTTTATGATTATCGGTGTCGGCACCGGAGGCGGCGAACATGCTAAATTAGCCAGACGGGATATTGAAAGCTGCGCAGCCTGCCACGATGTTCAAGGCGGCGACCCGGTTTGTATAAAATGCCATATTGACCCGGACGGCATACAAGGAACCAATCCTAAGACCCATCCGGCAAATTATATGAAGGATGTTCACGGAGATTGGCATAACAGCCAAAGCTCAATTTGCTTTAACTGCCATACCGGCTCTTCCCCGTCGTCACCTGCCGGTGTAGGCTTCTGCGGTTATTGCCATGGATCGAATCCACATTGATAATTTATGGAAACAAAAATGAAATATCGCTTACTCATTATATTGTTGATTTTTGCTACCGGAATTTTATTTTACAGCTGCAGCAATTTGAAGGACAACATTCCTGTTGAGCCGAAGATAGATGTTCACCAGGAAGGATTCAGCAAACCTTCGTCGGCAAATTTTCACGGTACTTATATAAAAAATAATAACTGGAATTTGCAGGAATGCCAGTCATGCCATGCTGCCGATTTTTCGGGCGGAACAACCGGTGCTAGTTGTTTTACGTGCCATAAAGAACCCGGCGGCCCTCTGGCATGCAATACCTGTCACGGAAATCCGAACGACCCGACTAGAATAGCTCCGCCAAACGATATAAACGGCGATACCGCTACCAGTGCAGTCGGAGTCGGTGCTCATACAAATCATTTATATAACAACTCGCTTACAAACAACGTTGCCTGCCAGAACTGCCATAACGTACCTCAAAGCGTTTTTTCACCGGGTCATCTCGATTCGAAATTACCCGCGGAAGTAACGCTATCCGGGCTGGCAACTGCTAACATAGCTTCGAATGCTTCTTTTAATAGCTCAAATGCAACATGTTCAAACACATATTGCCACGGTAATTTTGCTTTCTCTAAAGATTCTGCCGCATCGGAAGATCAATGGGCATTTACTTCCGATAAGATGGTTGGAAACAATGTAACGGTTACTTGGAATATAGTAGACGGCAGCCAGGCGGCATGCGGTTCTTGTCATGACTTACCTCCCAAAGGCCATATAGGATATCAGCAAATCCCGATTACCGAATGTGTAGTGTGCCATCAGGGAGTTGTTGATGAACAGGGGAATATTATTGATAAAAACAGACACATAAATGGGAAAGTGAATGTTCGAGGAAAATAACCCAAATTCGGATTATCGATAATTAAAAGCCGCTCTTGTAAGCGGCTTTTTTAATTTTGTCTTTTCCATCCGGAAAATTAAAGACAGCTATTTACCGGCAGTTTTTTTAATAGTTGAAATTCCGAAAGGTAAATACAGCAAGCACGTTCCGGATAAAGCAGTAAACAACGGAACGAGCCCTATTAAACCCCACCAGCTTTTATCGAAAATTCCCCACAGAACAATTGCAAGCCCTACAATTACCCGGATAACTTTGTCAACGCCGCCCATGTTTTTTTTCATTTTATACTCCAGCTTTAGTTATCTATATTTAATTTAATTATCCTAACAATTAGATACAAAGATTATTTAAAAGATTCCGGGTAATTATGTATGATGCATTCGTACCATGATTGGGTTTCAGGTTCTTTTCCATCTATCAGATTTTGTATCGATTAAACAGCCGATAAAAACAATCTGTCAAAAAAAATTTTTCTAATTTGGGGCAAATAACTTATTTTAATATTCAAGATTCATTTCGTACTCATAAACATTGAGGGAAAATATGTATGTTCTTGAAGCGCGCAACCTTGTAAAAACTTTCGATGGTATACGTGCGGTAAACGACGTTTCATTTGCCGTACCGGAAGGTTCGGTCTTCGGCTTGATAGGCAGAAACGGCGCCGGCAAAACAACAACTATAAGGATGATGATGAATATTTATCTTCCCGACAGCGGTGAAGTTGTTCTGCAAGGATCAAAGATCGGGCATGAATTCCGTGCAATGGTAGGATATCTGCCGGAAGAACGGGGCCTGTACCAGAAGATGAAGATCATCGATACGCTTCTTTACTTTGCCGAGCTTAAAGGTAAAACAGGAAAGCAAATCATAAAAAAAGCCAACGAATACCTCGAGCGGTTCCAGTTAATCGATAGAAAAAATTCGAAGCTCGAAGACCTATCGAAAGGCAACCAACAGAAGATTCAATTTATCACCACCATCCTTCACGATCCTGAGTTCATCATTTTGGATGAACCGTTCTCCGGCCTCGACCCGATAAACATCGACATACTAAGGGAAATAATTATGGAGCTGAAACAAAAAGGAAAGGTTATAATCTTTTCGACGCACCTAATGGACTTTGCCGAAAAAATGTGCGACCATATTACCATGATAGATAAAGGAAAAGTTATTTTGAACGGATCGCTGAAAGATATTAAAGCCAAGTACGAACAAAATAATATCAGCATTAATTACCAGGGGGATATATCTTTCATAAAGAATAATCCGATGATCGAACACTTCGAAGACTTCGGTAATTCCGCCGGCATAAGAGTGAAGAATGCATCTCAGATACAGGAACTGCTGAAGCTGCTTTTGGAAAAGAACATAACAATAAGAAAGTTTAATGCAAACGAAATTTCATTACAAGAGATATTTGTAGAACTCGCCGGCAGCAACGGCGTGAATAATTTTTATCAGGAGGTAAGGCATGCTTAATAAAAGAACTTTGGCGGTATTGAAGCGTGAACTAAGAGAAAAGCTTCTTAGCAGGACCTTTATTCTGATGACTGTTTTGATCCCGGTTTTTTTATTCGGGATACTGGGAATACAAACCTACCTATACTCCGCAGGCTCGGATGAAAAAGCCAAAATAGAAATCATTTCCGGATCGCAGCAAATTACCGGTGCTTTGCAGAAAACCCTTTCTCAAATGAAAGATGTTAAAAACAATAAACTGAAGATAGAATTTTCGACACAAACAAAGGCACAGTTTACACAAACGCTGAACAGCTTAAAGGGAAATATCCTGAGTGAAAAATTAACAGGCGTCTTTTACATACCGGATTCCGCCGTTAACAATAAGAGCGTGGAATATTATTCAAAGAATCCGAACAACAATTCCCTTTTCAACAAGCTGAAGGACCCGATAAATAAGGCGCTCGTCGATATCCATTTTACAGACATGAAACTATCCGAAGCAGAGATAAATTTTGCAAGATCGAGCGTGGACATTAACAGCTTCAGAGTGTCGAAGGATCAGAAAATAAAAGAAGAAGGCGCCGGCAACTCGATAGTAGCTTTTCTCTTCACGTTTCTGCTTTACTTCAGCCTTCTTTTTCTGGGCACAATGATGATGCGCTCGGTAGTACAGGAAAAGAATAACCGCATTGTGGAAGTGCTTCTGTCTTCGGTTAACAGCAGCGAGCTGATGACCGGGAAAATTCTAGGTGTAGGCATTACCGGTCTGATGCAAATGGCCATCTGGCTTATTCCTTTAATGGTGGTAATTTCATCCAGCTTTTTTATGATACCGAACGAATACATGCCGGACATGAATTTTGCTCAGGTCATTTATTTCCTTCTAAATTATTTTGTGGGACTGATTACATTCTTAGGGTTGTTCGCCTCGGTTGGTGCAATATTCGATAACGACCAGGATGCGCAGTCGGGTGTATGGCCTATAACACTGCTTATAATGATCCCGTTCTTTATCGGTATCTCAATGGTTTCGAACCCTGAGAATCAAATTGCGAAGATAGCTTCTATGCTGCCTTTCGCCTCCATCATAGTTATGCCGGCAAGATTGGTGCTGGTGGAAATTCCTACCTGGCAGATGGTAGTTTCTATTATCGTAACGTTAGGAACTATGATTGCTATATTCCCTGTTGCGGGTAAAATTTACAGGGTAGGCGTTTTAAGAACCGGCAAGAAGCCGCAGTGGTCCGAAGTAATTAAATGGATAAGCTATAAATACTAGGCCTAATAAAAATGAGTTACAAGATGATTGAGAATCTATTCCAATTAAGAAAAAATCAGACAGACATCAGGACGGAAATTCTTGCAGGCCTTACGACATTTCTAGCTGCAATGTACATTATAGTTGTAAACCCGGCTATCATTAGTAAAACCGGTATGCCGTTTAACGGAGTTTTAACCGCAACTGTAATTGTATCGGCGTTCAGTACAATAATGATGGGGCTGTATGCTAAGAACCCCATTTTAATAGCGCCGGGTATGGGTATAAATGCCTTCTTCACTTTCTCGGTTGTATTGGGAATGGGAATAAAATGGGAAACCGCGCTGGGCACAGTGTTTTGGTCGGGCGTTGTGTTTTTAATTTTATCAATCTTTAATGTAAGGACGTATATAGTTAAAGCAATTCCCAAACAAATAAGATTTGCGGTCTCTGCGGGAATAGGTTTATTCATCGCATTGATAGGCTTTGTAAACGCAAAATTTATTGTTGCCTCTCCGGCAACTTTAATAAAGCTGGGCGAGATGAATATTATAACTCTCACCTTTATCGGGGGAATGCTGATTACAGCATTGCTGATAATAAAAAAGGTTAAAGGCGCTTTAATAATCGGAATTGCCTTAACTACAATTCTTGCAATTCCCATCGGAAGGTTATACGGAGATGCTTCGCCGATTAATTTCGGGATTCCTACATTAGTAACATGGAAAGGAATTTTTGCGCAGCCGGATTTCAGCTTATTATTCAGGCTGGATTTAATCGATTCCTTAAAATTCGCGGTCTGGCCGGTTACATTTTCATTTTTATTTACGGATATGTTCGACAGCCTTTCTACTTTTGTAGGGGTGGCTGAAGCTGCGGATTTAATTGACCCGGATGGTGAGCCGAGAAATGTAAAGGAATCTTTAATAGCCGATGCATTTTCAACAACAATATCCGGGCTGTTAGGCACTAGCTCCGGTACGGCATATATAGAATCCGCAACCGGCATTGAAGAAGGCGGAAGAACCGGGCTTACAGCCGTCGTATCCGGGCTGCTGTTTATTCCTTTTATGTTCATCTCTCCCCTTCTTTCAGTAGTGCCGGAAATTGCAACTGCGCCCGCTTTAATTCTAGTCGGAGTATTTATGATGAAGCCGGTACTTAAAATAAACTGGTCTAAGCTAGACGACGCAATCCCGTCATTCCTCGCTCTCATACTTATACCGTTTACCTATTCCATCACTCAAGGAATAATTTGGGGATTTTTAAGCTGGACAGTATTAAAACTTTTAACCGGAAAGAAGAATGAAGTATCGCCTATGCTTATTGCGATCGACGTCTTTGCAATTCTGGCGTTAATAATCTAATATCTTAACAGGCATATAGGGATTGTAATGGTTAAAACATTTGAAAAAATAGATAATAAATTTTATGTTCATTCTATAAAAAATTAAAAATTGGGGAAAGAAAAATCGGAGATAGAAAAATGCCTAATCCTTTTTTGATCGGAGAGAAAATTTATTTAAGAGCACCGGAACCCGGAGACGAAAATGTCATTGCCGCATCCGAGAATCACCCCGATGCACGCAGCTTTTTATACTATGCCTTGCCTTCTTCGCCTGAAACACAGGCAGGCAGGATAAAACAAAAAAGCCAGGACCATTCGACAATCTTTTTTACGATATGCACGATTGAGCCCGACGAACCGGTCGGCTGCACTTCCTTCGTACGTATCGACTGGGCGGGAAGAATGGCAACCTTTTACATAGCGATAGCGGAAAAGAAAAATTGGTCGAAAGGCTACGGCAAGGAAGCAACAAAGCTTATGGTAGATTACGCTTTCGCTTCTTTAAACCTAAACCGCGTTCAACTGCATGTTAGCGTTGAGAATGAGAGAGCTGTTAGTGTTTACGAAAAGACGGGATTTGTTAAAGAAGGCAGATTAAGACAAGCCATGTATTTCGATAATCATTATATCGATTTTCTGCTGATGGCGATTATTAAAGAGGACTGGCTGAAGTTGGAAAATAAGTAACTGAGAGAGATAGTGGAGTGTTGGAGAAGTGGAGTAATGGAGTGTTGGAATCCTGCGCACTTAATCTAAGAAATTACCCGAATGCTTTCTGGATTCCGGATACCCGATCCTCGATACTGGATAAGAAATCGAGAATCGAGTATCGCTAATAATAATTTCATTTGGCACTTAATATCCACTTCTTCGCAGCTTCCAGGACAGTATCAATTTTCTTATCGGTGTCACCGGAATTTTGTTTGACTTCTATGTCCGGCAAAACTCCCCGTTTATCTGAAACGTTGCCATTAGCTCTTACAAAAAGCGCGGAGGGAATATAAATTTGAAGCTTCGTATTAGGCAGCTGGAAAGGATACACTTCCCCGAAGTCGTTCGGAATACCGGCGGTCTCCTCTCCAATTAAGGTTGCGAGTTTAAAATCCCCAACTGCATTAGCCAGCATCATAGCGCTTGAATAGGTTCCGGAGCCTATTAAAAAACATACTTTACCGTTGTACCTTAACGGATTTTTTGAAGGCTCGGTAATATCACCTCTAAGTTCCACCGGTTCTCCGTTGCTTGCCATAAACATCCTAGCTTCATCAAAAAATAATCCCATTAGCCAGATTGCAGGAGGATAAGAAACCCATCTAAGCCACCATGTAATTCTTGAGCGCATGTAGGATCGGTATTGCGCACTTACCTTCCAGATTTTTTTATCAGCCATTTTGTAGGGTTTGCCGGTAATGTAGGATAATAGAATTTCGCCGTAATAAGAATTACCGCCGCCGTTTCTCCTTAGATCAATTATCAAGCCTTTGGCGGGCTTGGTTTTTAGCTCTGTAAAAACCTTATTTAAGAATCCTTCGAACGGGTTGGATTTTTCATCATACATACTGCGGTAATCGATGTACCCTATGCTGTCTGGTAAAAACTTAAAAGCGTACGGCACATCATTCATATTCTTCTCCGATATGCTTGTATCGCTAACATAGGTCTTTCCCTCAACAATAACTGTTTCCGTATCGGTACTGTTTGGTGCGATGCAGCTAATATTGTATGGCGAATATATCCCGTACATCCAGAGAAAATATTGAAATCTATTACGGGTAATATTCTCCACAAAAATATCTCTTTCTCCGCCTGCATTAGTTTTAAAGACTGAAAATAACGAGTCGGCAGCAAGATGATTTATTCTTAAAATTCTTGTACCGGGCTTAAACAATTGAGCACTGTCCAATTCCTTTCTTACTGATACGCCGCTCAAGCTGTCGTGGTTTATAACAAATGGGAAATATCTTCCGTTATGATTTACAAAGAAGTTCCACTCATCGAACGGAGGCATAACAGCGGTATGACCGTTTTTAAACAAAGCAACCAGAGGCGCAATCTTCTTATAGAACTCAAACCTGTTCATCGGAACCGATATTGAATTCTCGACTTTATTCACTTCATCTCGAAAGACTTTTTCATTGACATTATAAAACGGATCGGGGTGCACCTGCTCTATATTTGTTACAAGCAAATTCAAATCTTCTTTCAATTCGGAAGAAGAGAATTCTTTGCCGAAATTTCTTTCACTGTATCCTTCATATGATCTGTCCGAATTAAGTACCGATGCACACGAATAAAAGAATAGAATTAAAAATGAAACAAGAATAACCGAAATTAATTTTTTCATATTTACCCTTTTAATTTTTTCCCGATGTCCCGATTATGCCTTTAATTCAAATTTTGATCTCAATTTTACTTATTACTAAAAATAACTGGATCAATAGTTATCAGCCTGTAAAAATCGGACATCCAACAATCGAGTACTCAATAAATCAAGTTAAACAAATATCTGACTATGATAATTCCGGCAGCAACCACATTTACAAAAATAATAATTAACACCATCTTAAGCACTTCTTTTAAGTATGATTCTTTCCGGCACATATCCGCGTATTAGAGCACGAACATTCTCTTGTCTTGCAAGTCTATGGAACAATAATATTTATTTTTATGTTTGCCGGTTCCATAAGTTCTCCTTACTTTTATTTGTGCTTTTTTCGCTATAAATTTAAGTACCTGGAGAACCTTTTAGTAAATATTACGGATGACGCAGATTAAACTGATTTGCACGAATTGTTTTTATCTGCGTTGATAAGCGTACTATTAAATTATAATGGGAGTAACTTATAAAACATATTAACATTATATCGTTTATTATAATTTTCATTAGTAAAATGTGTTTTGAATAGACAATATGGAAGGGTAAAAAATGAAGGCAATAAACATTTTCGCAGTATTGATTAGTTTTATCATATTTCCCTCATTAATTTTTTCCCAATCAATAATTCAAGATACAACCAATACACCTCTCACCCAATACCGCCGTGGAATAGGACTTTTGAAGATCCCGTCTTTAGAGGGACAAAAAGGTTACCAAACCTATGAGAAAAAATATGAAGGCAAGAATCTACTTGAAGAAAAGCAAAGATTATATCCGTTAGGTTTTCCCGACAATGTTGGGACAAGTGGAACTAACCATTTGAACAAAGTAACAACGGGAACAGGAACATGGACAGAATTAAACCCCAAAGTACCTAGAGTAGATTACCTGGGAATACACTTTATAAATCCGGATACGGGCTGGGCAGTTGGCAATTTAGGAGCGATAATTAAGACAACAGATGGTGGAAATAATTGGATAACGGAAGAAAGCGGTGTATCGGTTGTATTAAAGACAATCGGCAGCTTTAGTGGAAGGGTAGTTATTGCTGCCGGAGATGCAGGGACAGTTTTGACCTCAACCGATTTGGGCAAAAGCTGGCAGCAAATAAATATCGGTACAACAAACAATTTATGGAATTTAAAGTTTATAACAGAACAGATTGGCTGGTTAGTTGGAGAAGGAGGATGCTGCTTTAAGACTACAGACGGCGGATTTAATTGGCAGAATATTACAACACCTTTAGGCACTTTGCCTTGTTGGGATGTTTCTTTCATTAATGAACAATTAGGATATATATGTTCCAGCGACGGAAAGGTAATTAAGACCACAGATGGCGGAAATAGCTGGCAAGTGTTACAAGCTGGAGATAGTAATTCATTATATACAATCGTAGCGGTTGACAGTATGAACATAACTGCGGGAGGCGCTCTCGTAAAGTTTGTTTATTCATCAGATGGAGGAATAACATGGACACAGCAGCTTCTTTCACAAGACGCTCCGGCTAATAAAATGGCATTCATTAACGATAGTGTAGGTTACGCCACCGGCTTAATGTCAAGTAAATACAAAACAACAAATAAGGGGAAAGATTGGATTGCAGAATTTCCTACTCCGCCTTTGGGTGAATGGAATCTTATGTTTGTAAATGCTACAACCGGCTATACTGTTGGTAACGGGTTAAAGGTTCTTAAAACTACAGACAGCGGTAAAAGCTGGTTTAAGACTATATTAAACGACAATTTTAAAGACGTATGGTTCGCGAGTGAAAATACAGGCTGGATAGTAGGCGATGGAATATATAAAACAACCAACGGAGGAGAGAATTGGACATTATTAAATTTCCCTTATGAACAGACCGGTACAGGATATGGGGGAATAGAATCACTTTATTTTCTTGACAGCTTAACAGGATTTGCAGGAACATGGGGATCGAAAATATTTAAAACATACGATGGTGGAGAAACTTGGGTACGTAAAGATCCCGTCAACTCCGATTCATCATTTTTCATAAAGGATTTTTATTTTATTCGTAATATGGGATGGGCATCATCTATTTTTGGGAAAATATTAAAAACAACCGATTACGGCGATAGCTGGATAATTCTTACTGCAAAGATCGGGGGAAATGCAATTCAGTTTTTAGATACGCTAAATGGATATTCTTTAACTGGCTATTTCAACAGAACTTCAGATGGAGGGTATTCATGGGAACAATTCTCATTGCCGCAAAATGATAATAACCATGATTTATACTTTAAGAATATTGAAGAAGGATGGTTTGTAGGAAGTGATTATTTATATTATACAACAAATGCAGGAAAAGATTGGAAAGTAATAAGTAACGTGAACAATCTTGATCCCTGGAGTTATTTCGGCTGGTTAAACTTACAAAGGGGAATCATAACAGGAAATCATGTTTATGAATCAATTAATGGGGGAGAATCTTGGTTTGAAATCAAAGAATTAACTGGGCAGCATATAAATAGGTTTTTTGCTCCTAATGAATTTATAGGTTATGCTGTCGGTGATAAGGGATTAATACTAGAATTTACAGATACAGCTTATGTGCCTGTAGAATTAATTTTTTTTAAAAGTAAAATTGAAAACAACAATATAATTTTAACTTGGCAAACAGCCTCTGAACTAAATAATAAGGGATTCTATATTGAAAAATCAAGTGATAAAAAGACATGGTTCAATATCGGTTATGTAGTAGGCAAGGGTACTACAACAGAATTTAATAGTTACTCATATGCGGACGAAAAAACTGAAAGTGGGATTCAGTATTATAAATTAAAACAGGTTGACTATAATGGTAATTATGAATACTCAAATATTTTGAAAGTCTCATTAACAACTTCCATACGCGGTGAATTACTCCAGAACTATCCCAATCCTTTTAATTCTTCAACCATTATTAATTATTCAATACCAAATAAAAGTCTTGTTACATTAAGGATATTTAACTCCTTAGGTCAAAATATTAAAACACTTATAAATGAAACAAAAGAAGAAGGTGAATATAAAATAAAATTTGACGCAAGAGATTTGCCTTCGGGCGTGTATTTCTACAGAATAAATGCAGGAGAATTCAGTCAAATAAAAAAAATGATAATCATTAAATGAGACTAGCAACCTCACCCCGTAATACCTTCTCCTTAGCAAGCTACCGACAGGCAGGTAAGTTATCTTTATGCTATTTAGTTAAAAGAATGGAATTAAAAATGAACACATTTAAAAAACCTTTTACAAAATTTTATTTTCTCATTGTCCTAACTATATTGCTGCCAATAAGAATTTTTCCGGCTGAGGGTCAGGATTCACTGAAGACGGAAATATTAAAGGCTATTAACAACGGCGCTAATTATGCTTGCAATGTTCTTCTCGATAAGGAAGGTAAATCGCGCTGCGACTATAACTGGATTGAAGGCAAGTGGCACCCGTATGAACCCGCCTGGCATACCGGGCAGATTATCTTTGCCTTGGTTGATGCATATAAAATTACAGGCAATAAAAAATTTCTTAAAAATGCGGAGCGGGCAGGCGACTGGTGGTGCAGCCTTCAAATAAAAGACAATCCAAAACTGAACGGCATGTTGAACGCAATCCACGGCGATGGGATAGATTATATCGTGTTTGCAACTATATCGGATGGAACAAACGGGCTATTTAATTTGTGGCGCGCTACCGGAATTAAAAAGTATGCCGAAGTACCAACACAAGCGGGCGAATGGATGCTTGAGCATATGTACGTGCCGGAACAAAAAATCTTTTACGATAATGTCGATCCGAATTCCGGCGAAGTGCTGAAGGAAAACAGCCCGTTCTGGAAAGGTAAAAAAAATCAAACGCTGTATGATGTTGCCCGTCCGAATAACGAGGGATATATCTTCAAAGACATGTACGATTACACAAAGGATGAGAAATACAAAAAGGTATTTATCGATCTCTGCGAAAGCCTTGTTGAGAAGCAGGGACCGGAGGGAGTTTGGATGGACTTTATGCCGAACAACAAAGCCGAAGGCAGAATACATCCGCGCTTCCCTATATGGTATGCTGAATCTTTAATCGAAGGATATAAGATTACGGGTAATAAGAAGTATCTTGATGCGGCAAAGAAGACAGCAGAAGCTTATGCGAAGATGCAATCTAAGGACGGGACAATCTTCTATATCAATTATGTTAACGGTAAGAAGAATCAGAATTCCGTTTGCGGTTCGGCAACATCGTTTGCCGGAATTCTCTGGCTAAAACTTATCGAAGAGGGCGCAGGAGATGAGTTCAAGATAAACGTAGAGCGCTCGTTAAACTTTGTTTTGAAGAACCGCTATCCGCTTAATCATCCGGATAAAAATTTAGCCGGCGCTTTTTTTGAAACAAGAATGAGAGAGAAGCACGGGCATATCTGGTTTACGGCAAGAGTAGATATTTCTACTTCATTCGGGTTAAGATTTTTATCGGACTATTACAATTATAAGTTCGGGAAAAAAGAGTGAAAATAAAATTAAGGTCTCCGTTCCCTCTGCGTTTCCTCTGTGTTCACTGTGGTAAAAAAACCATTAACCACAGAGAGCGCTGAGAAAACACAAAGCGGCAAGCCGCAATTAAAAATTAAAAATTGGAAACATCAAAAATATCTTAACACAAAAGGCAAAAATTTTAGCCCAAATAATTCATTAGAAATAATAAATCGGTCTTAAATATATAATCAGTAATTATTTCTAACCTCACCCCTCAATCCCCTCTCCTGCCAGGAGAGGGGCATGGGTGAGGTAATGAATAATAATAACTTACGATATTACATAAAAATCTAATGACAAATTTAGGTTTAATTGCAGTAACACAGAGTACGCTGAGAAATTATAAATAATTCTTTGACTAAAAAGTGTGACCCCTTAAAATGAATTTGAATTTAATAAGTAAAATCTTCCTTATCCGACTTCTTGCAATAATCGGGTGTTTATTTTCAATTTATGGGCAGAGCAAAATCATTTATGTCTCTATGGACGGCAGCGATCAGAATTCAGGTTTAACAATTGAAAGCTCGCTTAATGATATAAGCACTGCAATTAAAAAAGCATCTGCCGGAGATACGATTTATATTCTGCCCGGATCCTATAAAGGAATAATAATTTTTAACGGCAAAAGCGGTTTGCCCGACAAGCCTATTTACCTTTGCGGCGTACCCGACAACCGGGGTAATTACCCGCAAATTGACGGCGGGCTTGAGACTCCTTCCAACGATGCACAAGATGATTGGATGCGCATTACTAATTCAAGTTGGATTACGGTATCAAATTTAAAATTTATTAACGGATGGACTTACCCGATTAAAGTTGAGAATTCATCTTACCTTACTTTCCGGCAATGTGAATTTTACGGGGGGAGAAGAGTAATTAATGCCGAAGGAATTCATACTCATCATATCTTAGTCGAAGGATGCGTTTGGGATCAGGGCGGGAATTTTTTGTGGAAGGCTGAAAAGGATTCACTGGGCGTTGATGCATGGCTTTCGATGCACCACATGAGCATGGGATACTTTAACGGCTCGCTTATCGACTTCCATAAAACCGGCGGTTCAATTGTAATAAGAGACAATATAATTACCAACGCATATAACGCCATCCGGTTTAGAGGCGAGAAGGGTTACGATGCAAATATAGAAATTTACGGCAATGATATTTCAAACATACGCGACAACGACTTTGAACCGGAGTACTACACTTACAACCTTCACATCTACCACAACCGCTCGCACAATGTACACAAAACTTTTTCGGTGGACAATGTTGAAGGCGGTCTGATTTTATACTACGGTAATGTGGTTACATCAGATTCGGATTCCTGGACAGTTAAAATCTGCAACGGTATATGGAAGCTTTACGGTACCGAGCGAAAATTGAGCTATCCGCTTTATGCATTCAACAACAGCTTCTATACTTTCGGAACGGCTTTCTTGAATATGCACGGCAAAGCAATGTATCTTAAGCATTACAACAACGCTTACTATTTCAAAACGGATTATGCATGGGATCTAAATGAATGGGATTCTTCGGACGAATTCGATTACGATATTTCAAACAAACCGTTCCCTAAAAACCTTTTTAACCACAGGCAGGAAATGCATGGAAAGATTTGCGATATAAAATTTAAAGATCCATCAAAAGAAAAATTAAAGCTTCAGCCGGGAAGCGCCGGGATTGATGCCGGGAAAATTATTTCGCTAAAGGAATTTAATTGGATTCAGTCCTTTGAAGGGAAGGCGCCAGATATAGGCGCTTATGAAAATAATAAATTAGTTGAAGGTCCGCCGTTCAGATATCTTGTGCCGCCGGGGAGTAAAATAAATTTAAAGGAAAAGCCGCGCATAGTCAGGAATTATATCAAAGGAAATAAAATAGTAATTTATTTTTCAGATAAGATAGACGCTTCATCTGTTAGGAAAGAATTTATCTCGATATACAAAGGAGGCAAAAAAATGAAGATCGCTTCGGTTTCATTCCCTGAGAATGAATATCAAATGGTAATTGAAGCCGGGATGTTGCTGGGTGAAGGAGAGTTTTCTATTTCATTTAATCAAATGCCTAAAGGAATAAACGGCGAGGCTGCAACATTCTGGGCTTCGACAATCAGAAAGCATTAAATATTGAAAATTTTATAACGAGATTACTCAACAAATTGTTTTATAGCAAAGTGGTAAAAATGGAATAATGGAGTATTGGATACCTCTATACTAAAATCTGAGAATTTATCTTGTAGATTCTGGATACTCGATACTTGATTCTCGATGCCGTACAGAAAATCGAGTATCAAGAATCCTGTATCAAGCATCGTTAAAAAGAATTTCAAATACACTTGGCTGGAATATTGAACAAGAATCAACACTCCATCACTCCAATACTCCATTATTCCAACGAATGAGAAGTATAAATTTAATTTGAAAGATTACGCATACTAATGAGATTAGCTTATAAAATTATTTTATTCTGTCTTTTATTTTCCGGGCTGGCGAAAGCTCAAGCTAAAAATATTTTTGTGTCTCCGTCTGGTAAAGATAGCAATGATGGATTGACTGCCGGCAGTCCTAAGCAGTCTATTAATTCAGCTATTAATTCTGCGGCAGCAGGAGATACCGTTTACCTGCTGCCCGGTACCTATAAGGAAATAATAAAATTCATAAGCAGAAACGGTCTGCCGGAAAAGGCAATTTGTTTGTACGGCTATTTTAATGGTGCCGGTCAGCAGCCGGTAATAGACGGAGGTGCTGCGGTGCCTTCCAATTTAGCTTCAAATTACTGGATCCAGATTCAAAATTCAAGCTGGATTGAGATAGGAAATATTATTTTTCAGAACGGGTGGACAAATCCTATTCAGATTAGTAATTCATCTTACCTTACTTTTACCGGCTGCACTTTTTACGGCGGCAAACGAGTAATAAACGCTTCCGGCTCAGGCACACATCATCTGCTTGTTGAAAAATGTTTTTGGGACCAGGGAGGAGATTATCTCTGGAAGCTTGTTACAGACGCCAACGGAACCGATGCATGGACATCGATGCACGAAGGCTTAATGCAGTATTACAACGGCAGCTTGATTAATTTTTCGGGCACCGGCGGCTCTATCGTTATTAGAAACAATACTATTGAAAATGCATTTAACGGAATAAGATGGACTGCACAAAAAGGTTACGACTCCAACGTTGAAATTTACGGCAACGTAATCAGAAATATTCGCGACAACGATTTTGAACCGGAGTACTACACATACAACCTTCACATTTATCATAACCGTTCGCACAATATCCATAAGACATTGTCGGTCGATCATGTGAACGGCGGTTATATTTATTACTATGGAAATCTAATTACCTCGGATAAAGATTCCTGGTCGAACTCAATTGCGACTTCGTTCTGGAAAGTTTACGGTGATGCAAGCGGAAACCTTTCTTACCCCATGTATGCTTTCAACAACAGCTTTTGCGGCGTAGGCAAAGCGTTTGCAATGGACCAAAACACCACAGCCAAAAATTTAAAGCACTTTAACAACGCTTATTATTTTACGGGGAACAGAGGATGGATGCTGGATTACTGGGATTCTTCAAACGAGTTCGACTATGATATTTCAAACAAGGACTGGGCATCGAACCTAAAGAACAACTCGCAAGAGATTCATGGTAAATATACCGATGTGATGTTTGCCGATGTTCAAAATTTCGATTTAAGATTACAGGCAAACAGTCCTGCCGTTGACGCAGGAAAACTTATAAGCTTTCCCGAGTTCGGATGGACGCAGTCATTCGATGGTGCAGCACCGGATATTGGCGCTTATGAAGGAGACCGGCTGGTAGAAGGTCCGGCGTTCAGATTTATAGATTCAGCAGAACTGAAAATATCTTACAAAGAAAAGCCGAGGATCGTAAGAGAGAATGCAGCGGGCAGTATGCTTAGGCTTTATTTTTCGGCGCCGGTAGATCCATCAAGTATTTCCGCATTGAACATAATGCTTTATGAAAGAGACAGCTTGTTAAAAATTATTGACGTCTCTTTACTCAATGAAAATTACGAGATGGACATTGAAACGCAAAGCCAGATCTCAGACAGCCTATTAACTCTCGGATTTTTTCATCTTCCAAAAGGAATGAACGGTGAAGACGCAACCTTATGGGCAGCGGCTTTGAATGTTGACAGGAGCAGGGTAGTAACGGGCGTTAAATTATCCGGAGCTAATACTAAAGCTGAGGATCTACCTGCGTTAAATATTTATCCGAATCCGTTTAACAGCCAGGCAAAAATTTCCGTGGAGCTTCCGGCTTCACTATCCGGTATCAAAAATATATATCTTAAAATTTATGATATACTCGGCAGAGAAATAAAGGAAATAAAATTCTTCCCGTCCGGCGGCAGACTGGAATATGCACTGAACGGCAACGAATTACCTAGCGGAGTGTACTTTGCCGTACTAAATTTCGGCAGCCAATTTATTTCAAAGAAAATAATTTTACTAAAATAATGCTGAATCCGTCTTTAAAAAATATTTTCCAGATACTGTTCAAGCTTGCAGCTATAACGGGTCTGGCATTTTCGCATTCTGTCTTTTCGCAGCAAAAGATACTTACAGTAGTGCCGCAGCCGAAAGAATTCCTGTTTACGGATGATAAATTTCTTCTAAACATCAAAGCCGTAAATCTTGAACAATTCTGCCGAAGCTTTGAACCGCTAAGAAATGCAATTAACGAACTGGACGAAGAATTAAGATCCAACCTGCACATTTCAATTAAAGAAGGAATAAATTCCACAAAGCATATCTTAATTGGCTTACCGGATGAGGATGAAATTTACAAAGCTGTTTGCAGCAAGTATAACATTCTCCCGGAAGCAAAGCTTGGCGACGAAGGCTACAAGCTTTTAATCAGTACCGATACAATATTCATTTCAGCGAAGGATCAAAAGGGATTGTTCTACGGGCTGCAGACATTAAAGCAAATTGTTCGCGGCTTATCTAATAAAACTTTTTTGCCCGGACTTCGGATTACAGATTATCCTTCACTTAAGATCCGCGGAGTAATGGACGATATTTCCCGCGGACCCGTACCGAAGATTGAGTTCATAAAATACCAGATTAGAAGACTAGCTGAAATGAAAATAAACATGCTCAATCATTACGTTGAGAATGTTGTGAAGACGAAAAGCCATCCTGAGTTTTCACCCGACAGCGGCTCAATTACGATCGATCAGTGGAAAGAACTGGCGCAGTACGCAACTAAGTATAACATCACCCTGGTTGGCGGATTCCAATCGTTCGGTCATTTCAATAATATTTTAAAGACGCCTGAGTATGCTCATCTAGGCGAAAGCGGCACACTAATCTCGCCGGTGCTTCCGGAGAGCTATAAATTTTTAGAAGATATTTATTCCGAAATGATACCGGCATTCAATGCGCCGTACTTCAACATCAACTGCGATGAAACCTTCGATCTCGGGAAAAGCGCATCGAAAAAGCTTGTAGATAGTATCGGCTATGCGAACGTTTACTTCCGGCATATAATGAAGCTCTACAACATTGCAAAGAATTTTAATACCGGAATTATTATGTGGGGAGATGTTCTGCTGGAATACCCGCAGCTTCTTACCAGGCTTCCCAAAGATGTTATTGTTGCAACATGGGCGTACGACAATCTCGAATCTTATTCAAAACATATTCAGCCGTTAAAAGATGCGGGCGTTAAATTTTTTGTTTCGCCCGGCGTACTAAACTCGAACCGGATTTTCCCGGATTACATTCAAACATTTGGCAACATAAAAGGATTTGTTAGAGCGGGAATTAAGGCGGGTGCAGATGGAATGCTTTTAACTACCTGGGATGATGGCGGCAAAGCAATGTTCTCAAACGATTGGTACGGCATTGCATATGCTGCTGATAAAAGCTGGAATCCAGAATCAAATGATTCAACTGAATTCGATAGAAGATTTAACAGAAGTATTTACGGAAGCGCAGGCATCGGCTATACTAAGTCAATCCGCGAACTGGAAAAGATTTCTTCTCTAGAGCCGGCAGACGGGATGAACGATAAAATCCTTTTTGAGAAGCTGCTTCCGGATTCAGGAATGCAGATCCGGATTTCAGTAAAGGATTGGGATAGGGTTCTTAAAGTTTCAATAGAAGCCGAAAAAACTCTCTCTCGAATTAGAATTAATTTTTACAAGGAGGATCGAGAATATATTGACTTTGTCTGCATCTTATATCAAGCTCTTGCTCTCGAAAGACTTGATTTAATAAAAGCAGCCAACTTATATGCTCATGCCGATTCACTGCCTGCTAACCGGATTTATGCGAAAAGAAATTCAATTAAAAAAGTCCGCGGGCTAATCGATGGAATAATCAGACGGGAGAAAGTACTGAACAATGAATTTGTTAATCTGTGGAAGAATGAAAACACGGATTATGCATTAGACAGGGTAACTGATAAATTCGATGAAAAGATAAATGACTTTGACGATGTAAAAACCGGGCTGATGAAATCTCTTTCCATGTTAAATGAACATGGCTCAATGTTATCGCAAGATGCCGTGCGGCTTTCTGTCTCATTGCTTCCGGGAAAGTACTTTAGGGAATGGCTCATGATAAATCCATTTCCGAATAAAGATGGAAAGCTGGCTTCACAGACCGATTATCTTTCGGCTATGGGCGGTGAGAAAAATGCCGCTCCGAAAGTAACTCAAGAGTTATATTCCGGCTCGGAAAAGCATAGATGGTTTAGAACAGAGTCCGGGTATCAAGATGTTATTGATCTATCCCGGCTCTTCCCGGAAGCTGATTCAAGTTCGGTAACATATGCATTTGCCAATATTGAATCTGAAACAGACACAGTCGTAACTGCTGAGTTGGGGGTCTCAGGCGGTATCGAATTGTTTATCAACGGGAAGACAGCTTTTTCAAAAGTACATCCGGATAAATTATTACCGGATGAATTTTCAATTAAGCTTCCGCTGCAAAAAGGCGCAAACAATTTGCTGTTAAAAATAACCCGTATAAAAAACAATTGGGGATTCTCTTTCAGGCTTCCTGGTTGCGAAGTAAGGAGCCGGAAGAACCGCTACAAAATTTTAACAAGGCAGGAATTATGAAAAATCTATTCCTAACTATAGTCTTATTTGCTTCGCAAATTTCTGCCCAGGTTCAGGATTCAAATCCTTTTACTATTGCATGCAGGATTGCTGAAAGAATAATGAGCGAGACAACTTTTGAACTGACGACGGCAGAACAAAAGTCTGCGCTGGACTTGCAGGTTATAGATTTCAGCAAAGCTTTCTGTAGGTCGAATGAGAAGTATGCTTATGCCTTCTCAACTCTTTCGGTTAAAAAAAATATTAAGTTGAAATTCGGGATAAGCTATTCCGCCCCTATAAAAGTCTGGCTAAACGGTAAGCTTATATTTCAAAATAACAAGCAGGCGAAGTTCTATTTTAAGGAAGCCGCTTACTCGATATTTAAATTTCAGGACACAGTTACATTCAGCCTTAACAAAGGACTCAATAGGCTTGTCATTTTTTCTTCGCTTCACGGGGAGCCTGTAATTTTTCTCCGCGAAATTACCGGCGCTGAAGAGAAGCCTGTATCCGAATTTCTACCGGTATTCAAGGAGCCTGCATCAACATGGCAGTGGTGTTTTACCGGCTCGGAAAGCATCTATAAAAAGGGTGCAAATTCATATCCGCCTAATTCTTCTTTAAAAAGAATTTATAACTGCGATGAGAGTTTGAAGGACTCCATTATTTTTATAAAGCCTGCAGTGCTGAAAAAGCTTGCGGAAAATCCGGGCAGGACATTTAAGAAAGAATCCTTTGCCGACTGGAGCTATCCCAACGGTGCCTTGATGATGACAATGCTGAATTTGTGGAAAGCTACCGGAGATGAAAAATATCATAAGTATGTTGAGAAATATTGTGCGTTTATAAATGATAATATACCTTTGTTCAGGAAGCAGTATTTTAAAGATCACGATCTTCGAGTCAGTTTTTACAGAATCTTTAGAAAGAGCATGCTTGACGATGTCGGAGCCGCATCGCTGCCGTTTGCAGAATTAAGCATGCAAGACCATATACATAATTACGACTCGCTGCTTACAGCAATGTCGGATTTTATTTTGAAAGGTCAATCACGCTTAGCCGACGGTACATTATGCAGACCCGAGCCGGAAGAGTGGACGATATGGGCTGACGATCTTTTTATGTCCGTCCCGCTTCTTGTTAGGATGGGAGTAATAACCGGCAAAAATATTTATTTCAATGAAGCCACAAAGCAAATCATAAACTTTAACAAATATCTTTTTGATCCTGGAAAGAAGTTATATAAGCACGGCTGGTTTAGCAGGGCTAAGCAAAGATCGAAAGTTTTTTGGGGAAGGGCAAACGGCTGGGTTGTTTGGGCTGAAACAGAAGCGCTGAAATTTTTTCCAGCGGAAGATCGGCGCTGCAAGGAAATCAAAAATATTTTCAAAGAGCATCTCGAAGGAATTTTGACTTGCCAGGATGAATCCGGCATGTGGCATCAAGTGCTGGACGACAGCAGCTCGTTTGAAGAAACTTCATGCTCGGCAATGTTTATAGCCGGACTATCGTACGGGATTAGAAACGGAATTATTGATAAAGGTTATTCTGATAATGTATTAAAAGCCTGGAGTGCACTGCAGAAAAAGATCAGCAGAGACGGAGTTGTTAAAGATATCTGCTGCGGCACGGGTATCGGTATGAATGCTGAATTTTATAATTTGCGGGAAAGATACGACAACGACCTGCGCGGTTTGGGCGCAGTTATAAATGCGGGGATAGAAGTATCGGCTTTAAAAAAGTTTTTAGAAAAATGAAGGCAGCTTATCTTTCGAGGACAATGCTTTTAGACCTCGAAGGATGCTTTGAGTTTTACTTCTTAAAGTATTATTGTTTAATAATTATAGAAGAGTTTTATAATCTCTAGCGCCGTGCAAAATTCTATGAATGAAAATTGTTCTTTCTTCAATTGTATAGAACACAATATAATTTTGAACAATTATATATCTGTATCCGAGATTTTTAATATCCTCATCTCTTGGTATTCTGCCAAGCATAGGATTCCCGGAGAGAAGTTCTATGTTCTTTTCAATTTTGTTAACTAATGCTTCAGCAGCATCCGGATTATCAGACGCAATAAAAGATATTATCCCGGCAAAGTCTTCTTCGGCAATTTTTAGTAACCGGATTTGGTATTTATCTGTTGGCATTAATCAGATTCCGGATATCTGACATAACTTGTTTTAGCGTTCGTCCCTTGTCTCCATCCGCTTTTTGATTCTGCGCAACAGATAGTTTGCCAAGTAAATCAAGTTTTAATTGTAGTTTAGAATAATGAGACATTGACATAACAACTAAATCACCTTCGCCATTTTTTGTTATGAATATTGGCTCATTAGAATTGTGGGCAAGCTCTGATATTTCGTTTGACTTGTTTCTTAAATCAGATATTGGCTTAATAATCGGCATTGATTGATTCCTTTTTATTTGTGTCAAAATTATATCATTATTATGATAGATACAATAGAATTATTGGACGCAACATAACGAGCAGCCTGAGCCGAAAGCTTTTTTTGCTAGTGGCATCTGATTGATTATAAGGTTAATGATACAGCCAGCCGGCAGGCAGGATGATTCTACTTATTTGTTTAGTATGGTTAGTAATTGATAGTTTCATCATAAGTAAATTCAAAATAATTAAAGAGGAAAAGGTGAAATGGAAAATAATATAGTGCGGTCGTTCGATGTTGAAAAGCTTCACGTGGTTGCTGCTGAAAACAGAAATGAGATGGCAAGGCTTTCGGCAGAGCATGTAAGCGGACTTATTAATAAATTATTGAATGAGAAGGAAGAAATCAGAATGGTCTTTGCCGCCGCTCCCTCACAGAATGAATTTCTGGAAGAGCTAACAATGGATAGGGAAATAGATTGGTCAAGAATAACAGCATTCCATATGGATGAATATATCGGGCTGCCAGCAGATTCAACCGAACTGTTCTCAAAATACCTGACGGATCATATATTTTCAAAAGTTAATTTTAAGCAGGTGCATTTTATTAATTCGCAGGCAAATGACAAAACCGCTGAGTGCAAACGCTACGAATCACTATTAAAAGAATATGCGATCGATATCGTCTGCATGGGCATAGGCGAGAACGGGCACATAGCATTCAACGATCCGCCGGTAGCTGATTTTAACGATCCGTACTTTGTAAAGATAATCGAGCTTGATGAGAAAGATAAAGCACAGCAGGTTAACGATGCGGGTTTTAAGACGATTGAGGAAGTACCGTCTACTGCGTACAGCTTAACTGTGCCTGCATTGATGGCAGGGACATACTTAAATGTTGTAGTTCCCGGTATCCGGAAAGCGGAAGCTGTTAAGAATACGCTTTACTCAAGCATAACCACAAGGTGCCCGGCTACTATACTCCGCACTCATCCTAACGCAGTGCTATTCCTGGATAAAGAATCTGCATCGATGATATGAGGAGTGAAATTATTAATTCAGTTTATGCAATCCTTACTGTTTGAAGCAGCGGAGAAAAATTGGAGTAGTGGAATAATGGAGTGTTGGAGTAGTGGAATAAATTATAAGTCTCATTATTCCATTACTCCACTATTCCAAGTTTGTAGTTTCCGTAAGATAATTTATTAATTTTTTGTGAAGGATAAGATGAAAACTTTTAATTGCATTTATGCTCTGGCAATTAGCCTGCTATTGATAGCCGGAATGCACGCTCAATCAAAATATTCCTACGATGTAAAGGACTTCGGCGCCAAAGGCGATGGAGTTATTCTTGATACAAAAGCAATTCAAAGCGCCATAGATGAATGTTCTAGTAACGGAGGAACTGTTTACTTTTCTCCGGGAAAGTATTTAACCGGCTCGCTGGAACTTAAAGATAATGTTGATATATACATTGATAACGGCGCAGTTATTTTGGGAAGTACGGATATAAAAGATTACACTGAGCATAAGCCTAAAATGAAATCTTATAACGATACCTTCCTTCGTTACAGTCTCCTTTATGCCGAAGGAGTAAAAAATATTTACATCCGCGGCGAGGGTACAATTGACGGACAGGGCAGCTATTTTAAAGTTAAGACAAAAGAAAAGCCTGTGCGTTATAAAAACAGACCATTCGTTATTCGCTTTGTCGATTGTGAAAATGTTAAGGTGGAAAATGTTACTCTTAAAAATTCTGCTATGTGGATGCAGCAGTATCTGGCGTGCAAAGATTTGACGATACACGGCGTTAAAGTTTATAACCATGCAAACCAAAATAACGATATGATGGATATTGACGGCTGCAAGAACGTAATTATCTCCGACTGCATTGGCGATACGGATGACGACGGTATAACTCTGAAAAGCACTTCGCCTGCAATTACCGAAAATGTGGCGATAACGAATTGCATAATCAGCAGCCATTGCAATGCTATTAAGCTTGGAACTGAATCCACAGGCGGTTTTAAAAATATTGTTATATCAAACATGATTGTTAAGCCTTCGGAAGTAAAAGATTGTATCTTCGGATTGCCAGGTGGAATCGGAGGTATTACGCTTACTAATGTAGACGGTGGAATTCTGGAAGGGATAACTATCTCCAACATTAGGATTGACGGAGCGGAAGTCCCGATATTTTTACGGCTGGGCAACAGAGCCAGAAAGTATAAAGTGGATATTCCTTCTCCCGGAGTTGGAACTTTCAGCGATATTAAGATCAGCAATGTAAGCGCCTCAAACGCTGGAACTACGGGCTGCTCGATAACCGGAATACCCGGACACGACATGGAGAATGTTTCTCTGAGCAATATCTCAATTTCATTTAAAGGTGACGGCACAATTAAAGAACCGGAAAATCCTTTGCCTGAACTCGCGGACAATTATCCCGAAAGCACGATGTGGGGGAAATTACCTGCGTACGGGTTTTACATACGTCATGCAAAAGGAATATCCTTTAGTGATATTCAATTTCACCTTGCCGACAAAGACCCGCGGCCTGCCTTAGTTATGAATGAAGTGAAGGAACTAAAAATTACAGGATTGACCGCATCGGCAGTTCCCGAATCGAACAGCCTGATTAAAATAATTAAATGCCAAAATATTTTAATTTCGAATTCAAATGTAGCCGGAAAATCGAAATCATTCATTGAAGTCGGAGACTCCGAATCGAAAAATATTTTGTTATACGGAAATGATCTGAGAAAGTTCCGGCACCCTTATACTCAAATAATTGACGGTCAGGTAGAGACGCTTGATAATTTCGGATTTTAAAACTTTATTTCGTCCGTTTTCGTGCGCATGCGTCCGAATTCGTTCAATAAATATTTTGCCGGTTTTTAATTTGAAATGCTTTTGATGCTTTCGAATGGCATTATTGTTGTCTACTGCAGGAGGTTATTGTTTTTATTTAGTCACCTTACGCAAAAAATCAGAACTCATCCTCCTCTCCCCCTTCTCTTGGCAAGAGAAGGGGGACGGGAGGTTGAGTTTCTCTTCAAACAGATAAATCCTGCGTAAGGGGTGACTTATTAATTCTCTTTAAATATTTTTAAGATACACTTTAACATCGGTCTCAGTTAAATTACTAGGCTTAGGGTGCATAATGATTAAAAACAATTTTAAGGTCTCATTCCGCAGTTTGAAGCATCAAAAAATATTTTCATTCATAAACATATTCGGACTAACAGTCGGGCTGACGGCTGTAATACTGATTGTCTTAAATATAAAATTTGAGTACAGCTTCAATTCCTTTAATAAGAAAGCCGACCGAATCTATCGGGTTGGAACGGTATTCCAGAGAGAAGGGAAAGTAATTTATAATTCGCCTGAGTTTGTGGCTGCACTTGGGCCCGCTATGCTAAAAGAATTTCCGGAAGTAGAAAATTTTGTAAGGATGTCAACTCCCCGCTCCATGGAATTTATAAACGGCGACAAATCTTTTATGATTGATAACATTTCGTACGCCGATTCCGACTTTCTTAAAATATTTTCGTTCCGGCTCATTCAAGGTAACTTGAGCAACGTTTTACACAATCCGTATTCGGTTGTGCTTACGCAGAGCACGGCAGGAATTATTTTTGGAAACGGCGATGCCGTTGGAAAATTTATAACAATAGAAGGTAAGCCTTATTTAATAACCGGAGTTGCAGAAGATCCCCCGGCTAATTCCGATATACAATTCAGTGGGCTCGTTTCATTTTCCACATTAAGCTACAGAACAAACAGCGAACACTTTCTCGGATGGTACGGCGGAAATCAATTTATAACTTATTTGGAGCTTAAGAAGAACGCTTCGCCTAATAACATCAATAAATCATTTTCCGCCTTTTTGCTATTAAAGTTTAGTGAGCTGGCAAAGATGAACATCAAGTTTTATGCGCACCTGGAGCCTCTGGAAGATATTCACATGCACTACAACGATAATTCGCCGGCGCTGCGCAGGAACTTAAATACATTTTCAATAATTGCATTGTTTATCCTGTTGATAGCCTGTGCGAATTTTATTAATCTTTCTACCGCCCGGGCCTCGGGCAAGGCAAAAGAAGTCGGAATGAGAAAAGTGCTGGGTGCAAATAAAAGATCATTAATCTTCCAGTTCTTATCCGAGTCCTTCTTATTAGCACTGCTGGCATTTATCTTGTCTTTAATGCTTGTTGAAATTCTCCTTCCGTGGTACGGAAATCTTATCGGCAAACAGCTTGCTTTCTCAAAACTCCTTGATTTAAAATTAGCACTTCTATTGTTATCGGTTCTACTTTTTACCGGAATTGTAGCGGGATTTTACCCGGCGGTCTTTCTTACATCTTATCAGCCGGCAAACACCTTAAAAGGAAATTTAACGAAAAGCGTCGGCAAGTTACTGCTTAGAAAATCTCTGGTCATCCTGCAGTTTTCGATATCAACCATATTGATCATTTCAACTTTTATAATTAATAGTCAAATAAGTTTTATGAGGGAAAAAGACCTTGGAATAAATGAGAAAAAAATTCTCGTTCTATCTTTGGATAATAACGTACTGAAAGAAAAATATGAGACTCTGAAAAATGAGCTAAAAACAATCCCGGGTATTCTTAACGCATCAGCGTCTACCGAAATTCCCGGTTACGGCTTTACGAGCAACGGTTATTTCCCTGAAGGGTATAAGACACCGCTTATGATACATGTAGTTGAAAGCGATAATGATTTCCTTAGCACCTATGGAATCAAGTTGACCAAAGGGCGTAACTTTAACGACGAAATAAAGTCGGACCGGCAGGCATATATCATAAATCGCAAGTTGGCAAGTCTGCTTAACTGGAACGAGCCGTTAGGCAAACTGATAACAAGAAACGGCGAGGCTCATCCGGTTATCGGAGAGATAAAGGATTTTAACTATGCCCCGCTGTACTACCCCATCCAGCCGCTAATTATTACCAACCGTCCTGAAGCCGGGAAATTTAATTTTATATCG
>JAKAJV010000067.1 GCA_021813585.1 Bacteroidota bacterium | reverse complement strand
ATTTTGATGTCCGCATTGTCATTCCCACGAAAGTGGGAATCCATTTTTTATCATATTTTCGCATCTTGGATACCCGCTTTCGCGGGTATGACACTCAAGCTTTATAATTTTGCGTAACATGAGTTAGTTATATATATTTACATTAAGTTTACCCCCACAAGATGAGAAAGTCTTGTGTTAACCCCTCAATTACAGAGGGGTTTCTTATTTTAACAATAATGAATAAGAAGCAGAGACTCATATTTTATATAGAAGGCTTCAATATTAATTTCAGCGGACAGCGATCTAATTCCGCCAATTGAATTCATTCATGAATATAAACCCCAACATAAAGTTTTTGTTTATTTCCCGCCTGCTCGTTACTCCTTCGATCTTAAACAAAAAGCCAACAATTTTATATCTCTTCAAAATCATGAATTAAAGTTTAGAAGTTCTTTGTTGCCTAAAGAAATCGAATTACTAAACGGATATGTTATTAAAAAGCCTGAAAAGTAGGCTTAATGTTATTGAGTAAAGCAAATTAATTTATATGTACATAAGAAAAATTCTAACCGGTAGCGCATTACCCTTCCCGCTGTGCTAAGAAAAAAGTACTGCTTAAATACCGGCACTAGGGTAATACTGCAAGAAGAGAATGACGGCTTTGAAATTATCCGCGCCGTTACGGCGGAGGAGATCAATGAGAATATTGGGGTTTTTGAAATGGAAAAGGAACTTAATGAAGGAGCTAAAAAAGGAAACAAGGCGGGAAAGTAAATACTAAATTATATTCTAAATTTTTATTATTATTGCATTGGATAAAATCAAAACCAAATTACGATGCAGTTACAATTATTTGAGCCAGGAGATTTTTTAACTTTGAAAGAAGCCAGCGAATGGGCTTCCGAATATATAGGCAAAAGCGTTACTACATCAAATATCTCTTATCTTATAAACTACGGCAGAATTCATAAATATGGAGAGAACGGTTCAGCTTACATTTCTAAAAATGAGTTGATTCAATATTACAAATCATTTAACGGCAGAAGGGAAGTTCATTTTAAAAACAAACTTGGTGAAGATTTAAATTGGATATTATCATTCGATAATTATACCGAAGCCGAAACGACTAAGCATGTTCACAGACTGCATCCGTATAAAGGAAAGTTTATTCCTCAATTAGTTGAATATTTTATTGATGTACATACCGATGATTTTAAAAAAGAAGTTTTTTTTAAAGAAGGAGATATTATAGTTGATCCGTTTTGCGGCAGCGGAATAACTCTGGTACAGGCAAGCGAATCCGGGATTAATGCAATAGGAATTGACGTATCGTATTTCAATTCCTTTATTTCAAATTGTAAGATTGATGATTATAATATTGAAGAGCTTATAAAGGAAACGAACTTAATCACCCTTTCATTAAAGAAATTCCTTTCGAATAAATGTACGCCTGATTTTGAAGACAGGCTGTTAAAAGAACTGAATATTTTTAATAATAAATATTTTCCCAGCCCCGAATTCAAAAGAAAAGTTAATAAAAAAGAAATAGATGAAGATAAATACGGGAAAGAAAAAGAGAAATTATTTTTGCCGATATTTAATAAGCTTGTAGATGAATATGAGATTGAATTAAGACAAAATAAATCAAAGACTTTTTTAGAAAAATGGTATCTAAAACATGTAAGAGATGAAATCGATTTTGTTTATTCTAGAATTAGAAGGCTAAAACAATCAAATACTAAAGACATATTAGAACTTATATTAAGCCGTACAATTCGCTCTTGCAGAGCAACAACACATTCCGATTTAGCTACTCTTATACAGCCAATTACAGCAACTTACTATTGTCATAAGCATGGTAAAATTTGCAAGCCGCTTTTCTCTATTTTAAAATGGTGGGAAACTTATACTAAAGATACTATAGAGAGAATATCTGAATTTAGACAACTACGAACGGATACAAAGCAAGTTTGCTTAACCGGCGACAGCAGAGAAATGGATTTAATAAATGAATTAAAAAAAGTTGACAAGAAATATGCATCTCTGGTAAAGAAACAGAAGATAAAAGGGATATTTTCAAGTCCGCCGTATGTAGGATTAATTGACTACCACGAACAGCATGCTTACGCATATGACTTGTTCGGATTTAAAAGAAGAGATGAGTTAGAGATAGGACCATTATATAAAGGCAGAGGAAAAGATGCAAAGGATTCTTATGTCGATGGGATAGCTAAGGTCTTGTTGAACATGAAAAAATACTTTGCCGACGATTATAATGTTCTGTTGGTTGCCAACGATAAATTTAATTTATATCCTGGTATTGCAGAGAAAGCCGGAATGAAGATAGCACAGCAGTTTAAGCGTCCGGTTTTAAATAGAACTGAAAAAGATAAGACAGCTTATTCGGAAATAATCTTTCATTTGAAATAGAGAATAAATGAAAAGCAAACCAAAAGTAGTTAAGGAAGCAATAAAAGACTTAATAATATCTATGATGGATCGAGTAATGGATAAAGTCTTAAAAGAAGACCCATTCCTAGTTGAAGAGCATCATGCAAAAAAACCATTATATGCAGCGTTAGTACCAGACGAAATTTTTAAAGGCTCTCATTTCGAAAGAAGGTTTGTAACTCCTTTTGGGAAAATATGGGAAAATCTTGCGAAAGTTGCTGCAGAAAAAAGTATGGGATATGCCAAAATGAATTTCGCTATAACTGGAAATATAAAAAGCGAACGGCTGCGCAGAATATCGGAAGTAATAAATACATTAGAACATCCGTCAAAAAGTAAAAAAAGAGAAAAGCCGAATTGGGAAAAAGAATTAAACTATATCTTGGAAGGGAAAGGAGAAAATATACCCACGACAGTAATTTGTGATGTTTAAGCAGAAGATAAAAAGTCAATTAAAAAATATTCTTTTGAATTAAAATCACCGCTACCTAATAGCGACATAACTAAAGTAAGTAAAGAAAAGATTTTAAAATTATATAGTATGGAACCGCGAAAAATAGATTCCGCATTTTTTGCCCTTCCATATAATCCATATGGTAAAAGAGAAGATTATGCTTGGAGCTTTCCGAAGAGATGGTTTGATATGAAAAACGATAAAGTTGTTCTTATAGGAAATGAATTTTGGGACTTTGTTGGCGGTAAGGGGACATATCAGGAATTTATTGACGTAGTAAACAGCTTAGGGAAAGAATATCGTTCGAGAATATACAGAGAATTTTTAGGAATAGAACCACCCATGGATGATGAAAAAATAAAACTATAGGCAAAAAATGAAAAAGAAGAGTAAGAATTATAATGAAATAATCTATCAGCTAACTATTGAAGATATTCAAAATGTTGCCGAAGAAAACTTTGGCAGAGAATTGACAAATGCGGAAATAGAAAAAATATTAGATCCAATCGCAGATAGAATCCCCTGGTATGACGCTATTTACGAAGCTATTAAAGACAAATTGGAGATTAAAGAACAAGATGATTTTGATTAAGCTTTATAACCTAATATAGCAAAAAAGAAAAGTTTTAATTTATCACTTTGAATTTGATTTGCCTTTTCCCCAGGCAGTACAAATCTAACCCGCCTTCGGTTTAAGAAAGAAGAAATATCCTTTTTTTATTTGTACTTCGGTAGGCATGCAGCAAAAAACGTAAGGGTACTTTGCACGAAATACTACTTGCGCAAGTCCGGCAAGCTTCTCTCCATTCCCAGTGCATAAAAAATTTAGAATGGTTAAATTATATTTATCTTGTTCCAGATATGGGAACTTATTATATTTACCTATGAGAGTAATAGCAATTAAAGCTTTAAAAGAATTTTGGAAAAAACATCCGGATTCAGAGCAGCAGCTTAAATCATGGTATTACGAAACTAAAAAAGCAACTTGGCAAAAACCCGAAGATATTACCATGGTTTATGGAACGGCAAGCGTTTTAAAGAATAACCGGATCGTATTCAATATTAAAGGAAACAGTTATAGATTGATTACTGCTGTTAATTATAATTTTGGAATAGTATATATTAGGTTTATCGGGACACATCAAGAATATGATAAGATAAATGCCGAGGAAATATAACATGAACATTAAGCCAATAAAAACAAAAAGAGATTATGAGGGAGCTTTGAAAAGAATAGAAGAGCTCTTTAATTCAAAATCCAATACATCCGCTGGAGACGAATTGGAAGTTTTGGTTACATTAGTTGAAGTATATGAACAGAAACATTTTAGTATTCCTCCACCGGATCCGATTGAAGCGATCAAATTCAGAATGGAACAGCTTGGATTAAAACAATCGGATATAGCTGGGACTGTAGGCGGAAAAAATAGAGCTTCCGAAATTCTTAACGGTAAGAGAGAACTTACTGTTAAAATGATGAGAGAGCTTCATAAAAAATTTAACATACCTGCAGAATCTCTGCTTGGCTAACAATCTGCACTGCTACTTTAACTGCGGATCTATATAATATCTTATTCCACCTTTAAAGATACTGCCGTGTAATAATCTTTAGTACAATCCTTAGTCAGCATTTCCTTAGCGCTCATATCTTCTATTATTTTATTCATAACCTCCTCGGAATCCTCCGCGCAAAACTCTCTATGGAACGACTTCTTAAGTCCGAATTCAGTTAGTACGTAATGCAGGTCGGGCTTAACGCCGGCATTGTTTAAACAGTGTTTAGCACACTGCAACGGACAGCCGTCCAGCGCAATAATTTTTCTCCCTGACTGTGCTTTCCTTACCAGCGGTTTTACATTTCCGCCCACCCCTGCAATGCACGACATTTCCGCCAGACCGCGTTTGTCGAACTCAACTGCTATATTGTTCGTCAACTGCGCTACGTCGCTGCACCCGGAACATGAATAGACCAGCGGCAGCTCGTCATCACCGCAATTATTTTGTCCCTGTACAAATTCACTCTTCATTTCTTATCGTCTCATTATTTTTTAGAAATCTTAATCGATATACTCTATGCAATCCATCGGACAGATGCCTATGCATTGCGGTCCGCCTTGAACATCTTCGCAGCCGGTGCATTTATCCGCCGCAATGTAATAATGGTCGGCAGGTAGAGTACCGGCTTTTAAGTTAATTGTTTTTCCGGTACCTGCAGCAGGGTAAACCGCGCCGGCAGGGCACTCTTCCCGGCACGCATCGCAGTTTATGCAATCGCCGGTAATATATAATGCCGCAGTTTTTACCATCAAAACTTTTCGCCTTTCGCTTCTCTTATCTGGCTGCCTACTGGCCTTATCCTGCCCCACATCGAATAGAAGAATAAAATTATTGCCGCAGCCTGCAATAAAGACGCGGCCGAGATAACTGCGTTAAGCCAGTTTTCATAATCAAATGAAGAAATTACCTGGAAGATGAAACGGACAGAAGTAGATACAGTCATAATCCAGTAAGTAATTTTTATCAGGTCGGGGTTGTACTTTTTATCGTCCTTCTCCGCTCTGGGGAAAAACCAAAGTGCAACTCCCATTATCATCATCATTACCGAGCCGACCAGTATGATATGTGTATGAGCAGAAACAAGCTCTGCACCAAAAGGAATATGGAATATGTTTTTTGCAAATGACATATAAATTCCCGCCGCTATACCTGCGATCAGAAATATTACGCTAGTCTTTATAAAGTACCTTACGTTGGTAAACAATTTATTCCTCCGTTCTTTTTAACAGCTTGGTAATCATTGCGGCTTAATCCCGTTAATAAACCGGCTCCTCACACTTTGGAAATATTAACTTTCCAGACTACAGGACCTTCCTCAATATATTCCCAGTTAAACTGCCCGCTTCTTTCTGCCTGCATCTGGTAATATAACGGTTTGGGGTCGTGTCGTTAATTAATTGAAGCACTTCACCGGGAGCGAGCGAATCGAAATTTGTAAAAATTGCAGGGTGCTTTTCTCTCGGTTCAATCGGCCTTACGTCCAGCGTCTTTACATTTGTCTGTGCCATTCCAAATCCTTTCTCTTTTTTAATTATCTTCATCCAAACTTATTTAATTGACCGTACCGCGGCATTGACTTAAGTCATGATTTTATTGAATTGTAATTTGAGGGGTATAAGCAAAGCCGGCGGGAAATAATGCTTAACTGGGTACGGTTTACTTTGCTAGATCTTTTAACCGGCTCAAGTTCGATACGAAAATTTTTTTGCCGTTCATTCTTATGATATTTTCGTTCTGCATCTTCTTAAATGTTCTTGATAATGTTTCGGTGATAGTGCCAAGCAGAGATGCCAAGGTGGATTTTGTAATCGTCAGCTTTACGAAAGGCTCGGGCAGGTATTCGGTCCCGGTACGCTTTACCTCGTCCATAATGTATTTTGCCAGCCTGTTTGATACTTCCTTTAATGTAAGGTCTTCCATCTGTCTGCTCATCAGTCTTAGTCTTTTTGCAAAGCCGGCACTTATCTTTAAGCAGATTAGCGGGTTCTTTAATATCAGCTCCATAAATTCGTTTTTGGGGATGAACAGAATTACGCTGTCTTCTAGCGCCTGCGCATTTGCCGGATACTTGCCGCCCTCGAATAGAGGCACATCTGCAAAAGGGTAGGGAGGCTTTATTATGTGCAGAATAACTTCCTTGCCTTCCGGCGAGGACTTATAAATTTTAACGCTGCCTTTAAGCATAATGTAGAATCCCCTGTATTCGTCCTGTTCCAGGAATAATATATCGTTCTTCCTGCGCTTCTCCAGGCTGCTTATGCTCGTTATCTGTCTTAGCTGTTCTATATCCAGCTCGGAGAAAAGGGGGATATCTTTAAGCGTTTCTTTCCTTAATATTTGCTCGCCATCCATATTGCTCATCTTTTTTACAATAATGAATATACAAATTTGACAGGTAATTAAAGAAAGTATTTTTAGGATTGGACCGCTTTAAAATAAAATTGCGCCTAAAAAGAACCGGGCACGGTAAATCTTTTTTCGGCGCAGTTAAAAAATTAATAAGTAAATTCCGTCTTTGCGTAAAGCTCTATGCTGTCTTCGATGATCTTGAAAGCCTGCTCTTTGCCCATAAAGCCGTCTACAATTACTTTTTTGTTTTCCAGCTTCTTGTAGTCCTCGAAGAATCTTCTCAGTTCAACCACCGTATGAGGCGGAAGCTCTTCTATATTGTTTATGTAGTTTACCGACATATCGTTCTTGGCAACTGCAATAATCTTATCGTCGTATTCTTCCTCGTCAAGCATCCGCATTACGCCAATAACTTTTGCCTCAACAATGCACATCGGCTCAACGTCTATTGAGCAGATAACCAGTATATCGAGAGGGTCGCCGTCCTCGCAAAAAGTCTGCGGAATAAATCCGTAATTAGCCGGGTAATGCACTGCAGAGAACAATACACGGTCCAGCTTAAGCAGCCCGCTGGGCTTATCCAGCTCGTACTTAGCTTTTGAGCCCTTTGGTATTTCTATAATAGCATTAACAACTGCAGGAATTTTCTCTCCTATATTTACAGAGTGCCATGGGTTATTTTGCATAAAATCCAATTGTAATTATTAGTAAAAACGTTCTCGGTTATTTAAAAGTTAAAAACTACTATCGTTAAATAATTTGCCAGAAGCGCAATCAGAACTATTCCCAGGACTGCCACCACTGTCCAGAACAAATACTTAATCCATGGAATGGAATAAAATGCGCGAATATTTAAATTTTTCATCACGCAATTGCCCCCATATTATTCACCTAGAATTTTAAGACCTTTCTTAGCGTCGGCGTTATTCGGATCGAGCTTTAAAGTCTTTTTATATTCCTCTATTGCCCTGCTTTTTTTACCCGTTAATGCTAGCGCCTGGGCCAGCCATAAGTGATACTGCGAATTATCCGTATCGTACTTCAGTGCGTTCTCCAGAGTCTCAATTGCTGGTGCATATTTCTTCTTCAGCAATTGTGCAAGAGCGATGGAGCCGTATGCATCGCCTAAAGTTGTCTTATTCTTTTCAGGGTCGGCAAGGGCCAGTTGAATTACTTTGTTGTAAGTGTTAACCGCAGCATCTGTAGAGTCCATGTACTGGTAGGTCTTACCGAGCCATTCGAGTGTGGGCAGGTAATCGCTTTTCTGCTGGTTGGCCTGTAATAAGGAAGCCCGGGCACCGTCGTAGTTTTTCAGCTGTATCATGCACAGCGCTTTGTTAATGTATGCGCTTATGGAAGTCGGGTCTTTGCTTATTTTTTTATCGTAATAAACTATAGCCGAATCGTAATTGCCGGCTTTATAAAACATGGTGGCCACTGTTTCGGCAAAACTGGCTATAAGGGAAGTATCCCTTTTTAATGCCTTGGTTAAAAAGACCAGAGCGAGAGAATCCTGGTGCTGGCTTTCCAGCCCGAATCCTACTCTTGCAAATTCCTTCCCGCTGAAAACAGAGTCGGGAACGGAATTAAAAATCTTCAGTGCTTCATCGATTTTGTTTTCTGCTGCTAGTGATACGGCAGCTATTTTTTCCAACTCAACCAGGGTGGGAAAATATTTTAGACCTTCCTGGGAGACTTCGGCGGCTTTCTTAAAGTTCTGAATTACATAATACGAGTTGGCTGTATAAAGAAATGCCGTGCTGTCTTTTTTATTCAGATCGATGAATTTGTTCAGGTAGTATGCGGCATTGTTAAACTGCTTTGCATAGTAAAGTATCTCGCCAACCTTCAAATAAGCGATAGTATTTGTCGAATCGATCGAGATTATTTGGAGATATTTGTTAGCAGCATCGGTATAGCTCTTTTGTTTGTACAGGGCTGCCGCAATTTTAAATTTTAAAGGAATGTTCAGCGAATCAAGCTTTTCCGCAATATCGTAATTTGTAAGAGCAAGGACGAGTACACCCATTTTAGCGTACGCATCGCCAAGCCCCTCGTAGGCGGCCTTGTTTGTTGTATCCTGAGTAGTAATTTCTGTAAATATTTTTATAGCTTGGTTTGTTGAATCTTTACTTAGGTAATCTTTTGCAATTTCTATGGCTTTACCGTAGTTTTTGTTTTGTATATAATCTACGGCCTGGTCGTATTTACTTTGAGCTAGGGTTATCCCTGTAATTAAGATGATAGATATATAAAGTAAAGTGGCTTTCATTTTTAATTTCCATATTATTGAGGTTCATTTATTCTAACTGGGACAGCTGCCGGCGCCAAATTTTCTCTCAGTGCAATTTTCTGGCCTTCATAACTGGTTAAAAAAGTAGTAAACCCGGATGCCGGAGTTAACAGTAATTCGTGAAGGTAAATATATACCGTCTGACTTAAAGGGTAATACTTCTTTATTAAAAATCCCGGATGAGGAGTAAAGTAATTTACATCCAATCCGTTTTTTTCCGGCTTTGTTATTTTCTTTTCAATTTGACCCACTTGCAAAAACTTAATTTTGGATGAGTCCTGAACTGTATTAAAGCTTAAAATGCCTAACTTGTTTCCTCCCTCTGATATCTTCTTCAATACATCGTTGTCGGTAGGTACAATCTCTGCATCTTTTGGCGAGCTGCCGTCAAGAATTTCTTCCTGAATATACTGGTAGGTAGCAGTATTGCTCTGAGGAATTACAAAAGAATAATTTTTTAAATTCCCCATGAGTGCGTCTTTAATTTCATCTACCCTTATTTTGTCGGTAGGGCTGTTAAGCGGTGCAATAACAGCACACGCCAAATAGCAGAATTTGAATGTCTGTATATTTATTTTTTCCTTATTTATAAAATCGATTTCCTTTTTGTTAAAATAACGGGGGCTGATGAACACCTTTGAATTGCCGTTTATTACATTTACCATTCCCTGCATAGGGTCGACTTCTTTAAGGTTAACCTTAACTTCCTTGTATAAGGAGTCGAATGCAGCTTTCTCCTTCACAATTACAGGATAAACAGACGGATCAACCTCAACTGTAAGGTGGCCTTTGGTTGGGGAAACTTTTGATTCCTTCTGGCATCCGGTAATGAAAATTGCCGTAAGCACTAATATTATAAATGCTGACTTTATCATATCATTCGGGTTTTTCAGCCTTCTTGTAATAAGTGGCTACTATTCTAAATACACCATATAATATTAATACTATGCCTACTGTTATTCTGAACTGCGAAGGAAAACTGCTTTGAATAAACAAACCTGAAAGTATTGCGATACCCAGCATTATGAACAGGGCAGCAACCACGTATGCAATATATTTCATGATGTTCATCAGTCAACTTTTCCCGATTTTAACTAGTTGTTTAATTTAAACCTAAACGGAACCACAACCCAAACCATAACAGGCGCCTTATGCTGAATTGCAGGTGTAAATACAAACTGCATTGCGGCGTCTACAGCCGGTTTGTTAAATACTTCCGAATCGCTTTTTATAACAACCGCCTTTAAAGGCTTGCCTTCCTTGCTGACAAGGATTTTAACGTATACGGTTCCTTCAATCCCTGCTCTTTTTGCAAGATCGGGATAGACTGGTTGAACTCCCTTTACAACTTCCGGGCTTTTTTCCACGGGTATAAATGCGTTCATATCCGGCATGTCGCTGTTGTCCTTAGGAGCTTCTACCTTTAAATCCTGTGTTATCTTAACGCCTCCGCCTGTGCCTTCGCCTATCGGTGCAGCTACCTGGTTCATTTCGGCCTGTGTAGCTATTGTTTGTTCCTTAGGCGCTTCGGCATCGGGAACAGGTTTAGGAATGCCTATGTTCGGCTTAATTGCCGGCGCACTAACAGCAAGCTGTTGGGCTACGTTTTTATCCAGTGAAGGAGGCGGACCTATTTCGCTGTACTTTAATATTCTTACGGTTGCAATATTATTATCATCTTCTTTTGTAATAGATTGGATAAAAATATATGAGCCAATAAGAAAGAGGTGAATAAGTACAGCAATGGTAAGTCCCATCCCGAAGTTCCTCGGATAAAGCTTCTTAAGCTCAAAGGCTCCGTACTGCGGCGCTGTATTTTCAATTGCTATTGCATTGTTACTCATTTTAAATTTTCCTTCTATTAAGATGATGCCTGAGGCAATAGTTTCTTATCTGCGTCAGTCATTGGAGCTATTGAAAACCTCTGCAACTTGGCAAGATTTAGTTTATCTATAACGTCAACCATCATATGGTACTTGCTTTTCCGGTCGAATTTTAAAAGTATAACCAGCTTGGAATTTTGAGCAGCTTGTTTCAGAAGATAATTCTCTAAGCTGTTAAATACTATCGGTTGAGGTTTTTCAGTTCCAGTACTGTAAAAAACCGAGTCATCTTGATTTACAAGAATCGTCAATAAATTAGACTCTGCAATATCAACTTTTGTTTCGTTATTCGGTGGCAAGTTGATTTCCAGAGTTTGTTGCTTTCTCATAACGGTTGTAAGCATGAAGAAAGTAAGTAACAGAAACGCAACGTCCACCATGGGCGTCATGTCTACTCTAACGCCCTGGCGTTTCTTAGCGTGTTTCTTTTTACCTTTTTTCTTTCCACCATGATCACCGCCGCCAACATCAGCTCCAGCCATATTAAAAATCCTCTATAATTATTTTTTATCAATTATTTGGTTTGTTATCATAGCAAACCTTGTAATTTGTGTTTTTTGCAAAATATTCATCACATCTTCAACCACACCGTAATCGGCATTTACATCGCCCTTAACTACGGTTCTAAGTTTGGGGTTGCTTATACGGGCTTGAATTAAAAGATCCGCAAGATTATCCAGTTTAACCTGAACCTGTTTCTGCAATTTTGCACCCTGCCCGAATAATTGAGACATTAAAGCCTGGCCGTCTACACCCATAAATATTTGTCCGTCCTTATCGATGTAAATTGTCATTACATCCGATTCCGGGAGTTTAAAAGCAGAGTGTGAAGCCGGGACTTCAATCTTAACTTTTTCAGGCGGTTGAAATTGTGTTGTCATCATAAAGAATGTAAGCAGAAGGAACGCGACATCCACAAGGGGAGTCATGTCTATTCTTACACTCAATCTTTTCTTTTTAATTGTTGCCATTGTTTAGCACCATTATTTCGATTTTAGAATTTGAATTACGTTATAGCTGGCTTCGTCTACCGAATAGTTGAAATTATCTACTTTATTAACAAAGTAATTGTAGGCAACAATACCCATAATAGCAGTGATAAGACCGCCTGCGGTATTTACCAATGCTTCGGAGATGCCGATAGCAAGCTGAATAGCATCCGGTGCGCCGGCTCTAGCCATTGCTGCAAATGCTCTAATCATTCCTATAACTGTTCCTAAAAGGCCGACCATAGTAGCGATAGAGGCTATAGTTGAGAGTGCAATTAAATTCTTTTCCAATAAAGGTGTTTCGAGCATAGAAGCTTCTTCAACGGCTCTTTGTACTTCCTGTAGCTGTTTCTCTGCTTCAACTTTTCTGTCTTTTGAATTCAATTCTTGGTATCTGGAGAGGGAAGCTTTAATTACGTTGGCAACCGATCCTCTTTGTTTATCGCAAGCTTCAATAGCAGCATCATAATCGCTGTTATCAAGGTAGGAAATTACATCTTTGAAGAAAGAGGCAGTGGATCTTTTTCCGCCTGCTTTTTTCAGGGAAAACATTCTTTCAAAAATAATTGCAACATCCATAATTGAAAGCATGAGTAAGAGAACTACTAAGGGACCGCCGGTATAAATTGTGCCTAAAAGATTTCCGGCAAGAGGCTGCTCGCGTCCAACGCCGTCGGCAAAGTTGGCAGGGTTACCGAAAACGTACATATAAATTGCAAATGCTATAGCAAAAGCTACTACGATGAGGATTGTGATAAACACAGATTGTTTCATTGGTTATATAACTCCATTTTGTTTAAAATTAATTATTGTTCAATTAGTTAAACGTTGAATTTTACACAAAGGTCATGCCGGGCATACATTCTTCGTTAACTGAATTCAAAACTCTCATTCTGCAATAAAACAAGCAGATAATTAGAACCGAATTTTAGCAGGGTAAGCCGGAATTGAAAATTAAATTTCAAAATGAAATGTCCGAAAACCAACTTGTTTTAATTTAATGGATTAAGGTGATTTCAAAATGAAATTGATATATGCCGGGAAATTTCGTTTTGAAAGAATTCGGGCTAAATCTTGTATTCTTTTCTTTTACGCCAGAGGGTTGTTAGAGAAATTCCTAGAATCTGCGCCGCTTCCCTGGGATTTGGGTGGGATTTTAAAACGCTGATAATATAATTCCTTTCAATTTCACTAAGAGTCGGCATAAGAGAAGCAAAATTTTTATTGCCGTCACTGTTAAGTTCACTTGGTAAATATTCCGGCTTTATAACCTGGTCTTTCGCCAAAACGATTGCTCTGTTTATTACGTTCTCCAGCTCGCGGATATTTCCCGGCCAGGAATATTCATTTAACTGCTTTAACGTCTCAGGGGGAATATTTAATGCTGATTCGGGTGAGTGCTTCGTTATAAAATATTCTGCCAGGTAAGGGATATCCTCCTTTCTTTCCCGAAGGGGAGGTAGCTTAACCCTTACACCGCTTAGCCTGTAGTAAAAGTCTTCCCTTAGTTCGCCGTTCTTAATATCTTCATCTATGTTTCTGTTTGTGGCGCTTAATATCCTTACATTTATCTTGCGTGTAATGCTTTCACCAACGCGCTCAAACTCCATGCTCTGAAGAAATCTTAAAAGCTTAACCTGCATAGCCTTGGAAATTTCGCCTACTTCGTCCAGAAAGACGGTTCCCTGGTCGGCCATTTCAAACCTGCCTATTCTATCTTTTGTTGCGCCGGTAAACGAGCCTTTTACGTGCCCGAACACTTCGCTTTCAAAAAGGCTTTCCGGTATAGCCGCGCAGTTTACAGGGACGAACGGGCCCCCGCTTCTCTTACTGTTTGAGTGAATATACCGTGCGAGCATTTCCTTGCCGGTTCCGCTTTCACCCTCGATTAATACGGGTATGTCGCTGTCCGAAATATCCTTGCTCAGCTTTAAGATTTCGCGCATCTGGAAGTTGTGAGAGATTATTTCTCCGTACACATAGTCTTCTTCAACCTGCTCTCGCAATCCCTTAACCTCTTTTAACAATATATGATGCTCAAAGACTCTGTCAGCTAGATGAATGAATTCCTTGTGTGTGAACGGCTTTGTTATATAATCGTAAGCTCCGCCTTTAATTGCCTCAACAGCAGTTTCAATAGAGCCGTGGGCAGTCATCAAGACGGAAGTGGTATCGGGAGAAATAGTCTTTAGACGGGCCAGTGTTTGCAGCCCGTCTATCGGCTCCATCTTAAGATCAATGAAAGCCAGATCAAAATAAATTTCCTGTGCACGCTTCAAAGCATCAATAGGATTGCTGAAAATTTCCGGCAGGAAGTTTTGGGAACTTAAAGAAAGCTCAATTACTTTTAGAATGTTTATTTCGTCGTCAATTACAAGAACTTTGCCTTTGCTCATTTTTTATACCGGTAATGTTATTTCAAATCTGCTGCCCTGGCCAGGCTTACTCCAAACATTTATGGAACCGTTGTGAAGGTCGATTATTTCTTTTGCGATTGTTAAACCCAATCCAACGCTGCCGGGACGGCTACCGCTTACTTGTACAAACTTATCGAAAATTTTATCAAGATATTCCGGATCTATACCCGGTCCGTTATCGGAAATTGTTATTGTTAAACCGGCCGCTTTTTTCTCTGTAGAAATTGTTATCTCTCCGCCCTTGGGTGTAAATTTAATGGAGTTCCCTACAAAGTTGCCTATTGCATTCAAGAGATAATGGTGATCGGCTGTTATATATATGCGTTCTTCCGCAGGCAGGAATGCAAGGTTTATTCCTTTCTCTTCGGACTGAAGGGCATACGTCTTAACGCATTCCCGCAGAAGATCGTTCACTTCTATTTTTTCGAACTGAAGCTTGATGCCGCCGGATTCGATCCTCGACAATTCCAGAATATCTTTAACCATACGGTTCAGCCTGTCATAGTCATCTCTCATTGAGGAGATAAGTTCCTTTTGCTTTTCGGTAAGATGACCGGCTACGCCGTCATTCATTATTCCAACAGCCATACCCATAGATGTTAACGGTGTCTTTAGTTCGTGGGAAACCTTGGCTACGAATTCCGATTTTAAAATTTCAAGCTCTTTATATTTTGTAATATCGCTGAATACTATAAGCGCGGTGTTAATATCTATTTCGGGTAAATTTATTATTGAATACCTTAATTTAAAATATCTTATGCTTCCGTTGTTATCGGTAAGCTGGTAAAGGTTTTCCTGGCTTGCAGTAGATTTTCCGGATACGAAAGACTTTATGTTTTCAAAAACCGATTCATCTTTAATTACTTCATCAAGGTGAGTATATTCGGGAGCTACTTCGCCGAATTCGTTATTGAAAGCATTATTAACCAGAAGTATTTTTAGCTCGGCATCTACAATAAGCACCGGGTCGTTTATGCTTTCGATTATAATTTCGGATTTCCTCTTTTCGTAAAGAATTTTGTTGATGTTAAGCTTCTCATACCTTTTCAGCCTTCCCATCATGCTGTTGAATTCATCGGCAAGTATTCCGATTTCGTCCGAGTCTTCCGACTGTATTAATTGATCGAAGTTTCCTGCCGAAATTCGCTTTACCGACCTGGTAAGGTCTTTTACTGGCTTAACTATAAACTTGGAGAACTTTGTGCTGAAGACCAGGCTTAGCACAATGCCCAGTATGGCCAGGAACAGCATGGTAAATGCGGCAATCCTTGTAATAGACTGAACGCTTACCTCGGCTCTCTTAATAAAATCGTGGTTTGTTGCGAACAGCTGATAACACTTTGCTTTTATTTTGGAAATCAGGTTTATCGATTTCTGATATTCATCCTCGTGCTTAACATTAGCGGGATAGTTAAGAGAAATATTTATTAAAAAGTTTACTTCGGTTCGGAATATACTGTACTGGCTGTTCAAGCTGTCCAGTATAGCAAGTTCATCGGATGTAGTTGCTGCGGAGCGGGCATAATCAAGCCAATAAAAAAAATCTTGTTTAGCGTCCTGAAACTGGCTGTTGCCCAAGACGGGATTCTCTTTGCTGAATATTAGGAACAGCGCATTTACCTGGTTGTCTAGGGCCCTTACCATGTTATCGGCTGCAATTATACTGGAAAAGTTTTGGGAAATAAGTGACCGGTAAGATTCGTTTAACCTGTTAAAATTGTATAAGCTCCAGATCATTACGCAGATCATTATGATAATGACTACTACGTATCCTGCCAAAATTTTTGCGCGCAGCGTTGTAAATAACGTTCTAAACATATTTATTCGAATTTTCCATGTGATAGATAATTAAAATTCGAAAAAAAAACAAAAACTAATATAAGCTTATTATTGAGGGATAATTATTTCGCTTTGACCAAAATTATTTATGAATGGAGTTTAAGAAGTGAAGCTAAATGTTTTATACTTGTATTATTTCCTTAACCCTTTCCGTTTCTACCGAGGAATTTATTTTTTTATAGTATTTTAGTGCTATTTTGAAATATCTTGCGCTGTCTTCGGTTCTATTAAGCTCTTTGTACAGCTTGCCTAATTCCACCGCTGTTTCCGACTCGTTAAGCTGATTCTTTAATTCTTTGTTTAGCCGCAGGCTAGTAAGCAAATAGTCTTCCGCCATAGTGTATTTTTTTTGATGCTTGAAAATTACCCCCTTTATTTTATAAAGATCGGCTACGGACAGCTTGTCATTTATCTTCCTGCAGATATCGAGAGCCTTATCCGCAAAGGCTTCGGCTACATAAAAATCTTTTTGCTCTGTATAAATATATGCCTTGCTCAAATATGCTAGTCCTACCGAGGAAAGGTACCCGGTTTGCATTGCAATTGAGATGCACCTGTCGAATTCCTTTATGGCTAGGCTAAGCTGTCTCTTTTTTGTGTAGAGCATTCCGATATTATGCCTGATCTCCACTATTCTTTTTAGATCGCGCAGCTTTTCGAAATTAACAAGAGATCGTCTGTAGTAGGATAGTGCAGCCTCATAATCGCCAAGCATATTATTTATTATCCCAAGGTTTATTTCGAGCTTTCCCTTCTGGTAAGTGTCGGGAACGTTTTCCAGCCAGCCTAGACTTTTTTCAAAATGGTCCCTTGCGCTCTTTAAGTCTCCAAAGTCACCGTAGATAGTTCCGAGCAGGTTTTCACAGCTTGCACATCCTTTAGGGTCATTCGTTTTTTCATACATATCGTAAGCTTGCTTTATATATTTGAAGCTTAGATCCCACAACGCCTGGCGGCTGTAAATTTCGCCTAATGCAAGAATAGCAGATGCGGTAAAATTTGTAAACTCTTCAAGACCTTTGGTTTCCTTAACTATTTTTTCATGGATATCGATTGCTGTGAAGAATTCTCCGTAGGTAATTGAATACTGCCCTAAAAGCAAAAGCAGCTCAAGGAATTTTTCCTTGGGTAGCCTGGTTTCGGCGTAGGTAATTAACAGGTCAATCTGCGCATTGATCTTTGAATTCTGCTTAATATCATATTCAATTTGTTCTTTATCTAAGGATTTAATGCCGCTTAATTTTAGCTTGTACTTTTGTGCCAAGAAATTTTCCGAGAACTGCTTTACTTCGTACTTGCTAAAAAATCGCTTTAGTATATCCTCAATAAGTATTTTTCTTTTCTCATTTAATGAATCCACAGCAGTCCAACCATTCAAATATGTTAAAAAGAAATTATAAATTGATAGAGATTTTTTTATCTTTTACTTATTTAGCAAAGATATATCTGGAAAAATGATATAGACCGGCGTTCTTTACAGCTAAAAGCCCTAACTTAATATCAACAGATACTCCGTTGTTTTTAACCAAAGTAAGTGAGCCGTCATCTGCTTCAAAATAAAAATCTACTTTGCCAGAAGTCAGTCCTAAGTTCTTTAAGTCCAACCCTAGGAATGTAAGATTAAAATCTACACGGTTATTAAAGACGATATGAGGATAAAAAGTTACGGATGCAGACGAAGGGTCAACCGTCATTGTTATGGTCTGGGTTCCACTAAAGGAATGAGGAGGAAAGAAAACGCTTGCAGATACAAATTCTGACTTTTTGATTTGGTTTAAGGTTATAGTTCCACCTACTTCTCCATTAATTGTTTCAGTAACAGAAAATGGGGAGTTGCTGTGAGAGGAGCCTTTTTTACTTAGTGTGGTGTTGGTGGAGCTTGAGTTTGCGGGAACATTCGGATTAACTCCAACATCGGAACATCCGAATAAGAATAAACCGGCTACTGCAAAGGTTAAAAATATTTTTTTCATAATTTTATCCCTTTTATAAATTTTAATTTTATTAAAGTAATTAATTAACTTTTGCTTAACAGAACAATGATTGTGCCAGATAAAATAGTTTAATTATTTAAACTGTTTTATAAATATGTAGAATGCCCCAGGTAATTTTTACCTTTAAAATCAGTAATAATTTCCCGGATATTAATTCGGCAGGTGTAATAAAATGTAACATCTTTCTTAAAATATATCTTAAAAAAGATTTGCTCAAAGAAAAACCAATGGATAATATTATCCAATCTATTCGGTGGAATGAATAAGCCGGATAGCTATTTAACTATCTTTGATATTTCCTTAAATTCATCGGTACCGCTGTAGGTAAGTAATTCAAACAATATCGATTCTGCAGTGGTAATTTCAGCGCCATGGTCTCTTAGCCTGTCAAGTGCAATTTTATAATCCATTTCGCTGCGCGATGAAATTGAATCCGCAGCAACGTTTACTTGGAATTCGTTTGCGAGCAAATCGAGTACTGTTTGCTGCACGCATACATGTGCCTCAATTCCTGCAATTACAATCTGCGATACATTGTTGTCTCTTAACCTAGTAAATAAATTTCCCGCGCCAAAACAGCTGAAGCTCATCTTTTGAATGGGACTTAATCCTTCCAATTCTTTTAAAAGAGGCTCTGCCGTTGTGCCGAGGCCCTTCGGGTATTGTTCGGTGTAAAAGATAGGCAGATTTAAAACCTTAAAACCTTTAATAAGCTTTAATGAATTGTTTACAACCTGGTCCTGGCTGTGCATTACTTTCAGGATTTTTTCCTGTATATCTATTAAAAGCAAAGCCGTGCTTTCCCTTTTGAGTATTTTTATATTTCTTTCCATAGGTGTTCCCATAATAACTCCTTTCTAATAAATAGGGTCCATTCCGTATTTACCGCAGGCATACATCATTAAAATAGAAGCTAATTCAACAAGAGCTTTTTTCTGATCTTCGGTGTAGATAACTAAATCGTAAACTTCCGCTACAAACTGCATGTTCTTCAATATTTTTTTCAATTCTCTGTAAGTTGGGGTGCCGTGCCAGTTAGCTACCTGCTTAACCAGCAGATTTTCATGCCTTCTTAAAAATTCGTTAAACGAAATAGTCTTTTTAGATACCGGTGTTCGGGGACGGCAAATATTAATTAAATCGTTAAAGTAAGCATCCCACTTTTCGGCAAGTTCTTTATTCCTGTCGCGCATTACGTACCTAGCCTTTTCGAGAGAGAATTTCGCCTTGGTAAGCGGCTTGAACTTGGGTGTTAGTGCATAGCCGTCGTAGCTTGTATAGCCTGTCTCATCGTCTATGTATTTCCATCTTTTGATCAATTGGTTTTCAGAAAGAATCACGATTACCTTATCGAGTCCGCTGTCTACCGCAATGAATTTTTTTTGTTGTTCGTTAATTACCGTAAACCAGTGTTCCCAGTTATCAACGCTTAGGATGCACGGTAAACCCTGCTTAAGATGCTCGGTAAGTACTTTAACGGCCTCGTCGGGAGTTTCCCTCCTAAAGTATTTCATTTTACAATCGAAATTCTTTGCTGCTTTGGCCAACCCGATTTCATCGGTGCCGTACCACCAGGTGCTTCCGGCTTTTTTCCCGATTTCCCTTTCGTTCTCAAATCTGCCTAGCATAACTAATCCGTATTTAAGCGCGAACGGGCCGCATTGATATTTGTATGGCTGCGGGTAAAAACTCATAATTCTTTGTGTTTTTGTTTTTCAATTTAATTAATGTAGATGATTAAATCATCAGGTAAATTTTGTCTAATGACGATTTTTAATTATCTTTGACACGAAATATGAAGGTTAATTTAAAAGTAGCAGTCGTCTTTAATGAGGCAAATCCCGATTTTTATGTTAAATCGGCGGATGATGAAACCAAGCAGCTAAATTTTACTCCTTATTTCGAAGTAGAAGAACTAACGCCGATTGAGGAGTATGAATTACTTGCAAAACGATTATCCGGAACGGGATTTAACGCCTATCATTTAAATATTAAAGACGACATAGAGATTCTTTTAAATGACATAAAGAAAAACAAACCGGACGTTATATTTAATTTTATCGAGCTGTACAGGGAGAATCCCCGCCTGGAAATGAATGTGGTAGGCCTGCTAGAGCTGTTGGGAATTCCTTATACAGGCGCTACTCCTATTGCACTTGCTAACTGCCAAAATAAAGTGTTGACCAAAAGAATGCTGAACGCTACCGGCATAAATACTCCTAAATTTATTGTAGTTAAAAAGCCCGCCAAGCGGTACAACAAAGGATTAAAATATCCGATGATAGTAAAGCCCGCATTTGAAGACGCAAGCGTAGGTATAGAAAATGATTCGATAGTTGAAAGCAGCAGGCAGCTGAATGAAAGAGTGGAATACGTTTTAAATAACTTTATGCAGCCGGCTTTGGTGGAGGAATTTATTGAAGGCAGGGAGCTTAACGTAGCAATATTAGGAGATAAAAATCCCTTTGCCTTGCCGATAAGCGAGATAGATTTTACTTCGATGCCGGATTACCTGCATAACATAGTAAGCTACCAGGCTAAGTGGGACCCTAACCACGAGGCATACCACAAGACAATTCCTTACTGCCCTGCCGATCTTCCATCCTCTATTGAAAAGAAGGCTAAAGACATTGCCGTCTCGGCCTTCAAGACAATGATGTGCAGGGATTATGCAAGGATAGATATGCGGTTGAATAAGAATAATGAGTTTTATGTGCTGGAAGTAAACCCGAACCCGGATCTAACCGAAAGCGCTGGATTTATGCGCTCCGCAGAAGCGGCAGGTTTTTCCTATGAACAAACGTTAAAAAAATTAATTAATCTTGCCTGGGCAAGACGGAAGAGATAATAACCCTATATGGAAATAATAAAATATCTCATCGATCTTTTTTTGCATCTTGATGTTCATTTAAATGAAATTATAATACAGTACGGCACTTTAACTTATATAATTTTATTCCTGGTTATTTTCGGAGAAACCGGACTTGTTATTACGCCGTTTCTTCCCGGCGATTCCCTATTATTTGCCGCCGGTACTTTTGCCGCCAAAGGCTCATTCGATATCCATATCTTGTTCTTTGTTCTTATGCTGGCCGCGGTAATAGGCGATACCGTTAATTACTGGATCGGCCATTTTATAGGTCCTAAAATTTTTGAAAAAGAAAATGTTCGCTTCCTAAAAAAAGAATACCTGGATAGGACCCATAAATTTTTTGAGAAGTACGGAGGAAAGACAATAATTATTGCTAGGTTTGTTCCTATTGTTAGAACCTTTGCCCCGTTCGTTGCCGGCGTAGGCAGTATGACGTACACAAAATTTATAACTTATAATATTACCGGCGGCGCAGCTTGGGTTGCATTATTTACTTACGGCGGATATTTTTTCGGCAATATCGATTTTGTTAAGCATAATTTTTCCGTCGTCATTCTGGCAATAATATTTATTTCGCTTATTCCAGGATTTGTAGAATTCTACAGGCAAAGGAAAAAGAGGAACAAAGCCGTAATTGATTAATTACTTCAGCTTTATTTTTATTGCCGGCTGCCGAAGCTTACCGGAATAGTCATCTGCACTTTAACCGGAACGCCGTGCAGCAAGCCCGGCTGGAATGTAGTCCCTTGAACCGCTCTTAATGCAATCTGGTCGCAGCCGAAGCCCAAGCCTTTTATCAACATTACTTTTCTTACTTTACCGAACTCATCAATGTATGCCTGAACGTAAACCGTACCCCGGATATTATTTTCTTTTGCCAGCTGAGGCCGGAAAACTTTTGCGTTTATGCTGGCCATTCCGCCATATGGTACAGGCATCTGGTCGACTGCAACAAAGTAAATACCCTGGTCGACGGGGGTACCTTTTTTAGGCAGGCCGGATCCGCTCTGCCCGTTTCCCGTACCGCCGCTTCCGGGCGCCCCGCTTCCTGATGCACCTGTTGAAGAAGTACCTGCATCGGCAGTTGCGGTTCCGGTGGAGTCGCTGCTGCTTTTCTTCTGCTCTGTTTTTTTAGAAGGTTTTTTGTTTAAGGAGAGATCATTAATTTTTTCTAACTTCGGTTTGGCTTTCTCTACAGGTTTATTTTTAATTTGCTCTGGCGGCTTAGGAGGTGATTGAACTTCATCTGCACCGCTGCCGGGCGAGCCGGGCGAGTTGGATTCGACATACCCGGCAAATCCTACTTCAATTAATTTCGTACTAGAATTTTTAACACTCTTGTTAACAAAAAAGAATATCAAGATTAATAGTGCAGCATGAAAAACCACCGAAAGTACAGAGGAAAGACTTTTTGCATTTAATAATTTCATTCTTAAACAGCATTACGTAATTTATTAACATAAGAATAGACAGAGCACAGGTAAATATTAATTCGACCGTCCCTTTATTTTTTTATCGTTGCCATAAGCAGCTTGGAAGCGCCTGCATTTTTCAGCGCATCCAGAAGCTGAACAACGCTGCCGTAGACGGCATCTTTGTCGGCTTTTACTATAACGTCTCTGTTGTTCTTCTGAATAAATTCTGCCTGTAAAGCAGATGGCAGTTCGGTTATGTCCACTATTTTATCGTCTAGAAAGATTTGATTTTTGTTGTTAAGATAAACCTCAATATCGTTAGCCACAGTGGTTTCGCTTGCAGATGACTGGGGCAGTTTAACCTTTAGAGCTCCGGTAATTAAAAAAGGACTCGTAATCATAAAAATGATAAGCACTACCAGGATTACATCTGTAAAAGGAGTAATATTTATTTCCGAAAATTCTTTATCGTCCAGCTTATACCGTCTCATGCTTTTTTCTCACTTCCAAAATCTTTAAGTGTCTTATTGTTTTTTGAATAGCCTCATCAAAAAGCGGCATACTTAGCTTTAATCTCTTCATAAAGTAGTTATAGAACATTACAGCCGGAACGGCAACAACAAGACCTGCGGCAGTTGCTATAAGTGCGTCGGCTATCCCGCTCATAACCATAGTGTAGTTAGATGAATTATTTACGGATAAGGCATTGAACGATTTGATAATGCCGACTACCGTTCCGAATAGACCAATAAAAGGAGAAATACTGCCGAGAGTTGCTAATACTCCCAGCCCTTTTTCCATCTTTGCTATTTCTTTATCAAGCTGTGTATAGGCACCGGCCTCTAGTTCGGATTTCGGTTCCTTGTAATGCTCTATTAAATATTTTACTACATTGATAATGGGAGATTTAATTTTAACGATAAACCAGGTCCACGAACTTGTTTTACATATGAACAGTGCATCTTTAAGGTCATCGGAGCTTAGACTGTTATAAATGTTATTCATAAATTCAGAGATAACCTTTTCGGTTATCCCCTTAAATACCATCAGCTTTTCAATTATTACCTTAACCGACCATAAAGAGCAAATGGCCAGGATTAGTATTACAAGTCCTCCTTTAACTATCAAATCAAACAAAGAAGGTTCAACCATATAGCTATCCTTTCAACATAATATATTTCAATTAACGCAAAGAAAAAATATTTTTACATTATAAATTTGACGCATCGCTTTCAATTACCGTGTTGGCTTCATCACCCACCAGGCCGTTTTCCTGGTTCTGCATAATTTTATGCATTATGCTGTGTTTCCTTCCGTAAAAATAATAAATGCTCAGTCCAATAAGTAACCATCCGAAAAGCCTTAACCAATTTTCTTCCGGTAATGAAAACATTAAGATCAAACAAATGATTATTCCTAAAATTGGAACGAGAGGTACGAACGGCGCCCTGAATGGCCGTTTGGCTTCGGGATGTGTTTTTCTCATAATTAAAACCGCAGCGCAAACTACAACAAAAGCAAATAATGTTCCTATGTTTACCAAATCGGCTAAGACTTTTAGAGGCAGGAAACCGGCCAAAATAGTTACAAAAATTCCGGTAAGTATAGTAGACTTCCATGGCGTACGAAACTTATGATGAACATCGCCGAAGAATTTAGCGGGAATCAATCCGTCCCTTGCCATTGCTAAGAAAATTCTTGCCTGGCTCAGCATCATTACAAGTAAAACAGAAGTTATACCGGCAACAGCGCCGAGCGAAATTAAAAACTGTGCCCAAATTAATCCTACCTGTTTAAAAGCATTTGAAACAGGTGCATCGATATTTATTTTATTATAAGGAACCATACCGGTAAGAACCCCGGAAACGGCAATGTAAAGAATAGTGCACAAAATTAATGAAGTAATTATTCCGATAGGAACATCTCTCTGGGGATTTTTTGCTTCTTCGGAATGCGTTGAAACCGAATCGAATCCGATGTAAGCAAAAAAGATTAATGCCGCTCCGGCTAGTACACCAACTGGCGCGCCGCCAGGGCCGGTTTGCCCGAATATTGTTTTTCCAAAAAGACTAATGCCAGTATAACCGTATGGTGCAAACGGATGCCAGTTGTTGGGATTAATATAAAATGCACCGACAATTATAACCAAAAATACAATGGCTAATTTTGTAATTACTATTCCTGCATTAAGCCCTGCACTTTCTCTAATTCCTTTAACAAGAACTGTTGTAATAATAACGGTAATTAAAATTGCAGGTAAATCTAACAACGAACCGGTTGCTATTATATGACCGGTTTGGCTGCTTATATCAAACGGCGCAGTAGAAATGAAATGGTCAAATTTTATTCCGAATATACTTATGAAATCTTGAAAGTAGTGAGACCACCCGTGAGCCACAGTAGCCGAAGCGACTGCGTATTCTAGAATTAAGTCCCACCCAATTATCCAAGCAAACAATTCGCCCAGAGTTGCATAAGCATAAGTATAAGCAGAGCCTGCAACAGGAACCATCGAAGCAAATTCGGCATAACTGAGAGCAGCAAAAATACATGCAATTCCGGAAACTACAAATGATAGGATTAGCGCCGGACCGGTAGTATTATGAGCAGCAATACCAGTTAATACAAAAATTCCTGTTCCTATAATTGCACCCACTCCCAAACTGGTAAGAGATACAGGGCCCAGGATGCGGCGCAAACGATTCTCGCTGACGACTTCATCTAGTAGTACCTGTAAAGGCTTTTTGGCAAATATTTGCTTCATGGTTCTGTTCCTTAAATGACTTTTTGTTTAGACGATTATTCAAAAAAAATTGTCCCTGATTCTTTATTAATAATTCATTGCCGTGTTGTATAAAAATTTCTTTTAGATGAATATATAAGGCATGAATATAAATTGATGTGAAAAGCAGCGGTATTAACTTGTCGTGTTTCCGTTTCCCGGTTATCGTAATTATTGGCAGAGAATTTTCTATTTCGAATGTTAGTTAAACTCGCTATTAAATTGGTCATCAAATAGTTTTACTTATTATGATTGCTAAAATAATCAATACCTTGTGATTAAAACTATTCAATTCAGTTTCTTTTGTCAAGAGTATAAATAGAACAAAAAATATAATTCACATAAAAGCTGGCTACTCCGGTTTTATTTTTAACCGAACTTGCAGCGGAGGATCAGCAATAATCGCTTGCAGTATCGCAAGCGAAAGAAGTATTATTAAACCCGGATTTTTTACCGGCAGGAACATTGGGGTCAATAAGTTTCATAACAAATTCCCGGATACAAAAACAAGTAAATTAGTTGACACTGCTAGTACAAATTATTATGTTTGCCCCCAGACATTTGAACACCCTCACCCGATATATTAAATGCAACCAGCCTCTATATAGACGGATGTTCACTTAAGGGAAAAGGATTGAACAAGTGTCTGCAAACAATTTCACATAGTGACTAATCGCCACTAATAAGGGTATAATAAAAGATTTTAACAAAGATTGGCTATAGAATTAAGGAATAAGGCCCGTAAGACCGTTCTGGTCTCCCACCCAATCTCTTTTAAAGGGAAGTTTTACCGATTTCACTTTGACGACAAAATAATACTCCCAAAATCTAACAAGCCGTTTTTATTTAGTTGGCTGGGGAACAACTTTCCGAATATAGTTTCGCCTTTAGATAAGAATTCAATTAATCCATTACTAAATATATTAAGCGGGGGATGATTGTCTTTATCATTTAATCAATTTAAAAGGAAAGGTGGTTTTTTTATGAAGAAGTTAATATCTGTCGGATTGCTCGGTCTGTTTATGGTATTGCTTTCGCCTTTGCTGGTCTTCGCAGGCGAGTCTAATCTGGCGGTTCCATCCCTTAGCCAGGAACAAAACAACTTGTTGTACTACGGATTGGTTATCTGCATTTTGGGGATTTTGTTCGGTCTTTACCAATTTAAAAAAGTTAAAAATATGCCTGCCCATAAATCAATGCTGGATGTAGCAGGCATCATTTATGAGACTTGTAAGACTTACCTCCGGCAGCAGGCTAAATTCTTGTCTGCACTGTTTGTTATTATTGGTGTTGTCAGCATTTTCTACTTCGGTGTGCTGTCTCATATCGCCGCAGGAGGTGTAGTACTGATTCTGCTCTGGACTGTTTTAGGTATCCTCGGTTCATCCAGCGTAGCTATGTATGGCATGAGGATGAACACCCTTGCAAACGCACGAACAGCATTTGCCGGACTGGAGGGTAAGCCTTTAAAGACAGTAAATGTGGCTCTCGATGCCGGTATGAGCGTTGGAGTATTTCTGGTTTGTATAGAACTTATAATGATGCTGATTATCCTGCTTTTCGTCCCCCGCGATCTTGCAGGCAATAGTTTTGTCGGCTTTGCAATTGGTGAGTCGCTTGGTGCAAGTGCACTTAGGATTGCCGGAGGCATCTTTACCAAAATTGCTGATATTGGCTCTGACCTGATGAAAATAGTTTTTAAAATTAAGGAGGACGATCCCCGTAACCCAGGTGTAATAGCAGACTGTACTGGAGATAACGCAGGAGACAGTGTTGGACCAACGGCGGATGGATTTGAGACTTTCGGTGTTACACAGGTTGCGCTTATTACATTTATCGTTCTGGCAGTTAAGCCAGAACTTCAAACCCACCTTCTAGTTTGGATTTTTATGATTCGCATCCTGTTAATTATTACTTCCATAGCAGCCTTCTACGTAAATAAATTTTTCAGCAAAGCCAGGTTTGCAGGCAAGGAGGATTTTAATTTTGAAGAACCGCTTACAAGCCTTGTATGGTTTGCTTCCATTATATCGATCATAGTAGTTTTTATCGCCAGCTATTTCGAGATAGGTCCGGGTTCCGATTTGGGAACTCAAATACCCAACCTCTGGCTTGTAATGTCGATAATTATGAGTTCCGGAACTCTTGGTGCTGCTCTTATCCCGGAATTCGTAAAGATATTTACCAGTACAAAGTCCGCTCATGTAAAAGAAGTTGTTAAGGCTTCACGCGAAGGCGGCGCTTCACTTAACATTCTATCCGGATTGGTAGCGGGTAATTTCAGCGGCTTCTGGATCGGCATGGTTATTATGCTGCTGATGTTCATTGGTTATTATGCAAGCACTTTCTTCCCCGCCGATATAATGCTGTATCCTGCGGTCTTCTCATTTGGTCTTGTTGCATTCGGATTCTTAAGCATGGGTCCGGTTACTATCGCTGTCGACAGCTACGGTCCGGTAACCGATAATGCTCAGTCAATATATGAACTATCATTGATTGAAACTATCCCGAATATTAAAAAAGAAATTCAAGACAACTTCGGTTTCAAACCTGACTTTGAAAAGGCTAAGCACTATTTGGAATCTAACGATGGAGCCGGTAACACATTTAAAGCAACGGCTAAACCGGTGCTGATTGCTACGGCAGTAGTTGGAGCCACTACTTTGATCTTCAGCTTGATCTTGTTAATCAATAAAGCGCTGAACGTTAAACCGGAGGACATACTCAATTTACTTAACCCGTATACCATAATCGGCTTTATTGCCGGCGGCGCGGTGATATACTGGTTTACCGGAGCTTCTATCCAGGCCGTATCGACCGGTGCATACAAAGCGGTGGATTATATTAAACGGCATATTCATCTCGATGCAGATGCAAGTCAAACGGCAGCCACCGAAAGTTCTAAAGAAGTAGTTAAGATCTGCACCCAATATGCTCAGAAAGGTATGTGGAATATCTTTTTCGCAATCTTTTCTTTCGCCCTGGCATTTGCCTGTCTTTCGGCACCTGCAAGCAGCAACGAGCCGGTAAGTCTGTTCGTTTCTTATCTTATTGCAATTGCTGCATTCGGTCTTTTCCAGGCTGTTTTTATGGCTAATGCTGGAGGCAGTTGGGATAATGCCAAAAAGCTGGTTGAGGTTGATCTGAAGGAGAAAGGCACTGAACTGCATGACGCTACAGTGGTGGGTGATACTGTCGGCGATCCTTACAAGGATACGTCTTCGGTTTCTCTGAACCCGATCATAAAGTTTACAACTCTGTTCGGTTTGTTAGCGATGGAGATAGCTATTACTCCGTCTTTCAGGAATGCTGCCCCATTCGTTGGAATAATATTTCTGCTGATCGCATTATTCTTTGTAAGGCGTTCCTTCTATGGCATGAGGATTCCAACCGGAAAATAATTATATAATTTAAGCCGCTCTCCTATTTACAGGGAACGGCTTTTTAATACAGATTGACTTAATTAGTTGTATCTTCAACCAAAGTGAGTATCTTCCGTAGAAGTTTTATTACTTCATCTAAGTTTTTTGCAGTATAAGCTGGCTTAATAGAAGTATCATCTTTTGAGGGGAATTTTGTTTTACCTGTAAACACAAGTATTCCTTTGCCGCCTAATTCCTGTGCACCTTTTATATCGGTTTCCAAATCATCTCCAATCATAATAAACTTATCATCCTTATTAAATCCTATCTTTTTAATTGCAGATTGAAAATATAACGGCGAAGGCTTGCCTATTAGCGTTGCCTCTTTAGTCGATGCATATTCGATAGCAGCAACAAAAGCACCGGCATCCAAAGCCAAAGTCTTGCCGTCCGGCTTCCAGAATTTATTCTTCTGCATTGCTAAAATTTTCGCGCCGTTATGTACCTTCCTAAAAATTTCATTTAATATTTCATAAGACCATTCATTGCCCATATCGCCAATTAATACCGCATCCGGATTATCCTCAACAATAAATTCCTTAAATAGTCCCTTTATTTTTTTGCTGCAATATACCGATGCCTTTAAGTTTTCCTGCCTCAAATAATCGATTGCCGCATCAATAGTGGTTAGGGCATTTATGTTTAGCTTTATTCCATTCCGGGCAAGGAAGCTTTTAATTTCTGATGAATCGGACAAAGTGGAATTGCTTAAGATAATGGAAGGTATATTTTCATTTACCAAATATTCAAGGAATGCCCCGGCGTCTGCAGCTATTTTTGTGCCCAGGCGGATAACACCGTCAAAGTCGATTAATACGGGCAGCTTTTTTATTTCACTCATTTATTTTAAAAGGAAGGCGGTTCTGCATTAAAAGAACCGCCTTTAAAACTTATGCTTTAACTTCCGCCAGTGCCGGTAACTTCGATTGTGCCAGTTCGAAAAGTCCGAAGAATACTCCCGAGAAGAAAAGGTCGCCTAGAACGGAATATCTAAAGAAAGGTATTGCAGCAGTATAGCATTCAACCAACCCGGCGGTGTTCATCGGGTACATTAAACCGGAAGTCCAGACCGCAAAGTTTGTTATAATAAAAAATATAATTGACGAAGAGAGCGCCGCAAGGAATATGTCCTTTACTTTTCTGCTTTCTCTTAATCTGAATCCGATAAGCACCATCAACACGAAGCTTAAATAAACAGCCCACATCGTGGAGTGAAATCCTAAGATCGCATCGGAAATAACCATAGCGGCAATCGGAACGGCAAAGGCAATTTTTTTATTTGAAAAATATGCACCGCCGAATAAGGCCATTGCAGCAACCGGAGTAAAGTTAGGCAGGTGCGGCATTATGCGTAAAAAAGCAGCGAGCAATATCATTCCGGTAACTGCCCAAAACCGGGGGTTATACATTTTATTATTCATTTGGTCCTCCTATAATGTTATTGAAAATTAAAATAAATTAAATACTAATCCAAAGTTTTCAATCACTTTTAAAAGTTAAATTTTATTCCTGCATAACCGGAAAGCCCCGGTGTAGCGTAGCCCAAAATATCTTCATAATAAGTATTGAACAGGTTATTTATTCTGCCGGTAAGCTCAATCATTCCGCTAAGCTTGTATAAAGCAGCCAGGTTTACAACAGTGTGGCTTTTTAATTCCACGCGGGCTGCTGGGTAAACCGAAAAATCCGTATCGTAGCTTTGCCCCACGTATATAACCTGAATTAAAGCGTTAGCTTTTTTATTAAAATTATAGTTCACATCCAGATCAATTTTATTTTTCGGGCGGCGTATCAGTTCCATGCCGTAGTCTGCCGAGTTTATACTCTCATCCTTTGTCTTTGTAAGAGTATAATTGAAATTTATAATTAGATTTTTAACCGGATTTGTCTTGACGTATAATTCAATACCTCCGGTAAATGCTTTGTCGATGTTTATGGTTTTAAAGTTGTTATCAAATCCGAATAAATCGGTATATTGATTTTGGAAGTAATTTAGTCCGGCAGTAGTATTCTCGTTCCAAAAATACTGTTCGATCCCTGCGTCCCATCCGGCGCTTCGTTCCGGCTTAAGGTTAGCATTGCCGTATGCCGGATCGAAAAGATAGAATAGTGAAGGAGCCTTAAAACCGGTTCCGTAAGTGGCTTTTATTTTTGTTCCTGTTCTGCTTATCAAATAAGCGGGCGCAATTCTAAATGTAACTACTGAACCAAACCTGCTGTGGTTATCGTACCTTATTCCAAATGTGCCGAATAATCTCTCATCTATATTAACTTGATCTTGAAGATATAAGCCTGCAGTAGTTGTTTGGTTGTTTGGAAAGACACTGGCGAATAAACCGGTTGATGATGAGCTGTAATAGTAATCGGAAATTGCCTGCTCTTTTTCCAATTCTATTCCTATAGTGGCAACATTGATGTCTGAAATATTAAAATCATTTTGCCAGGAAAGGTTAAGCCTGCTGCCGTTATAAATGCTGGAAGAGGAGGCAGGGTTATAAAGAGTGGAATCGAAACTGTATTTCCTTACATTTTTTAAGTAAGATGCACCAAAAGTCTGATGCCACATTCCGCCCAGCAAAGATAGCTCACCTTCTGCATTGTAGGCAAATTCTTCAAGTCCGTAAACATAGGTGGGGTCGTCGCCGTATTCACCGCCGTGCTGGTCGAAGCCGGTATTGGCTTTTGTATACCTGGCAAAAAGATTAAGCTTAAAGTTACTAAGGATATTAAAGCCGAATCTTGATGAAGCATTAAAATTAGATGTGCCGTCTTTTTCCGTGTTGCCGTACTTGGAAGAAGCAGATGAAAATCCGTCGCTCTTGAACCTGCCGAGGGTAACCGAGTAATTAATTAAATCCGAGCCACCGCTTACACCGCCCATCGCTTTGTAAGTATTATAAGAGCCTGCTTCCGTCGAAATAAAGAGCTTGGGTCTGCCGTAGCCTTCCTTTGTTAAAATATTTATTACACCCGCCAAAGCATTCGACCCGTACAAAGTGCTTTGCGGGCCGCGTAAAATTTCTATCCTGTTAATATTATCCAGGGGAAGATCCGCAAAGTCGTAAGTGTTGCTGGGATCATTCGGCATGTTCATATCAACGCCGTCAATCAGCACCAGAGTCTGGCCGGGGTCGGCACCTCTTAAATAAATATAAGAAAGAGAGCCCGGTGCACCCTGCTGTGTGTAGCTTAAGCCGTACTGGTCTTTCAATAATCCGAAGACCGAGCTGTTTCCGCTGCGCGAAATATCGGTTGAGTCGATTACGGAAATAGAACTGCCGACTTCCGGCTCAGGTGTTTTTGTTTTGGTAGCCGTAACAACTACCTCCGACATATTGTAAAGCTTTGTCGAATCGGGAGCCTGTGCGAGCGAGACCGAACTGAAAAAAATTAGGAAAAGAAAACCGTAAAAGATTTTTTTATCCATTGAAGTTACTCCTTTATATTGTTAAAAATATGGTTAAGGCCTGCCTACGGCAGGTAGGTTGTAACTTCGTGGGTTAAAAGGAAAGTAAAACGAAAAGTAATTCGTTAATCTAACCCTTCCCGCGAAGGTCGATTTAATTATTTTGCGGCAGGTCTCCTGGCTTAAAGCAGCTTTCGGCACCTTCCCGTTCCGAGTTAATCGGTACAGTGGCTTATTGCCTAAGCTTATCGCTAAATACAGTTGCGCGACAGCGCCGGAATTTAACCGGCTTCCCTATTCTTCCCAATTTATTCCGGTTATAACCGGAACAAATCGGGACACCGTAAAATATTTTTAAGAACTATTCTAAGTTAATAAAATTTTTTTAGAATGCAACAAGCTGAATAATTGGAAGTTTATGTTTATTTTTATCTGTCCAAAAAGAACAGAATAAAATGAGAGATTCAGTTTTAATTATTGACGACGAGAACGATTTAAGGAATCTTCTTATTAAGCTTCTTAAGCTGGAAGACTATAGCACGTTCGATGCAGAAACAGGTGAGGCTGCGTTGAACATTCTGCAGAAAGAAGAAATTTCGGTCGTCATTTCCGACGTGAAGCTGCCCGATATAAACGGGATTGACCTCCTACCTAAGCTAAAGGAGATCAATCCGTTCTGCGAGATTATAGTGCTGACGGCGTATGGAACAATTGAAGACGGAGTTCGTGCAATAAAGGAAGGCGCGTTCGACTATATTACCAAGGGAGACGAGGACAACAAGATTATACCGCTTGTGCAGCGCGCAGCCGAGAAGTATCATCTGAAAAAAAGAATCGAACTCCTTGAGAAAAGCGTTGGCGAAAAATTCAGCTTCGATGCGATTACCGGCAATTCGGTTCTTATTAAGAAGGCCAAGGAACTTGCAGTGAAAGTTACCGCTACCGATACGCCGGTTTTGCTTTTAGGGGAAACGGGAACGGGAAAAGAGCTGTTCGCACAGGCCGTTCATTATTCCGGCAGCCGGAAGAACAAACCGTTTGTGGCTGTTAATTGCAGTGCAATAGCAAAAGACATCCTCGAATCGGAGATGTTCGGCTATAAGGCAGGGGCTTTTACCGGCGCAGTAAAAAACAAGAAAGGACTTTTTGAGGAAGCCAACACAGGCACACTGTTCCTCGATGAAATCGGCGAGCTCGATCTGCAGCTGCAGGCCAAGTTCTTAAGAGTGGTAGAGTCGAATGAATTCATTAAGCCCGGCGATACTAAATCGACAAAGGTGGATGTTAGAATTATTGCGGCAACAAATAAAAATCTTGAGGATGAAATAAGCAAAGGAAATTTCCGGTCTGATTTATATTACCGTATCGGCGTAATGAAGATTGAGCTGCCGTCGTTAAGGGAAAGGAAAGAAGACCTGGAATCGCTTGTCGAGTTTTTTGTTCACCGGTTCGGCAATAAGCTGGGCAAAAATATAAGGAATATTACTCCCGGCTTTTATGAGTGCATAAAGCGTTATAACTTTCCCGGCAACATAAGAGAGCTTCGCAACGTAATTGAGCGTGCTATAATCCTGTCTGAAGGCGGTGTGCTAACGGAGGATAATCTTCCGAAAGAATTTTTTTACCGGGACATAAATCCGCAAAACGATTCTATAAAGCTCGAAGAAGTTGAAAAAAATCATATCTTGAAAATCCTAGCCAATACCGGTGGCAACAAAACCAAAGCGGCTGAAATTCTGGGGATAGGATTAACTACCCTTTACAGGAAACTGCAGGCGTACGGAATTGAGTGAAGTTAATTTATAAAATTTTCTTCTACCGGCGATAAAGCTGCCGGATAAAATCTTCCTAAAAAAATGCAGAGGTTATTCCCACATCTTCTTTTAAGTTTAAGAGATTGTAAATTCCAATCAGAAGCAGAACTGCTAAAGAAAGTTTGTCAAACTCTTTGCTTTTGATTTTAACAAAGTAACCCGATTTATAAAACGAAGTAACCGGTTTAAAGACAATCAATTTTCTATTCCTTTTATTTGAAAATGCCCATTCGTGTTCCAGACAGTTAAGGCAGTTCCAAAATAAGCACTCTTTATTTCCGAACTCGATCATGCCGCTTTTATGTAAGTCGGTAATTATCATCGTACACTTTTTTAAGCTGCCGGACTGTTGAATTAATATTTTATTTCTAAAAAACCAATGGCTCTTAATTATGAATTCCAATCCGTAGACCTTGCCGTCGGCAATCCGTCTTGAATTCTTAGTAAAGACTAATGAACCTATTATCCGGTGGTCTTCAATCAATTGGTAGCAGTTGATTACAGTTTGATTGGCAATCCACTTTAGATTTGCATTCTCTTCAATCCTGAAAGAAGGTTCTTCATCACCCGGCTTACCTTTTAATATTTTATCGTACCAGCTCATCTTATGGGACCTGCTTTAACTACAAGATGAACAATCACAATCGAAGTGCCAGCGATAGCCTTTGTAAAGTCATTCTAAAATTTATTGTTTGGTAAGTTTTTAAATGGTGAGGCTGATTATATTTTTTTCTACCCTACCGATTTGAAAATCATCATACCATTTTGAAAAGGCTATAGAACAACTCTAAAAGCATTTCCACCCGAAATTCTTTCATTTTATAATCCACCAATTCTGGCATTGTTATGGATAAAAAAGAAATCATTTGTGCACTAATAATTTATTTTGAGGAAAATATAGATGATAACTTTCTTGATGATACTGCTAAGTGCGCTGCTGTTCTGGATAACTTTTAAGTCAATTGATTTTTTTGATAGTCTTTGAAGGAGAAAGAAATGGTTGTTTTGTTGATCATCAGCATTCTTATCGGTTTATACCTTCTTTATGTATTAATTAAACCTGAGAAATTTTAAGGCAAAGCTATGAACACTGATTTGTTTGGTATAATATTCGGCTTTTTAATAACGGTTGTACTTGCCGTGCCCTTTGGAAAATATATAAGCAAGGTTTTTAAGGGAGAGAAGGTCTGGACTGACTTTTTTGCACCGCTTGAAAATTTTATATTCAAAATTTCGGGCATAGACCCGAATGAAGATATGGACTGGAAGAAAAGCATGAAGGCAATGCTTTTATTGAATGTGGTATTCTTTATCTGGTCGTTTGCGGTGCTTTTATTGCAGGGTGTTATCCCGATATTAAATCCCGCAAAGATTGCAGGCATGGAGCCTTCACTTGCATTTCACTCTGCAGTAAGCTTTGTAACGAATACAAATATGCAGGCTTACTTCGGTGAAACAGGCGCAACGTATTTTTCCCAGATGCTTGTATTTACATTTCTTCAGTTCGTCAGTGCAGGCACAGGTATCGCAGCGCTTGCCTTGATCTTTAAAGGATTAACGCAGCGTCAGGCTTCTAACCTTGGAAATTTTTATAATTTGTTTTTAAAAAGCTGCACAAGAATATTACTACCGCTGGCTTTTGTAGTTTCGATAATTCTTTTATTGAATGGAATGCCGCAGACATTTAAAGGTCTTCAGCATACAATTACATTGCAGGGTGATACTGTAAATGTGGCAACGGGCCCCGTAGCTTCGATGATTTCAATAAAGCAGCTTGGTACAAACGGCGGCGGATATTTCGGTACAAACTCAGCGCATCCGTTTGAGAATCCGAATTACCTGACAAACATGGTTGAGAATTTTTCAATTCTTTTTATACCTATTGCTTTAGTCTTTACCTTCGGATATTATCTAAACAGAAAAAAGCTTGCATGGATTTTCTTCGGAATAATGACAGTACTATTTATAACATTCGTTGCAATAAATGTACATTATGAAACTGCCGGAAATCCGTTAATTTCTAAGATGGGAATAAATCAATCCCTTGGAAATATGGAAGGCAAAGAAGTAAGGTTTGGCGCAGCAGCTTCAGCTTACTGGGGCGTTTCAACAACGTCAACATCGAACGGCTCAGTTGATTCGATGCATGACAGCCAGATGCCGCTCTCCGGCGGTGTTTACCTGCTCGATATGATGATCAACGCTCTTTACGGCGGCGTTGGCGTAGGCTTCATTAATTTCTTCGTCTACATCATAATTGCAATCTTTATTTCGGGATTAATGGTTGGACGGACGCCGGAGTTCCTTGGCAAAAAAATTGAAGCGCGCGAAGTTAAGATTGCCGCGTTAGTATTGCTGGTAACTCCCTTCCTGGTTTTAGTTCCTACTGCCATTGCATCTTATGCAGTTACTAAGAATCCAAACTTACCCTGGCTAAACAATCCATCATTCCACGGGTTCTCTGCAATGCTTTACCAGTTTGCATCCTGTAATGCAAACAACGGCTCCAACTTTGCAGGCTTAGGCATAAATAATTATTTCTGGAATATACTGGGCGGTGTAGTCATCTTTTTAGGAAGGTTCATCCCGATAATCGGACCGGTTGCAATTGCAGGAATGATGGCGGAGAAAAAATATATACCGGAGTCTGTAGGGACATTAAAAGCCGAAAGCTATACGTTTGCTTTTATGGTGCTTGGAATAATCATTATAGTATCCGCATTGAATTTTTTCCCGGCGCTCGCGTTAGGCCCGATTGCAGAGCATTTGACTTTCTGAGTTCAACATGTCATAAGAAGTTGAAACAACTCGGTGGAACTCTGTGTTTCCTCCGTGGTTCTCAGTGTTACATATATTTTAAAAAATTACACAGAGTTCCACCGAGCAGGCACCGAGAACCACAGAGAAATCAAAAGAGATTTATTAAATAACTCATGTTACGCAGGAATACATTTTGATGTCCGCATTGTCATTCCCACGAAAGTGGGAATCCATTTTTTATCATATTTTCGCATCTTGGATACCCGCTTTCGCGGGTATGACACTCAAGCTTTATAATTTTGCGTAACATGAGTAAATAATAATCTTGAATAATCTGCATTGGAATAAAAAATGTGATAATAAAATATCGAGAAAGAAATGAAACACAAAAAATCAATAAAGTTATTTGATCCTACTATTGTAAAGCAGGCGGTATGGTCTTCATTTGAAAAGCTGAATCCTTTGTATTTACTAAAGAATCCGGTAATGTTTACCGTTGAGGTTGGAACCGCAATTATGCTGGTTGTTACGGCCATTACCGCTTTAAATCCAAACTCCGGACAGGGCAATTTCATTTATAATTTTGTAATAACTTTTCTCTTATTCCTAACGTTATTATTCGCAAACTTTGCCGAAGCAATTGCAGAAGAAAGAGGAAGAGCTCAAGCAGCTTCGTTAAGAAAAGCAAGAGAAGATACGCCCGCTAAGTTTGTTGAAAGCGACGGATCAATAAAAATTATCAGTTCATCCGAACTGAAAAAGGGCGATATTTATTTGGCTGAAACCGGAGATACGCTTCCGGCAGACGGAGAAATAATTGAAGGCTTGGCTTCGATTGATGAGTCTGCAATTACAGGCGAATCTGCACCGGTAATTAGAGAAGCCGATACAGATCATTCCGGAGTTGTCGGCGGGACAAGAGTTCTTTCGGACAGAATAAAAGTCCAGGTAACAACAAATTCAGGAGAATCATTCCTTGATAAAATGATTGATCTAGTTGAAGGTGCGAAAAGACAGAAGACGCCGAATGAAATCGCATTGACGGTGCTGCTTGCAAGCTTCACTTTAATTTTCCTTTTTGTCACGGTTACAATTTTTCCCTTTGCATTTTATGAGCATACTATTATAACTGTGGCTGCATTAGTTTCATTATTTGTCTGCTTAATTCCGACAACCATCGGCGGCCTTCTTTCTGCAATCGGAATAGCGGGAATGGATAGAGCTTTGGGAGCTGATGTTATTGCAAAGTCCGGTAAAGCTGTTGAGAATGCCGGAGACATCGATACGGTTCTTCTCGATAAAACCGGAACGATAACAATAGGTAATAGAAAAGCAACAAATATTTTCCCATTAACCGGTATTGATAAAACCGAGCTGATGAAATTTTGCTATCTGAGCTCAATTGCGGATTCAACTCCGGAAGGTAAATCTATTATTGAACTTGTTGAGAATAATAATACAGCAATAAAAGACGGCGGAACTTCCGACGCAAAGTTCATAAAGTTTACGGCAGAAACCAGAATGAGCGGAGTAGACTTGCCGGATGGAACTCAAGTGCGCAAAGGTGCATGGGATGCGATAAAAAACTATGCGGTAAATACGAACGGTGTAATAAATCAGGCAGAAACAATTGTCAAAGAAATAGCTGAAAACGGAGGCACACCGCTTGCCGTTACAGTAAATAAAAAATTATTCGGAGTCGTTCAGCTTGAGGATATTATTAAGCCGGGAATCCAGGAAAGATTTGAAAGACTGCGCAAGATGGGCGTAAAGACAGTAATGGTTACAGGCGATAATCCGTTAACCGCCAAGTATATTGCCGCGAAAGCAGGTGTCGATGATTTCATTGCTGAGGCAAAACCTGAAGATAAAATGAATTATATCTTAAAAGAACAAAGAGAAGGTAAGCTGATTGCAATGATGGGCGACGGAACGAACGATGCGCCTGCTCTTGCACAGGCTGATGTTGCGGTAGCGATGAACTCCGGAACTCAAGCAGCTAAGGAAGCCGCAAACATGGTTGATCTTGACAGCGACCCGACAAAGCTTCTAGAAGTAATTGAGATTGGAAAGCAATTGCTGATAACGCGCGGCAATGTTACAACATTTTCAATTGCAAATGATGTGGCAAAATATTTTGCAATTATACCGGCGGTATTCTCAATCTCGATTCCGGCATTGAATGCATTGAACATAATGAAGCTTGGTTCACCGCAGTCGGCAATTTTATCTGCGGTAATTTTCAATGCGTTTATCATTCTCGCCCTTATCCCGCTTGCATTAAGGGGCGTTAAGTATAAGCCGATCGGTGCAAGCGCATTACTTAGACGCAACATTTTAATTTACGGCTTCGGCGGAGTTATTGTCCCGTTCATCGGAATAAAATTAATTGATATGGCAGTGTCGTTGTTCTTTCATTAACAACCTCACCCTTAGGCAGAGGCTGTCCAAAAAGTAAATTTTCTTGGTGATTCTTAGAGTCTTTGTGCCTTGGTGGCAAAGATGAGTTATTCATTTTTATAAAATAGAAATAGCCACTAAGTCTCCAAGACACAAAGTGGTACTAAAGATTTTTGGGACAGTCTCGGAAACAGAGTGAAGTATCATGCATTAATTACAGTTTGAGCAAGAAAAATTTTAGGAATTTAATTATGAAATCTCTTAGAAATGTTTTAGGCCTCCACTTTACGACGCTGATAATGTTTGGTTTGCTGTTTCCGCTTATCATTTGGGGAATCGGACAACTGTTTCCAAGGCAGTCAAACGGATTTCCTATTTATAAAGATGGAAAGCTGATCGGCTTTGCCAACATAGGGCAGAAGTTTACCGAGAATAAATATTTTTGGGGTAGGCCTTCGGCAGTTGATTATAATGCTGCAGCTAGCGGCGGGTCGAACATGGGACCGACAAATCCAGCTTATCTTAGCACTGTTGAACAAAGGATAAAAGATTTTATGAAACGGAATCCCGGCATTAAAAGAAGTCAGATTCCTTCTGATTTAGTTACTGCATCCGGCAGCGGCATCGATCCGGATATTTCGGTCCAGGGTGCACTAATTCAAATTCCAAGAGTAGCAAAGGCACGGGGGATAAGTCAAGACGAATTGAAAAAATTAGTAGAAGAACATATCGGTAAACCATTGTTTGGTATGTTCGGACCGGAGCGGGTAAATGTTTTAAAATTGAATTTGGCTTTGGATAATTTGTCGAAAAAGGATTAATATTTGAGCACAAAAACTTTTTATTACTAACCGGCTGAAAAATGGATTCTGAAATTTCCATATCGTCGTCTGCCGGAAGATTTCTGGAGATGATTAAAGCTTCCAACCGTGGGAAGCTTAAGATTTATTTAGGGCTTGCCGCCGGTGTGGGAAAGACTTACCGCATGCTGCTTGAAGGTCACGAGCTTGTAAAGGATAATATTAATGTTTTCATCGGCTTTGTGGAAACACACGGGCGGCAAGAAACTACAAAGCTGCTTGAGGGTCTCCCAACCATTCGAAGAAAGAAAATTTTTTATAAAGGCAAAGAGCTTGATGAGATGGACATCGATGCGATACTTCTTCAAAAGCCGCAGGTTGTTCTTGTAGATGAATTAGCACATACAAATGTTCCCGGCTCGCGAAACGAAAAGCGCTGGCAGGATGTTCTTGAAATACTGGATAACAATATCAATGTAATTACTACCGTTAATATTCAGCACATCGAGGGCATCAACGAAAAGGTTGAAAAAATAACCGGCATAAAAATAACGGAAAGAGTCCCGGACAGCATCATCCATTCAGCCGACGAGGTTGTAAACGTAGACCTAACGATAGAAGAATTAATTGACAGGCTTAAAGAGGGTAAGATTTATGATAAGAATAAAGTGACTGTAGCGCTGAATAATTTTTTCCAAAACGATAAGCTTCTGCAGCTGCGGGATCTAGCGCTTAAAGAAGTATCAAAACAGGTGGAAAGGAAAATTATAAGCGAGATACCGCTGTCTTCGCGGGATAAAATAAATGCGATCGTAACTTCGTTAAGCACAAATTATGACTCGGGGAAAAGACTCATCCGCCGGTCTTCGCGGCTTGCGTCTCTTTACAATTCAAAGTGGTATGTGGTTTATGTACGAACGGACAAGGAGAAGATTGAGAATATCGACCCTAAGGTTCAGCGTTATCTGTTAAACAATTTTAAGCTGGCAACCGAGCTTGGGGCCGAGGTTGAAATAATAGACAGCAACGAAATTGCGAAATCGATTGTAGAGTATGCCAAGAAAAAAGAAGCGGCATTAATTATAATTGGCAAGCCTCAATATACAATACTGTACAGACTTAAGCCGAAAAATTTTTTCCGCGAGCTTTCATCATTAACATCAAAAGAAAACATAGATATTTTACTGGTGTCGTCAAATGAAAACATTAAAAAGTAAAATAAGCATAGGAGTTATATTCCTATTTGCGTTCGTCCTGCTGCTAAGTGTGCTCGGAACAATATTTATCAACCGGCTCGCCCAGCAGTCAAAGGGGACTATAGGCGAGAATTACTCTTCGGTAGACTATGCGATGAAAATGATAGAGTCGCTGGGTGACATGCATGACTTCCAGCTAAGGAGTATTCTACTGGAAAACGCTAATGACTCAACCGGGATAAATAATTACCGGCGGGCAAAAAATATTTTCGAGAGGAATCTCTATCAGGAATCGAAGAACATTACGGAAAAAGGAGAAGGTGAGTTTGTTCAAAATCTTTTTAATGCATACACTGCCTATATGAATGCCTATTCGATTTTAGCGAGCAGTGCTAAACCTTCTGCAGCAGATATTGCGGCTTTTAATAGAGGCTACCTGGCTGTACGCAGCAATATCTTCGGAATTTATAATGTTAATATGGCTGCGATAATTTATAAATCGGGCAGGCTGCAAACAACTGCCGATGCCGTAATAATATATATGTTAATAGTGGCTGCGATAAGCATTCTTATAACGCTTACTTTTATTTTCACGTTTCCTTCCAAGATAGTTGAGCCGCTTAAGGAACTGACTCAGAAAATAAAATCAATTAGCGAACAGAACTACGACCAGAAGCTGGAAGTTACTTCGAACGACGAACTGGGCGAGCTTTCCAGCGCGTTTAATGTAATGGCGGAAAAGCTGAAGCTTTACGAAGCGAAACAAATAGACAGGCTTTTGTTTGAGCAGAAGAGGCTGGAATCCGTTGTGCACAGCTTTGAAGACGGCATAATATTTATTGATGAGAATAGGGAAGTAGTGCTTGTAAACGATACCGTGCTTCAAATTACGGGATTGAAAGAGGACGAAATTCTGCATCGCATTATAACTGATGTTGCCGTGCGAAACGATTTGATAAAAGAAATATATAAATCGGTAAACTTAAAGATGGCGGAAGCCGATGCGGAAATTAAGCCGATAAGAATTGCGCGCGACGGGAAAGAATCATTCTTTAATATTGAGACGGAAAAAATAGTTACATACTCGGAGTTGGAAAAGAAAGAAACTTTTATAGGCAATCTTATCCTGCTTAGGAATATTACAAAGTTCCAGGAGAGAGATAAAGCAAAGACCAACCTGCTTGCAACTGTTTCGCACGAGCTGAAGACGCCGCTTTCTTCGATTAACCTTAGCCTTAAACTTCTGGATGATAAAAGATTCGGCGAGCTTAACAGCGATCAGAAAGAAGTGGTTAATTCGTTAAAGCAGCAAAGCAACAGGTTATCGCGTGTTATAAACGAGTTACTGGACTATTCGCAGATAGAAACCGGGAATATTAAATTAAAATTCTCTTCCGTTAAGCCGGATGAAGTACTGGATATAGGTATGACTGCATTGATGATGCAGACATCCGAAAAGAATATAAATCTGCAAACATTTATTGAAGATGATCTGCCCGAGATAAGAGTCGATCTTGAAAAGCTGGTTTTTGTGTTTATTAATATCCTGAACAACGCGATCAGGTACTCGCCTAGCGGAGGCGAAATTAAAATAGAGGTAAGAAAAGCCGGTAGTGAAGTTGAGTTTTCTATAAAGGATAACGGGCAGGGAATATCAAAAGAAGACTGCGAAAAATTATTCCAGAGGTTTACTCAGGTCGGCAACAAATCCAAACACGGCTGGGGGCTCGGTCTGGCTATATCAAAAGAGTTTATGCAGGCGCAAAACGGCAAGCTGCGCGTGGAAAGCGAGCTTGGTAAGGGAAGTAAATTTATCTTTTCAGTGCCCGGCATTCAGTAGTATATCTCAAGCAACCAATCTTAATCCTGCCTCTGCCAAAAAACAGAGGCAGGCGTGAATCTTCTTTTATAAAAATATTAATTCAGAAACTTATGCACTAATTTCACATCGTATCAATTATCCTATTGAAAGTTGAGCTCGGGCGCATAACCGCAGAAGCTTTTACTTCGTCCGGGACATAATAACCACCTACATCTGCAGGTTTGCCCTGGACTGAAATCAAATCGTCTGCAATTTTATTTTCATTCGCTTTCAGTTCTTCATACATTTTAGAGAACCGTAATTTTATTTCCGTATCCTTATCCTGCTCTGCTAACGCTTGGGCCCAGTATAAAGCAAGATAGAACGAGCTTCCTCTGTTATCAATTTCGCCAGCTTTTCGCGAAGGATAACGGGCGTTTTCCAAGTACTTGCCGATTGCCGCGTCAAGGGTTTCAGCTAACAGCGCGGCTTTAGAGTTGCCGGTTTTTTCCGCTATCATTTCGAACGAAGGAACAAGCGCGCAGTATTCGCCTAGCGAATCCCATCTTAAATGGTTTTCGCTTAACAGCTGCTGTACATGCTTTGGCGCAGAGCCTCCGGCTCCGGTTTCAAATAAGCCTCCGCCCTTTAATAACGGTACAATCGAAAGCATTCGTGCGCTTGTACCCAACTCAAGAATTGGAAACAGATCGGTTAAATAATCCCTAAGCACATTCCCGGTTACGGAAATTGTATCCAGACCCTTTCGTACTCTTTCTAAGGTATACTTCATTGCATCGACCGGCTTAAGGATTTTTATTTCTAGTCCGGCAGTATCCTCGTTGGGCAGATATTTTTTTACTTTCGCAATAATCTGCCTGTCGTGTCCTCTGTTCTCATCAAGCCAGAATATTGCCGGAGAAGAAGTAGCCTTTGCTCTTCTTACTGCCAGCTTTACCCAATCTCTTATCGGATCATCTTTGGTTTGGCACATTCTAAAAATGTCACCGGCCTCTACCTGCTGCTCAAGTAAGGTTTTCCCAGCAGAATTTATCACACGGATAATTCCGCTTCCCTTGGCTTCGAAAGTTTTATCATGCGAGCCGTACTCTTCAGCTTTCTGTGCCATAAGTCCAACGTTGGAAACCGCGCCCATTGTTGCGGGGTCGAATTGACCCTTTGCTTTCGCATCCTCAATGATTTCTTTATACATAGTAGCATAACAGCGGTCGGGAATCATCGCTATGCAATCCTGCAGCTCGTCTTTGCGGTTCCACATTTTCCCTCCGTCTCTTACTATATTGGGCATAGAGGCATCAACAATAACATCGTTGGGAACATGAAGATTGGTCTTGCCTATTCTCGAATCAACCATAGCTAGTTCCGGCTGGTACTCATATACCTTAGCAATATCAGCTTCAATTTCTTTCCGCTTTTCATCCGGCAGCTTTTTTATTTTTTCAAGAACGTCCATAAGTCCGTTGTTTACATTGGCGCCTATCTCTTTAAGTACACCGGCGTGTTTTTCTAATGCATCTTTATAGTAAACCGAGACTGCATGACCGAACATTATCGGATCGGAGATTTTCATCATCGTAGCTTTTAAGTGCAGCGAAAGAAGCACGTTGTCTTTTTTTGCCTCTTTAATTTGCTCAGCATAAAATTTTCTTAGCTCCTTAACATTCATTATGGAAGCATCAATTACCTCGCCCTTTAGAAGTTTGAGCTTCTCTTTAAGGATGGTCACGTTTCCCTTCGCATCGACATATTCAATATTCACCGCATCTTCTTTATCGAGAGTAACTGATTTTTCGGTGCCGTAAAAATCATTCTGCAACATATGCACCACCCTGGCCTTTGAACCCGACTCAGGCCACGGCTTCATCATTTTGTGAGGATGTTTTTTCGCGAACTTTTTAACGGAGGCTGCCGCACGCCTGTCTGAATTACCTTCTCTCAATACCGGATTTACGGCTGAGCCAAGCACCTTGGAATATCTTGCTTTTATTGCAGCTTCCTCATCATTCTTGGGCTCATCAGGGTAATCGGGAACATTGTAGCCTTTTGCCTGCAGTTCTTTTATTGCCGCGTGCAACTGGGGAATTGAAGCACTGATGTTTGGAAGTTTAATTATGTTGGCATCCGGATTTTGTGTAACCTCTCCCAGCTCAGCCAGGTAGTCGGGAATTTTTTGATCTTCTGTTAGGTTATCCGGAAAATTGGCAATTATTCTGCCGGCAAGAGATATATCTTTTAACTCGATCTCAATTCCGGTGCCTTTTGTAAAAGCCTTTACTATCGGCAGCAAACAATAAGAAGCTAATGCCGGGGCTTCATCAATTTTTGTCCATATTATTTTTGTGTTCATTCTTTTACACCCGTTTTATATATGAGAAATTAGATTAATGTTTTTATAACTATATTTTAAAATACTGAATCTTTGATAATTATTAAAGGTAGGCTTTTCAGTTTTCAATATCTGATTTTACGGCAACAAACTTGACGGTTTGTGAGACACCTTTGTTCCCGTAGCTGTCTGTTGCAATAGCTTTTAATGTATGCTCGCCTACGGGCATATTGAACCAGGCCCAATCAAACGGAGCTTTAGTACAATAGCCCAACGATAGTCCGTCGCCGTAAAATTCAACTTTAATAATCTGATTGTTTTTATCTTCACCGTAAGTGTTAATAATCAGATTAGTGCCGGCGGCTACTTTCTTTTTATTGCGGGGATATGTAATGCTGATTATCGGGGTGCTTTTGCCCAACTGAATTTTTCCGGCTTCGGCCTCAGGCATTCTGCCTGTGTACATTGTATTTATTAAGGTACCTAATGAATCGTCTCCGCTGATCTCCCAGCACATTATACCGCGTAGCTTATAAGCATCCACGTAGTGCCTTTTAAGGGAGATTGATTTCGCGTCATCGAAAGTAAAGAAAATTTTTTCACCTTTGTTGTAAAGAAAAGGAGCCATTGCCAGGGTATCCCAGTAATAGTTAAACCCATCCGAGAGCATCCTGGGAATACTTGAATAATTTCCCATTCCCGGCTTCAGAACTCTGCCTGAATCTTTTCCAACCTGGTACAAGCCCTCGTTGGTTGAATTGACGTTGCCCCAAGCCTTGCCGTAAAAAGCGGTGCCCGGAACTATCTTGTAATTCTTAACTCTTAAAGTATCGAGAAAATATTTTACGGATTTATCAAACGAGAGTTTGCCGCCGCTCTCTGCAGTGTCGTTAGGCGATGAAAGCAAGTTGGTATGATGCCCTGTTACACTGTCCCAAATTCCGTGGAAGTCGTACGTCATAAGGTTGAACCAGTTTAAATAATTTTGAACGCCGGCAATATCGAAGTTGTTAATGTTCGGTTTATCTGCCGGTACGGCTGCGGTTAGCAGTAGGCCCGGTCTTATTGCATCCAATTTTTTTCTGAACTGCTTAATTAGCTTAGTATAGTTTTCTTTGTCTTCCGGATTATAATGCATTCCTTCGGGCCCGCCGCTAACGGGGAATTCCCAGTCGATATCAAAGCCGTCAAATATACCGGCTGCGGCACCCATGCCGCCTGCAGAATCTATAACCGGCAGATTGCCGAGAATGAATTTATTTATGCAGTCGTCCACAAAGGTTTCCCTAGACTTTTCTGTAAGCGCCGCGTCGGAAAAATATGTGCACCCTCCCCAGCCGCCGATAGACAAAAGTATTTTTAAATTCGGATTCATTGCTTTCAGTTTTTTTAACTGGTTAAACTGGCCTCTTAACTGTTGAGCGGAATCGTCGGCAGTTCCGTCAATGCTCATGTCGGCAGTGTAGGGCTGCACATAAACCGGATACGGGTTCCTGAACGTTGCAACGATATTTCCTGCTGAATCCGGGCCAGGGACAGCGAAAGCATAATTTAATACCGTAATCTTTTTTGCCGACCCGGCAGCTTCGATATTTTTTACATAATAGCCGTACGGGCTTGCACCCCAGTATGCAACTACTTCTTGTGCACTCATAATAAATTGTGTTGAAAAAATTATTAGTGTAAGAAATTTTAAAAGCCTCATCTTCAATTTTCTCTTTATTGCCGTCAATCGGAATTTTGAAAGAAGTTATTTACAGTTTTGCTTCCGGCATAAGCTGCGGCTGTTTGCGCACCTTGGTTGCTTGTTCAAAACCGTATGCTATTTTTAAGAGTACCGGTTCGCTCCATGCCCTGCCGTAAAATGAAATACCGATTGGTAAGCCGAAAACAAATCCCGCAGGCACGGTTATATGAGGATAGCCAGCAACTGCAGCCAGCTGGGAGCTGCCTCCTAAAAAATGGTCTCCGTCTACCAGGTCGGTCATCCAGGCAGGGCTATCGGTGGGAGAAACAAGCGCATCGAGATTATGCTTGTCCATTATAGCGTCTATGCCTTCCTTACGAGTTAAGCGGTGGTTCTTTTCCAGTGCATCAATATATTTTTTGTCTGTAAGAGGTCCTTTCTTTTCAGCCTGTTCAAACAACTCCTGTTTGAAATACGGCATCTCTTCCTTGGCGTGCTTGTTGTTGAATTCAATAAGGTCCTTAAGCGAATGCATAATTGTTTTAGGCCCGCGGTGCAATAAATAATTTTTCATATCTGCCTTCAATTCATACAACAGCACAGTCATCTCGGAGTCATCAACTTTTCCAATAGCCTGAATTTCAACCGGATCGATAAGCACCGCGCCATTGCTTTTCAAAGCTTCTAGTGATTTTTCAATTACCTCATCTACCTGCGGAAGGAAACCGAAGTACTTGCGCACTACACCGATCCTTGCGCCTTTAAGCCCGTTCGGCTCTAGGAATTTCGTATAATCTGAAAACGCTTTTCTTCCTTTTGCTTTTGTAGCTTCATCTTCGGCATCGGTGCCCTGCATTGCGCCAAGTAATAAGGCAGCGTCTCTAACGGTTCTTGCCATCGGTCCAGCGGTATCCTGCGAATGAGAGATAGGAATGATTCCTGCGCGGCTTACTAAACCAACTGTAGGTTTAATACCAACCAAACCGTTTATGGAAGACGGGCTGACTACCGAGCCGTCGGTTTCGGTGCCGACTGCAGCGGCGCATAAATTAGCTGCGGCGGCAGCACCCGATCCCGAGCTGGAACCGGATGTATTTCTGTTAAGTGCGTAAGGGTTTTTAGTCAATCCTCCGCGTCCGCTCCAGCCGCTTGTGGAGTGAGTCGAACGCATGTTTGCCCACTCGCTTAAATTTGTCTTGCCTAAAATAAGCGCGCCCGCATCGCGTAAAAGCTTAACAAGATTAGCATCCTTTTCCGGTTTTTGTCCGAGAAGCGCAAGCGAGCCGGCTGTGGTTTCCATGCCGTCGGCGGTGTCTATGTTGTCTTTAATAAGTACGGGAATTCCGTGCATCGGGCCCCGCGCTCCTTTTTCTTTTAACTCCATATCCAGTTCATCCGCAATCTTTAATGCATCTGGATTAAGCTGAATAACGCTGTTGATTGCCGGGCCGTCTTTGTCGATTTCTTTTATGCGGGAGATATATTTCTCTGTAATCGACCGTACGGTGTACTTGCCTGACTTTAATCCTTCCGATATTTCCCCGATCGTGATTTCATCCAGATCGAACGACTTGATGACGGCCTTGCCTGCATACGGCGCAATCGATTTTTCTGCAAAGGACAGCGAAGGAAGCATGGCGGCTGCCATTCCACCCAGCATACCGGTTTTTAAAAATCTCCTGCGGCTTTCACCTGATGAGGATTTCTTTTTGTTACGCATGACGCAATCTCCTTAAGTTAAAAGAAATTTAACGGAATGGCTTTCGACAGATTTAAAAATCTATTATCTGTTTAATCTCCAGTCCTTAATCGGAATGTAAGTTAGAAAATAAAAAATTTAATCTCAAATAGTAATGCGGTTAAATTAATTATAGTTGCAGTGCGGCCCGGATTGCCTTAGAATAAAATTGTATCCCATAAATTTTAGGCTTCTATTTAACGGCTGAATTGAATTACTGCAAGTTTTTTCTGCAGGAATTGTACGAACCTTTTAAACGCTTTTTCGGCCAACAATTTTTCTGATTTCTTTAGTGTACGAACAGTTTCTGCATGTATAAAAATTTTCTCTTTATTTATTGTTCGTTTCCATATTCCCGCCACTTGCCCATTAATAATTATAAGCGGCTTAAAAACTCCGTTGTTTGATATAGTCTTCACGTTGCTTTCAAACGGCACAGAGGCGCTTCTGTCTTTATAGCTTATAACAAACTCATCATATGCCGGCAGTGCATAAGCAAAATGTTTTTCAATGCGGGGAAGGGTAAAAGAATTATGAAACCAATACGTTTGCCCGCCGATTTTTTCATTAATGAAATTCGGCTTTATCATTTCCAAGGCAAGTCTGGAATCGCTTATCGATAATCCGGACCACCATGCAAAATCCTGTAAAGTTGCCGGACAATGACTTGTAAAATATTTTTGTGCAAGCAGCTTCAAAGCTTTCTCTCTATTAAGCCTTTTAGCATTTGGAACTCTTTCATTTAAAAGCGCATAGGTTTGTTTCTTCCTAATTATTTTTCCGCTGCACAATATTCCTTCCAGCTCGGCGCGGAAAAAAAGGTGTGATGCTCTATTATTGTCTGTAGCAATTTTTGATTTCTCCAGCAGCTTTATCAAATCTTCACGGTATAAATGCTTGCCGCCGTTCAAAGCTTTTTTTATTATTGAATTACTTTTCTTATATACTGCTTCATCAAGCCCCAGTACCCTGCTGCGGTATCTCATCGAAGCTTTAATCCGCGGTGCAGTCAGCTCAAGCATCCAGTATATATCATTTGAGGAAACAAAGTGCCAGGTAGGTCTCATTAAATGAGTTCTAATTATATCACCGCCGCTTATTGCCTCCTCAATTAGCTTATCGGTGGAATTAGGCAATCGCACACCAAGCGCCCATTCGGCCATATAAAAATCCTGCGCCTGCATCGCACCCATCCAGCCGACAATTTCTTTTGCTGTTTTAAATTCAGTGCATGCAATCTGCTGGCTGAAAAGTCTTACGGTTGAAATCTCTTTAATGTCCATAGAAATTTATTTGTTTTCAGAAGTCTCCTGGTAAGGTATTATTTCTTTCCTGCCCATATATAAGCCCGTTTGCTCGGGTACTCCGCATTCTTATAAGGATATCTTTCTATAGCATTAACTATTTCAAACCCGGAATGATCCAGCAGGTCAATAATCTTTTCAGTCTGGAAAAAATAGAAATCGATGTCCGTGTCTTTTTCAAGAAACTTTTCAACATGAATTAGTTCGTCGCCTATATGAAAGGAAAGTAGGAAGTGGCCGTGTCTTTTCAATACCCTATAAATTTCATCGAAGGCAATCTTCGCCTGCTCATAGGAAAGATTTACAATTGCGTAGAAAGCGATTGCGGCTCCAAAGTAATCGGAAGGATAGTCTAGACTGCAAAAGTTTCCTGTTTCAAATTTTATATCCGGAAAAAATTTCTGTGCGGCCTTTATCATTTCACCCGATAAGTCGATTCCGATTATGTCCTTTATGCCGCAATCAAAAAGAAATTTCGTCGTTTGCCCCGGTCCGCATCCTAAGTCGGCAAATGTTCCCTTGCCTTTATTTACGGCGGCAAACTCACTCAGCAGAAAACGGTCGAAGTGTTTCTTAGAAAGTTCGCCGATGAATTCTTCGGCGTAGTTTTCCGCTGTTACATCATAACATGCTTTTATTTTATCTAGCGGCTGCATCCAACATAAAGAATGATAATTTTATTTTTTGCTATAATAATAAAACGGATATATAGATACAATAATAACCCGGCATTACAACTTAATGCAGCACTCATTCCTTACATATTTTGAACCTTTTATTTTATTAATATCAGCTTCTTTGTGAATGAATAATTGTTTACTTTCAGCCGGTAGAAATATATTCCGCTTGCCAGTGCCGATGCATTAAAATTAATTGTGTACCTTCCTGCCGGCTTGTACTCATCAATTAAAGCTTTAATCTCGTTTCCAAGTACATCGTAAATCTTAAGAGTAACATTGCCGGATTCTGGCAATTGATAACTTATGGAAGTAATCGGATTAAAGGGATTCGGAAAGTTTTGAAATAATTGGTAATCTTTCACCGGGGCGTTATTATTTTTTTCTGCAACAGTAATGCCTCCGTTATTTGACCTCATTATTGTACCAAATTCTCCGACGGCGGTTTCAATTTTGGATCCGATCAATAGAACTCCCTTTAGATTGTTCGTTGTTCCAGTTATTTCAGCATTCCAGGACTTTCCGCCATCGGTTGTTTTTAAAACAGTACCTGCTTCGCCTGCAACAACACCATTTACCGAATCCGCAAACGATACCGCGAAAAGTCTTAATAAGTTGTTAAAGTCCTGAGAGTTAGTCCAACTATTTCCACCGTCTGTTGATTTAAGAACTAATCCATTGTCTCCTACAATGTAAGCATTATTTATATCCGGGTACGAAACTCTATAAAGATAATTACCTGTAATTTGCACCGAATGATCTCTCCATGTTTTTCCGCCGTCGGTAGTGTTGAAAATAGTACCAAAATCACCGACCGCAATGCCGTGGTTAACATCTGCAAACGATACTCCTCTAAAATCAAAGTTCGTTCCTGTATTTTGAGTTATCCATGTATTACCTCCGTCCGAAGTTATTAGTATTGTGCCTGCTTCTCCGGCAATAGCTCCGTTCATTGCATCGGTAAAACATACTGCATTTAGTCTTAAAGAGTTTCCGCTGTTCTGGGTAAACCAGGTATTGCCTCCATCAGTTGTCTTCATTATTAATCCGCCAGACCCAACAACTACTCCTATTTCAGCACCTTTAAAAGATACTCCCCGCAAATCTTCATAAGAATTGATAAATGCCTGCCTAGTCCAAGTACTACCGCCGTTAGCTGTACTTAGAATTACGGGGTGTTGATTAAATACATCGTATCCAACGGCTGTTCCGTTGCTGGCGTCGGTGAATGATACATCATATAAAAAATCTATTGTCCCTATCCGGCAGTTATTCCAGGTGTTTCCGCTGTTATTAGTTTTAAGGATATCGCCGTAGCTTCCGGCGGCAAAACCGTTGTTCGCATCGGGTAATGAAGTAGTGTAAAGAGGATCTGTAATTAAAGAATTTTGAAGTATCCAGTTATTTCCTCCGTCTGAAGTTCTATATACTTTACCTGAGTCACCTGCAGCAATTCCGTTATTCATGTCGGAAAATGAAACGCTCCAGAAAGTGCCGGTCATTTCATATCTCCTTTCGTTGTTCCAGCTTTCACCGCCGTTTGTAGTAATCAGAATTGTTCCAGAGTCACCTACAGCAGCGCCGTTATTTGCATCTGAAAAGCAAACAGCGGCGAGTGAAAGATTTGTTCCGCTGTTTTCAATTTTCCATGTGCTTCCGCCGTCGTTAGTTCTTATTATAGCCCCGCTGTAGCCTACTGCGGTTCCGTTTTTTGCATCGGAAAAAGACACGCTTTTTAAATAACGGTCAAGCCCGCTTGACTGACTTACCCAGGTATTTCCTCCGTCGGTAGTTCTAAGGACTACTCCTGCATCGCCTACAATGGTTCCGTTATTCGGGTCTGTAAAAGAAACGCCGAAAAGAACATTGTTCAGATTACTGTTTTGTTTAATCCATGTATTGCCGCCGTCGGTTGTTCTAAGTATTAAACCTTGATTACCTATTACGGTTCCGTTGTTCACATCGGAGAATGAAACTCCGGAAAGATCTTCAGTTGTTCCGCTCCTCTGGCTTATCCATGATTTTCCCCCGTCGGTAGTTCTTAAAATTGTTCCGTTAGTTCCCACGATAGTTCCGTTGTTCGAATCTGTGAATGAAGTTCCGAATAAGTGGTTTCCCGTTGGTGCTGGGTACTGCCAGAACCATTGGGCGCTGGTGTTGTTGATAAATATTCCGAAAAAAATAAAAAGTAATAGAAAATTAAATGTCCTCATTGATTTTCCTTTTCTTCTAGTTGATAGTTTATAGTGACAGTATTCTTACAGTATATCCTTTGCTTTCAACCTGTATTTTTTGCCGGTAAACCGCAGCCGTAAGTTTGATCTAGTCGGCACCATCCAGGCTTTATGCACTGTAATTTTAGAACTTGAAATACATGTATACTCTCAAATCCAAATGGTATTAACCTGTTTCAATTGAATTGAAGAATTAAGAAAGGAAAGTTGGCGGAGGTCTGAACTCGATAAAGGAGTTAATAAATTCTTTAAGCTTTTGAACTCTTAAAAGCGGATAATAAGCAAACTTTAAATTTGAGAAGCTATGGTTGTATGTTGAGGCTGATAGCCTCGGGCTTTTTTTAACCTTATTTAATCTTATCTGTCGGTTTAGATGAAGCGCCGAATAATAAATCGCAGAATTGTTCGAACGGCGTGTAGAATTGCTATTGATAATTTTAAATTGAATTAACCCGCTGTATCCGGCAGTAGAAACGATGGCCAGGAAGCTGAAATGCAGCAGAAGAAAAACATGAATTACGTTAGAGAATCCCGATCTTTTTAACAGAAGAAATATTCTCCTCATCATAGAAATCCTTACGCATAGGGAAGAAAAATTTTTTAGAATCCGCAGCCGGTAGTTACAAAAAATAATTAGCATAGGCAAGAAGAAACTATTTGCAGGCTTTAAGCTTGTGATATTACACAGAAAGGTCTAGTGTACTGCCACTAACGCTTCTTTACATCGGACTTGGCTGTCACGAACCATTTCGTGCCAGAAACAGCTTCAGTCACGGTTTGGACCGTGACTGCCATGTAGAGTTATTTCTGTGGCAGTACACTAGCAAGCCAAATTCATCAATTCTGCACCGGTACGAATGCCCGTGGTATTTGGTGTAGGAATTTAAATTAGCGGTAGATTAATTTATGCTGGAATATTTTAACAACCACAACTTCGGCTAACCACCGATTACTACAGTCCAAGGCCTAACGCTCCATTCCTTTATTAAGCCGTTAAGCAAGTATGGATCGTTCTTCGCAAAATCCTCCGCCGGTTTCGGTGAGTCGCACTTAAAGACCAGCACTGCAGTATCAACCGGCTCATCCAGCGCTCCGGCTAAAATCAATTCACCCCGCTTTTGTGCTTCTTCTGCATATGCCAGATGAGCATTCCTGAAAGGCACTCGCTTTTCTATATAATCTTCAACTGTTTTATAAAATAAGATATAATACATTTTGTATGCCTCTAAAATGAATTAAAAATTACTGTTAAAAATGGGAAAACATAAATTACCTTAGTATTTTTTAATATAGCAAAAAAATATTTTACCCGAAACATCTTATGAGATAAAAACTCATGAATACTTTTAGAATGCTTCTCCTTTTGGGTGCCGTAATTGTATTGTTCCAAGGCGTGCCTGTTAATGCACAGCAAAAAGTAAATTGGAACGGATACCTTCAATACAGGTTTACAGATAATTATCTAGACCAGACAAATTTTTCGATAAGAAGAGCCAAGCTATGGCTGGACGGCAATCTGCCTACTAAGATAGGCGATTGGAGTTATAAAGTGCAGGCTAATTTTTATAACAAGCAAAGCTTTTTATTCCTGCTGCAGGATGTTTATTTAAGCTATGCATTAGATAAATGTAAAATTACGGCAGGCCAGTTTGTTCCGGATTTTGGTCTGCAAAGGAGGCAGTCGGACTATTTAATCCCCCTTACTGAAAGAGCGAGTGTTATAAACAGTCTGCTGCCTTCGGCAGAAACTATTGGCAGAGATGTGGGATTAGAGTTAGGTTATAAATCCAACTCGGCAGGATTTAGCCTGGGCCTTTTTAACGGTAACGGCGCTAATTCCGTTTCCGGCAGAAAAAATTTTCTGTACTCAAATAGGGGATATGTTAGTTTCGGTAATTCGTTAAATAATTTGCAGGCCGGATACTCAATCGCTTACCGGAAAGATAACGAACTAAAGTTTTCAAATATTCTCGGCAGCCCTTCTATCTTTTCGGGAAAAGATTTCCGTTTTGGATTTGATGCGAGATTAAAGCTCTCTGCATTTGAATTCCAGTCCGAGTATATTGAAGCTCATTTGGGAAGCAAGAGAGCACTAGGCTACTACGCTCTTGCCAATTATTTGATTGCCGGAAAAAATTTAATCACCGTTTCTTTGGAACAGTTGAATGATTATATCCCTTCCACTATAGACAGGCCGTGGTACACTTTAGGCTATTCATATCTTATCAAAGGATATTTTATCAAAGTTTCAATTGACAATAAACTTCAATTTATAAATGATAAAACAAATTCATTAACGGTGGTGCAGGTTCAGTACTTTTTTAATCAAGAATAGAAGAGAGGGAAAGCTGCTCTCTACAAGTCGGCCGGAACCCGCTAAAAATTTTTCAGCACCTTCTTATGCGGAATTCTTCTGTATATTTTATAAAACGAACCTTCTCAGCATCGGCATGTAAGTAAGCATCAACCGTTTTAATTATTATCTCATGTTACGCAAAATTATAAAGCTTGAGTGTCATACCCGCGAAAGCGGGTATCCAAGATGCGAAAATATGATAAAAAATGGATTCCCACTTTCGTGGGAATGACAAT
>JAKAJV010000062.1 GCA_021813585.1 Bacteroidota bacterium | reverse complement strand
AAGTCTCTCCTGCAGCTTTTCTTTATCGTAATCTGATGTTGTCTTTTCAATCTGGGCTTTAATTTCATTTATTCTCTTCTTAATATCTTCCGTTTTTCCTGCACCTTCTACAATTGTAGTGTTATCCTTATCTATAACTATCTTCTTTGCAGTTCCCAAATAGGAAATAGTTGCATTTTCCAGCTTGAAGCCGCGCTCTTCGGAGATAACAGTACCACCGGTTAAGACTGCAATATCTTCCAGCATTGCCTTTCTTCTATCGCCAAAGCCAGGAGCTTTAACTGCCGCAATACGTAAAGTGCCGCGAATCTTATTTACAACTAGCGTAGCCAGAGCTTCGCCTTCCAGGTCCTCCGCAATTATCAGCATAGATTTGCCCTGCTGAGCTACTTTTTCCAATATTGGAAGTAAATCTTTCATAGCTGAGATTTTTTTATCGTGAATTAGTATATAAGGATCTTCAAGAATCGCTTCCATGGTTTCGGTATTGGTTACAAAGTAAGGTGAAAGATAACCGCGGTCGAACTGCATACCTTCAACAACTTCCAGACCTGTCTCAGTTCCTTTAGCTTCCTCAACTGTAATTACGCCGTCTTTACCTACCTTCTCCATTGCGTCGGCAATTAATTCACCTATCGATTTGTCGTTGTTTGCAGAGATTGCACCAACCTGTGCAATTTCATTTCTGCCTTCAACATCGCGGCTAACCTTTCTTAAATGCTCAACAACCTTTCCGACAGCAATGTCAATACCTCTCTTCAGATCCATCGGGTTTGCACCGGCAGTAACATTCTTCAAACCTTCTCTATAGATTGCCTGTGCCAAAACGGTAGCTGTTGTAGTTCCATCGCCTGCAACATCGCTTGTTTTGGAAGCAACTTCGCGAACCATTTGTGCGCCCATATTTTCAACGGCATCTTCAAGTTCTATCTCTTTTGCAACAGTTACGCCGTCTTTAGTAACGGTGGGTGCACCGAATTTTTTTTCAATAACAACGTTGCGTCCTTTTGGACCGAGAGTAACTTTAACGGCATTGGCAAGCTTGTCAACACCGGATTTTAGTTTATTACGCGCTTCGCTGTCGTATTCAATTAATTTTGAAGCCATAGATCATCCTCCAAGTTTTTATTAGTTAACAAATTCTCGTGATTAAGCTATAATTGCGAAAATATCGCTTTCACGCATTATTAAATATTCCTCGCCTTCAACGGTTACTTCCGTTCCGCTGTACTTTCCGTATAAAACTTTATCACCTACTTTAACTTCGGGTTTAACTAGTTTACCGTCATCGGAAACTTTACCCGGACCAACTGCTACAATAGTACCTTCAATAGGTTTTTCTTTTGCAATATCCGGTAAAATGATGCCGCCTTTTGTTTTTTCCTCAGCTTCGCTTGGCTTAACAATTACTCTGTCCGCCAAAGGTTTTAAATTTAATTTTGACATATCTTAACCTCCGAAAAATGTTTTTATTTTAATAAAAATAATTAGCACTCGTTAAAAGCGAGTGCTAATATAATATTCCTAAAAAATTTTGTCAAGGAAGTAGCGTGTTAAATTATTATGAAGTCGGCTTGTTTGAAAAGGAAATGTGACTTGTTAAACAGTAACCGGCTGCAAAATGAAAGTTAGTTTCCGAAAGTCAGAAGGCTCTTATATTGTAAACGAAGGACAGCAAGTAGTACCTTCCCAGTACATTGGTTCTAACATCCTGAATATAAGAATCGGAAACATTATGCTGTATGTTTGTATTCTGGTTGAGTACATCATTGGCAGAAAATCTTATTTCGCCGTTATCGTTCTTTAGTACCTTCATGCCGATGCTCATATTCCAGATGACAGTATTAGGCTTATAATTAGAAGGCAGGTTTCCGTTGTACTGGTCATTCAGTTCATTTTGGAAAACAAATCCTTCCCAGAATCTCCAGTAAAATCTAACCGAGGAGTTCTGAGAGAAATAGTTATTGTTCGAACTGTTATCGGTTTGCGTGCTATTCTTTACCAGGTTGTAGCTGCTTATGCTTGAGATTGTAAAATCAACTTTATCGCTTATGTTGCTGCCCAGAACCAACCCTAGCCCAAGCGTGCTTGAATTTGCATAGTTAAATATTCCATTTATTATTCCCGGGGTACGGGAGTAATTGGCACTTACGTGAAGATTAAGATTTGATTTTAAAAATTCTACCGGGAAACCGTAAACAATAAATGACCTTAGATTTAGATAACCGTTCAGGTTGGTTGGGTAAGTAAGCTTTGTACCCTGATTCAATAATATATTATTCAATACAACAGTATCCTTCTGGGCAATAATAGTTGTATTGCCTATATAGTTCCGGATAACCGTTCCGCCGAATAATATAAACAGCGAATTCATCCTGCTGCCGTTGGTTTGAATATACCTGAGAACGAGCGAATGCTTGTAATCCTGGCTAAGGTTAGGATTCCCTATGCTTAATTGTGTCTGGTTGGAATTATTAAGAACATTCTGCAGCTGGTCTATACTCGGATCGTCGTTGCTCGCGAAATATGAAATACGTAGGTTGTTGCTTCTCGAAACCATATACCTAAGGAAGAAGGACGGAAGAAGCGAACGGAATGATCGCTGCATAATATCGGCGCCCGGGAAGGCTTGTGAATTTGACAATTGGGAAAGATTATAATTTAGATTCAAGGCTAACGATAGATTATTTTCCCGGAACCTATAGCCGGCTCCTAAACTCTGGGTTTTATAAATCTTCTTGTAAACATTGCTTAGCGATGTGTCCAGAAGCGAAGAGCCGGGGATCGAATTATCGAAGGTCTTTTGATCGCTGTTGTCTTCTGAATAATAAAACTTTGTATTGAACTGCAAAATTGAATTCGAATTTATCGGCTCGGTATAAACAATATTTGAAGAACCGCTGAATCCGTGCTTTAATAAGTCGGAAGCCTGATCGACAGTATCCGATGTAAAACTGGTGTAATAATTATTCTTAGCAAACAGACTATTACCGCCTGTATTCCTTGTAAACGTTCCGTTAACATCTATTGAAAGCGTTCTGCCGGGAGTATTAAACCTGTGTCTGAATAATAAATTGTTTGACGAATTGAGTGCGGTTAGATCGGAATTAAATATATTGTTGGTCGAGTTCAACTTATCTGTTCCCGAAGTTGTAATACCTGCAATATTGCTCGATCCATCGTTAATTTGTGCAGTGAAGCTAGGAAAAAACAAGATCGAGTTATCTTCATCAATCTGGTAATTAAGCCGCAGATTAACACGGTGGTTGGTATTATCGGTAATAGAAGAATTGGTTTCGTTGTAATTCTGCTGAGAAGGTGCAGTTAAAAAATAATCAGTGTTTGATGCAGACTCTGCATCGTTGTTTGTATAGTTGAAAAAATAACTTCCGGTGATATCCACCTTTTCGCCCCATCTATCGGAATAATTTATGCCGAAGGCTTTGGTCTGGGTTAATCCGGCAGTTTGACTGACGAGGAAATTAGAGATGTTCCCGCCTCCAAAACCGCCGGGCCCGGCGCCGAAGCCGCCTCTTCTGCCTCCACCGGGACCTCCCATTCCGCCGCCTATTGCCCTATTAAAGTTTCTCCCGGGTCCGGACATTATGCCCAGCAAATCATCGGTAGAAAAATTCTGCTGGTTAACGTTATTTAATTGAGCAATAACAGATATCCTTTGATCTTTATTGAAGAAATTTATGTTGCCGCCAGCAGCGTACCTGGAATCGTCTCCGTAGCCCGCAGAAAATTTACCGAATGTTCCCTGCCGGTTATTTAACCGGGTAACTATATTAATTGTCTTGCTAGTATTACCGTCATCAAATCCCGTAAACTGGGACTGCTCGCTTTGCTGATCGAACACTTGAATTTTTTCAATAACTTCCGCCGGAAGATTCTTAAGTACAGCATTGGGGTCGCTGCCGAAAAATTCCCTGCCGTCTACAAGTACCTTGGCAACATTCTCTCCCTGGGCCTGCACAGTTCCGTTCTGGACAATTATTCCGGGCATTTTCGTTAGCAAGTCTTGGGCTACAGCATCCTTGTTAGTTTTAAATGCCCCGGCATTATATTCGGTTGTATCGCTTTTAAGAACTACCATAGTAGGCTGCCCTATCACTTCTACCGGCTTTAGCTTTACATCGGTGGGAGTTAAGTATATTGTCTGCAGATTTAGAGATTTGTTCTTTATTTCAATTTCTTTTTTAAAATTAATATAACCGATAAAACCGACAGCAAGTGTGTACCTTCCCGGCAGCAGATGATCAAAATAAAATTTACCTTCTTTAGCAGCGGCCATTCCCCCCGCCTGTTTGCCGCGCTGGCCTGTTAATGTTACGCTTGCACCTTCAAGTGTTTTCTTATTGGAATTGTCTGCAACATTACCCTGCACCGAATAATATTGCGCAAATAATTTAAGCTGTAAAACAATTATCGAAAAAAATATAAGCCTTAATTTCATTTCTAACATCTGGTTTAGCCGCAATCGTAAGGGCTAACTTCCCGTTTTTGTCGGCAGAATAATTTAATATAATTTTACCATCATTTAGTCATTCTTCATAAATAAAAGGTTTAAAGAATTTTTTTGAACTGGAAAATGGAATACTGAAATTAATATCATAACTTCATGGAAAGTTCAGCACCAAATATCTTTCAGGAGGCAGCAATCTTTACATCCGTCAGGCTGATTAATAAAATTTTACTTCATCTTTGATGACTTGAATTACTTGATTGTGCCGGTTATCAAACTTTGATACCGGGCATTGTAATTAAAATAAAATAGTTCTAAAATTGCACCAAAAATTTGGAGAACAACGCATATAGAATTTTGTTAAAAGGTTTATTCTCTTATTCGGCGGGAATAGCTTTTTAACAATTCTTATATGCGTTTTTTATTTTAAACAGACAAAGAGGACTAATGAGAAAAACCGGGAAAAAGTTCAATGTAAAATACTCTCGTGGCGCTGCCATTGTTATGCTGGCAATAAGAAAAACGATTCCAGCCAGGTTATCACTTTTATTTCTAATTATATTTTTAATCTGCTTTTTACATCCGTTAAATGCTCAGGAAAATTCCCTGCCGTCGGGGATAAGATACAGCCTTGCGTATCAGCCTGGTTTTATGGTTTCCAACGATACGATAGAAACCGCAGATACAACAATGAGCAGTATACTTCCGCCGGAGACGGAACCGAAGCTGCTTCCGGATAACATGAGCTTCGGCGAAAAGCTTTTGTGGGGTAAAAACGGCTTGGTCCACAAGCTCGGGCTTGAGCCGCCTCTATCGCCGGAAGAAAGAATGAGCGAGCTTCACTTAAGAAGAGGAATGCTGATTGCCCATCAAATCGGCGGGTTCACTACTCTTGCACTTATGCTTACTGCAGATTACTTCGGACAGCAGGTAATCGACGGTCATAGGAATTTGGGAGACACCCATCAGATGTTTGTTGCGGCTACTATAGCTTCTTATACTGCAACCGGGCTTCTAGCAGTGCTGTCTCCCCCGCCGCTTATACGCCGCGATGAAGGCAGTACTACATCTTTGCATAAAACACTTGCTTGGATCCATTTAATCGGAATGATCGTTACTCCAATTATCGGCTCCACTATAAGGCACCGCAGAGTTTTTAATATGGACCAGGCTCACTTCCACCAGGTTTCCGGCTATCTTACTACGGCCGTACTTGCAACTTCTATGTTAGTAATAGTTTTTTAAATCGGAGTGAAACATGAAAATCAAACAATTATTGCTGCTGCTTTTGTTCTTATTACCCGGCTCTTTTTTATTCTCACAGGTTAAGCGGTTGGAAGCCGTAAAAAAGGATTCATTCATTACATACAAAATAACGCATCCCCTGCACCAGGTTGAAGCCACAAGCAAATATGCCCTGTGCCTTATTGATGCCGACATGAAGACAAAACAGGTAAAGGATGTTTCGGTTCAGGTTGATGTTACGTCTTTCGACAGCGGAAACTCCAACAGGGATTCTCATGCGATGGAAGTGGTTGAAGCTTTGCTTTATCCCGATGCAAGATTCATCAGCACGTCAATTACGCAGAAAGGAGACAGCCTGCAGGTGTGGGGAAATCTTACCTTCCATGGAATTACAAAAAAGACTTACTTAGCCGCCGCAGAACATTGGACATCGGATAAATTAACGGTAGACGGCGGATTTAACATAAGCCTTACTGCCTTCCATGTAAAGCGTCCATCGCTTCTTCTTATGCCGGTAAGCGATACGCTTCAATTTAAATTCGAACAGGTGTTCAACTTATAATCCTTTTAGAAATTTTCTTAATGCCGCTTTCGGACTTGCCGGGGCGGCTTTTTTTTCAGGTAGATATAAGTCTGCACATTAACCTCACTTCAAACACCGCCGATAAAAGATTTCTTAAAATTCAACATCAGCACGAATTACAAATTAACCTGTAAATATTTTTTTAAATACGGCTCAATTATATATCTTTGTAAACAAGTTTTCAGTAAATAGTAAAATAGGAAATAATCAAATGAGTATTTTAGTCGATAACAAAACCCGCCTTGTGGTACAAGGGATAACAGGCGGAGAAGGTTCATTCCATACTCAACAAATGATAGAATATGGAACAAAGGTAGTAGCCGGCGTAACACCGGGTAAAGGCTCTACCGAATTTTTGGGTGTTCCGATCTATAATACGGTCGAAGAGGCGGTGAGCCAGCAAAAGGCAAATGCTTCGGCAATTTTCGTTCCGCCTGCTTTTGCAGCAGATGCAATTCTGGAAGCTGCTAATGCCGGCGTTAAACTTATAGTTTGCATAACCGAAGGCATTCCTGCAGCCGACATGGTAAAAGTATACAATTCAATTAAAAGCAAGAACGTTGTTCTAGTTGGGCCTAACTGCCCGGGTGTTATATCGCCTGGTAAAGCAAAAATCGGTATAATGCCTGGCTTCATTCATAAGAAAGGAAGGATAGGCGTAGTATCCCGCAGCGGCACATTAACTTACGAAGCGGTAAAGCAGCTGACCGATGTTAACCTCGGTCAGTCGACTTGTGTGGGTATCGGCGGCGATCCGGTAATAGGCTCTAGATTTATTGATGTGATAAAATTATTCAATGAAGACCCCGATACCGACGGAATTATAATGATCGGAGAAATTGGCGGAACTGCCGAAGAAGAGGCTGCTGCATTCATAAAGAAGAATGTAAATAAACCGGTAGTTGGTTTTATAGCCGGAAGAACAGCACCTCCCGGAAGAAGAATGGGACATGCAGGCGCAATCATTTCCGGCGGTAAAGGAACAGCAGTAGAAAAAATGACCGCAATGAAAAAAGCAGGCATAAAAGTGGTAGAAAGCCCTGCAGAGCTCGGCTCTACTATGCTGAAAGCAATAAATGAATTAAAGGCGAAAGCCGTTAAGAAGGCTAAGCCGGCTGCTGCTAAAACTAAAAAGGCTAACGTAAAAGCAGCGGCAAAAAAGAATGCGGTTAAGAAAATTGCCGCTAAGCCGGCAGTTAAGAATGCCGCAGCAAAAAAAATTACTAAAACAAAAAAGAAAAAATAGAGAATTAATTTTAAGGAGTTAATATTGAGTAACAGAACCCTTGCTATTATTAAGCCGGATGGAATCCGGAAGAATTTAATCGGCCAGATAATTACGAAAATAACCGAAGCCGGCTTTAAGGTTAAAGCCGTTAAGATGGTTAAATTAACAAAAGATTCCGCCGCCGGATTTTATGAAGTACACAAAGAAAGAGCATTCTTTAAGGATCTGTTGGATTACATGACCTCAGGCCCCTGTGTTCCGATTGCACTTGAGAAGGAGAATGCCGTAGCGGATTTTAGAAAGCTTATCGGCGCAACAGACCCTGCCGAGGCGGAAGACGGAACGATTAGAAAGCTTTACGCTGCAAGCAAAGCAGAGAATGTAATTCACGGCTCGGATTCCGATGAAAATGCTGCAATCGAAATTCTCCATTTCTTCTCCAGAAAAGAACTGTTGGATATTTCAGGATATCAATTCTAAAAAATAATTTTAGGAAGAGCGGCCGGATAGTAATTTGCCGGCCGTTCTTATAACCGGGGAATTTTCCCGGCATAATTAAACAACCGCAAAAAAATGTGATGAAGAAAGTAATTTTATTTTTAACCGCCGTTCTCTTATCCTCAACTTTTTCATTCCCACAAAGCAACAATCTAAAGGTAGGTGCAGACCGGTTGATATCTGATTATTTGTACCTTATAAAGGGAAAGAGAATCGGCTTGGTAACAAACGAGTCGGGAGTGCTTTCAAACGGCACCCCGCTAATTGATTCGCTCGTACATATTGAAGGCGTTAAGGTAACTGCTTTGTTCGGGCCAGAGCACGGAATACGCGGCAGCGCTCCGGCCGGAGAAAAAGTGGAAAGCTCAGTCGATGCGAAAACAGGAATACCGGTCTACTCTTTATACGGCCCGAATAAAAAGCCCTCCCCGGAAATGCTGAAGAATGTTGATGTGCTTATATACGACATCCAGGATGTGGGTGCGCGGTTTTATACTTTTATTTCCACGCTGTTTTATATTGTTCAGGCCGGCGCGGAGAACCATATACCGGTAATTGTTCTAGACAGGCCAAATCCGATCAACGGAATTAATGTCGAAGGCCCGGTAAGAAAAAAAGATCAGACCTCATTCGTAGGAATTGCGCCGATCCCGATAATGCACGGTATGACTGTTGGGGAGCTTGCCAGGCTTTATGCGGGTGAAGGTTATATAGGGAAAGGTTTGAAATGCGATCTTAAGATAATTAAAATGAAAAACTGGAACAGGAAATATTATCTAGACCATTACACTCTTCCTTGGGTTAAGCCTTCTCCCAATATCCCCGATCTGGAGACAGCAATAGTGTACCCCGGTACCTGCCTTATAGAAGGCACAAACGTATCGGAAGGCCGCGGGACATATCATCCGTTCCTTACAATAGGTGCGCCGTTTATTACTCCGGATTCACTGATAGTGAAACTAAAATCTTATGGTTTAAAAGGTGTTGATTTATCGCCTGTAGAATTTACACCGGTCGATATTCCCGGCATGGTTACGAATCCAAAATACAAGATTGAAACGTGCAGCGGCATCTTTATAAAAATAACCCATAGGAGTAAATTTAAACCGGTTGATTTTGGTATTGAGCTTGTTTGCGCCTTACATTCATTATACCCTTCCCAATTTAAGTTTAGAGATGCCGGGTTCGACAGGCTAAGCGGGGACAAAACGGTACGCGAAAAAATTCTTGAAGGAAAATCCCCCGCCGGCATAATAAAATCGTGGAACAAAGAACTCAATCAATTTATGAAGATTAGAAAAAAATATTTACTTTACTAAAGGACTTGATAATGAAAAACCTATGGATAATTATTCTGCTTGCATTGTTTATCGCCGGATGCGGCAAGAAGGCCGAAGAGAAAAAACAACCCTCCGGCATTGATACTACGGCGATGAAAACATCGCCTCTTCAAAATCCGAACCAGCAGTTCGTCTTAAGGTATAAATTTGAAAAAGGCAAGCGCTATAGCTACAAGATGGCTTCGTTCACCGAGGATAAACAGACAGTTCATGCCGATACCACATTTACCGACCAGGTAAAGCAAAGTATTGTCTACAGCCTAGATATCAGCCTGAATAATGTGGATAAGGACAGCGTGCTGGATTTATCGTGCGATATTAATTCTATCCTTCTTGATGCATTCGCAAACGGTCAGTTCTTTTCTTACAGATCCGGGGTAACAACCGATACTGTGGAGAAGCGGAAATATGCGCAGTATGATGCAATGGTTAATAATCCTTTTAATGTTAGGATAAACAAGTACGGCGGAATACTGGAGATATCCAATATCGATAATGTAATAAGCAAGTTTCTAAGGCTGAAAGGAATGACAAAGTCCGCCTCGCTGGAGGAGCGTGAATCTTTACGCCAGAATATAATTGAAAACGCACTTAAGCCCCTTGTTACCCAGCTGTTTAGAGAGATGACCCCCAATGTAGTTGCTAAGGATTCGAACTGGACGTTTGTTCAGCCGCCTACTCCATTTCTAATCTTTAAGCTAGAGAATACTAATCTCTACAAAGTGGATAACCTTGAGAAATACAATAACGATAAGGTGGCTACTATTGCGGCCGGCCTGCATACCGTAATCTCCGGCGATACTAAGTACGAAGAAAGAGGCGCAGTATTTCAATTTAAAAAACCGGTTACATCTGCAAGCGGTAAAATTTATTTCAACATTACTAAAGGCCTAATTCAGAAATCGAATGTACAGACTCAGGTAGATATTTTTTATACAATGGAAATGCCTACGCCTAAAGGAAAACAAAAAGGCACTAAAACAGAGGTTATTACCAGCAAGAATGTAGTGGAGCTGCTATAAGCTTATTGCAGGAACTCCGCTTTACCTGCGGAGTTCCAAGGTTTTATTAATTTACCAGTTTACCGGAGTCGGCATCCAAATTGCCTCTTTTCTTAAGTTCTTCGAACACTGCTTCAACATCGGGCAGAATTTTTCTAGATTTAACCCGCGGAACAAAGTCGGCTGCCACTTCCACCACTTCTTCCCTTAATAGTTCCTTTTCCTTTTTATCCTTTTCCATAACTATATCCAGCATAAGAAAGCCTAGTTCAGCAGCCCATTGCAGTAATTCCTTATCATCTTCATTAGGAGAACCGGACATTATAATATTTTCAAACCGCTTGTGGGACAGGCCGGCCGCTTTAATTAGCGGATCGAGAAATGGTATAAGCAAAATAGAATCCGACGGAAGATAATCTATAATTTCATTTATTTCGTCGAGCATTTTCGAAAAATCTTGAAAGGAATTTTTCTCGGTTTTCTTTTTTGAGTCGGAAAGCTTAAAAATCTTCGGCTGTATTTTCGTCATACTGCACTCCCTGTGCTGATTAAAAAAATTTTATTTTACTTTTACTATTACCATTGTCATGTCGTCATTTTGCTCGGCCTTGCCTCTAAAAACATTCAGCGCATTCCAGATGTCGTTCATTAGCTCTACTGATGTACAATCGGATTTGTTCTTTAGCAGTTGAGAAAGATTATCTTCGCCGTATAGGTCTAAATTTTCATTCATCGCCTCCGTAATACCGTCGGAGAAGAAAGCGAATATCTGCCCGGGCTTCAGCACTAGTTCCTCTTCAATTAAAGTGCGGTCAAAGACAATCCCCTTCTCAAGTCCTAAGCCTATGCCTTGCGTCCTATATGAATTTACAATCCCGTTCGAAGCAGTTAATACCGGCATATGGCCTGCACGGCAGAATGTTACTTTGTTCTTTTCAATATCAAATAGTGCCAGAGTAATCGTTACGAAAGAATTCCGTTCAATTGAGCTATAAAATTTCATATTTATCTCGGTCAAAATTTGCTTCGGGCTTTTCTCCTCGGTACAGGCCAGCTGGATCATCGTTTGCAGCTTCGTCATATACAACGATGCCGCAAGCCCTTTGCCGGAGACGTCGCCTACAACCACGAACAGCTTGGAGTCCGAAACTTGAATGAGGTCGTAATAATCTCCCCCTACCTGCATAGCGGGAATCATCTCGCCGCAGATATCAAGTCCTTTTAAAAACGGTAGGCATTTGGGCAGCAGGCCCTGCTGTATCCGCCGCGCTAAAGAAAGGTCCCTTTCAATCTTCAGCTTCTCGGCCTCGGTTTCGTATAGGCGCGCGTTCTCAATAGAAATAGCAGCCTGGTTTGCGGCAGCATAGAGCAGCTCTATATCTTTTCCTGCAAACTGGGAGCCTGAATGCTTTAATCCGAAAAGCAGCAGTCCGATTACCTTAGATTTGATAACCATAGGTATTACGGTATAAATGCCTTCGCTCTTAAGCCTGTCCGCTTCTTCCGGGAACGCTGAATCGAACTCGGCAATATCTATTACAGGCTGCTTTTGAATTACGGCTTTCCGTTCAATAAGCTGATCGATATTTTGTGCCTTTACCTTTAAGTCTTCCGTTGAAATACCAAGGTTCCGTTCCAGATTAAATTCACCGTCATTTTTATCCCTTAATAAAATTCCGAAGTTGTTTATCATCAGTGATTCCACAAAAGTCTTTTTCATGGAATCAAGAATATTTTCAAGACCGACCACAGTCGAAACATCGTTACTGAATTTTACCAGAACCTTCTGGTATGCAAACTGTTCAGGATAAAATTTAGCAGTGAGAAAATCCTGGTATTTATCCTTGGCAGACTGAAACACAAAAGCAAACACTATAAAAACAAGGCTGGCAATAACCGCCTGGAACTGAGTGCCGATTGCTTCGCTGATTGTTTGGCCGAGAATATAAATAATAAAGAAGTATATACCGGCCAGACTAACCGTAGCAGTACCGTACATCAACGTGTTCTTAATTACTACGCTTACATCCATAAGCTGGTATTTAAGAATTGAATATGCGAAAGCTATTGGGAATATAATTATAAGGATAATCGGCGTATAATATTCCGGCGAGTTGTAAATGGTATCCGAAATAACCGGTGC
>JAKAJV010000074.1 GCA_021813585.1 Bacteroidota bacterium | reverse complement strand
AATAAAAATCAACAATGAAATGATAAATTGGCTTTTGCCTATAAAACTGATAACCAGACTTTTTGTGTCTTAGCAACTCGCACCAAAATTTAATCTCACCTTTAGTTGAACTTTTTCTCATTTCCCTGGCTCTTTCTTTTAGATCGGGATTGTACGGAAGACAACGGTAATTGGTAATAAGGCCGTTACGTTTCATAATCTCCTTTTTATAAAATTAAACAACGCCACAGTATTATAATAATAAATTATTTTTAGGAATAAAAGATGATTTGTCTGTAATACGTTCTCCAAATCCCTCTGTCGACTCCGTCGACATCTCCCTTTACTAAAGGGAGAATAATAGGAATACCAAAGTCGCTTCTGGCGGGTGACGGAGGATTTGAATCTTAAATTTTAATAATCAGCGGATTAAATGCCTTCGAAACAATCATTACTTTGTCACCCGTCCTTAACTCTTCCGCTTCTTCCCTGGAGGCGATTACTTTTACTATGTTGTTCCCTATAAGTACGCTTACGATAAAAACCACATCGTCTTTTTCCACGTCCAGCACATCGCCGGTAAATTTAAACTTACCGCTTATATATTTTTTATGAAAAACTTCCTGCGCCGCGCCTTCATTTATTATTTTCCCCTTGTCAAGCCTTATTACTCTGTCGGACATTTTGAATATCTCGGAGATATCATGACTGACCATTATTGTTGTAAGCTTTAACAAGCGGTGCACTTTCAATATATAATCCTGAAGCCGGGTTCTCATTTCGGAATCAAGCGCAGACAGCGGTTCATCGAGTAGAAGTATTTCTGGCTTGCGGACTATAGCTCTTGCAAGAGCGGCGCGCTGCTTTTGCCCCCCTGACAAATTGAGCGGGTAACGGTCCTTTAGCTGTTCTAGCTCCATTATTTCCATCGCTTCTTCAACCTGGCTTAATCCGGATTTACCGTTCAATGCATATCTTATATTTTCGTAAACAGTCATATTCGGGAAAAGAGAATATTCCTGGAATACGAAACCAACATTGCGCTTTTGAGGCGGCAGGTAAAAATTTTTCCCGGTATCCAGCCATTCCATTCCGTTTACAACCAGTCTTCCTCTTTCCGGTTTAACAAGACCGGCTATAAGCCTCAGCACAGTCGTCTTTCCGGCGCCGGAGTGCCCTTCAATTGTAATAAACTCGCCGTCGTTTATTTGAAATGAGATATCCAGCGGTAAATCGCCTTCGGAAGTCTTTAGTATTTTATAAAGCTCAAGAGAAATCACAGTCTGCCTGCTTTTAAATATTTTCCGTTAATAAAATAAACGGTAAGCAGTATTAAGAACGTTAACACGAACAGCGTTAGCGCGTATATGTTGGCGCTGTGGTAATTAAGAGATTCCACCTCGTCGTAAATAGCCAGCGAGGCCACTCTTGTTTTTCCCGGAATATTCCCTCCTATCATAAGGACAATACCGAACTCCCCGATTGTATGCGCAAAACTTAAAACAATGCCGGTAAGCAGCGACGGCTTTATATTCGGCAGAAGAACTTTTAGCAGAGTTTTAAATTTGGATTTGCCGAGCGTATATGAAGCTTCTTTAATTGAATGAGGAAGGCTTTCCAAACCGGCTTGAATGGGATTGACCATAAAAGGCAAGCTGTAAATTACCGATGAAAGCACCAGTCCCTGGAATGAAAATACAAGACGAATGTTGAAAGCTTTTTCAATAATTCCTCCGAAAAAATGAGCAGGCGAAAAAGCGACAAGAAGATAGAAGCCTATTACCGAAGGCGGCAGCACCAGAGGCATACTTATTACTGCCGATACAACAGGCTTCAATTTAAAATTATTTTCGGCAAGCAGGTACGCCAGCGGAATAGCGGCAACAAACAATACCGCGGTTGTAACGGCTGCTAACTCAAGGCTCAATATTATCGGCTGCAGTTCGGTCATAATGGCGCTATAATAATTTCGTTGGTCTTTACAAGTGCGGTCACTTCGTCGTTCTCTTTCAGATCAAGCTGCTCAACTGCCGCTGTGGTAATTACGGATGATATAATATTTCCCATGCAGTTAAGAACAATCCTGCTTAGCAGACTGCCTTTTATAATTTCTTTTATGTTGCAGCTTAATTTATTCTGCAGACTAATCATTCCGGAAAAATTTTTAGCTATACTTACTTCGGATTCCTTGAACATTATACTTACAGGGCTTCCTATCCTCAGGAAGGAAGCGGTTCGGGGAGTCTCAATTATAACCGTCTTAATCATCCCGCCGCTCGTTTCCATATCTATAATGGACATATGCTCGTTGCTTTTAATGGATGTTATCTTACCGGTCAGTGTGTTCATATTTTTACTTTAGAATATAGCCGTACTTGAGCAAAATATTTTTTGCTTTCTGCGAAAATAAAAAATCGAAGAATTTTTTAGATTCCGCCCTGTGGTTATCAAATCCGTATTTTAATATAACGCATCCTTGTTCAATGCTTTTATAAAAGCCGGGATCGATTACCATCCAGCTTCCCTTGCCTTTCATCTGGGGAGAAAGGACAACTGATTTCGCAGTAAATCCTGCATCTACTGCACTGCCATATATAAATTGATTAACCTGCGCTATGCTTTCTCCGTACACCAATTTATTTTTTACCTTGCCGTAAATTCCAAAGTGCTTTAATGCCTCAACAGCCGCCGAGCCGTAAGGAGCGGTCCTGGGATTAGCAATTGCAATCTTACTTATTTTTTTTGAAAGAAGCGCATTTAATTTTTTATCGAAGGTGATCACTTTGCCGGTCGTCCAGACTACTAAAGAGCCCCTAGCATAAACTCTGGGAGAATCGATTGCAGCTTTCTCCCTAAACAAAGCTTCGGGATATTTCATATCGGCAGAAATGAATATATCATACGGAGCGCCCTCTTTAATTTGTGCGGTTAACTGCCCGGACGACCCGATTATTACCGTTACATCAATCCCGGTTTCCTTTTTAAATTCGGCTTTCAATTCTTCCATTGCATACTGTACATTCGCCGCAACTGCAACAGTAATTTTTGGCCCGGCATATATTTTAGAATATGTAAAAAAAATTATTACCGCCGCAAGTACTATTTTTATCATTTTCATTTTAATAACTCTTAGCCTTAAACAGTTTCCCGTATAAAAGAATAATAAAATAATTTATTCTTGCCTTTGAAAAACAACCTATCAAAAATCAACTTCAATTATAATTTACACAACTTTAAGTTTATGGCAAATAAATTGATATTTATAAATATCAATAATTAGACCGGAAAAAGTATGCTGCTTCATGTATCGATAAGAGATAATAAAACAGGCGGATTAGCCGACATCAAAAAGGCAAGTACCGGCGGCTCGGGAACTGCCAGTAAAAAAATATCAAGAAAAAAGTTCTTTCAAAGAATAGGGCTGGCATCTTTAATTCCGCTTGCAGGCATATGGTATTCCGCCGCAAAGCAGACGGAGCTTAAAGACAGGCAGATAAAAAAAATTACCATCCCGGCCAATATACCTTCCGGCATCTCTTTTTATGAGCCGGTAATCGTCTCCAAAGAAAACGGAAAGGTTAATATCTTTTCTGCAAAGTGTACCCATCTGGGCTGCATAATAAACAAGACTGAAAACGATAAGCTGCTTTGCCCGTGTCACGGCTCCCAATTTTCTCTAGACGGAACGGCAATTAAGGGACCGGCAAAAAATCCTCTTAAGAAACTGCCTTTTAAAATAAATCCTCAAACCGGAGAAATTACGGTTGATGTTCAAGCATAAAAATACGGATGTAGATAACTCTCCGGTTAGATACGCAAAGATTTATAGCTTCACTTTCGGACAGATATCCTTCGCAGCATTTATAATAGCCGCCGTAAGCGGTGTTTTTCTTGCTGTACCATTCGATGTTAAAAACCCGTTTGATTCTTTATCATTTATGCTTCTCACCAATCCGGGCGGAGTGTTTTTTAGGAACATACATTACTGGAGCGCTCAGGTATTTTTAATTTTTTCAATCCTACATATATATGACCATTTAAGTAAGTCGACTGAAAAAAATGTAAGCACCGGCGTATGGCTTAGGCTTACCTTTTCACTCATCGTAATTTTTTTCGTAATGATTTCCGGCTTCATCATTAAAGCGGATGCGGACGGAATACAGGCAAGGCAGATTATTACTTCGCTGATTGATTTAATACCGGTCATAGGAAAAGAATTGTCTACATCGTTTGTAGGCAGCGGAAGCGATTACCAGATTCTTTATGTCCATCATATTGCAACTGCAACCATCATACTTTTAATCTTAATAATTGAACATGCAAAATCAATTTGGCCCAAACTTAAGCTAGTCTTATTTATGATGCCGGCAATAATTTTAACCGGCTATCTTTTTCCTCCCGCTCTTCACGATATTTTTAATCCGGTAATAAAAGGTCCGTGGTATTTTCTTGGCTTGCAGGAAATACTCCACTGGCTTTCTTATCCGGCAATAATTTTAATATTGATTTTATTTTACCTAACCGCGCTTGCTCTAGTACCCAGGCTTACATACCGGTATTCGGTAATAGTTAAAAGAATACTACTGGGTTCTTTTATTTTGTACTTTCTTTTGATTATAGTGGGCTTCTTCTTTAGAGGCGAAGACTGGAAATTTACTTTGCCGTGGAAAAATCCTGCCGTAACTACATTCACATTCGAGCCGCTGGACAATATCTCAAGCGCATCGGCAAAAGATATAGAAAAGAAAAATATTCCTTCCGTTCTCGGAAGAAGAGAAGGATGTTTGTACTGTCACCGCAGCACAAAAGGCTTCTCCCCCGCACACAACCCGGAAGCCATCGGCTGCGTCTCATGTCATTCAGGGAATCCATTTACTTTGAATAAGGACTATGCACATAAAGGTATGTTTATAATTCCGGGCAACCTAGCTGAAGCAAAGCTTACATGCGGCTCTGCAAACTGCCACAGCGATATTCCCGGCAGAGTTGATAAAACAATTATGAATACAATGTCGGGAGTAGTTAGTGTCGACCGTTATGCCTTCGGTGAAACGAAAGATTTGAATAAGCTGTACTTAATAAGCGGGATAGACCATTCGAATGCGGATAATCATTTGCGGGACCTTTGCGCATCGTGCCATCTAGGCGGCAGCAAAACCGAACCCGGCCCTATAACCCAGCTTTCCCGCGGCGGCGGCTGCAATGCGTGTCATCTTAATTACGACAGCGCTGCTTTAAATTCTCTTCTAAAATTTAAAACTAATCCGGCTTCAATAAATGATTCTGCATTCACACACCCTTCATTATCTGTTAATGTTTCCGGGGACCATTGCTTCGGCTGCCACAGCCGCTCCGGAAGAATTTCTACTAATTACGAAGGCTGGCACGAAACTCTTTTAACTCCGCCTGAAATAAAAGATACAGCCGGATATAGGCTTTTGGAAGACGGCAGGATTTTTATCAAAGTACAGCAAGATGTTCATCACGAAAACGGCATGGACTGCATAGACTGCCATACCTCCAGCGAGCTGATGGGTGACGGCAATTATTATCTGCACGAAGAAGATCAGGCTAAAGTCTCATGCACGGATTGTCATTTCAACGGTAAGGCAGAAACAAAAACCATAGATCAATTTGATCCTGAATCTCAGAGACTGGCATATTTAAGAAAGCTAGATGCGAATGGACGGCGTTATTTGGTTGAGCATAAATCTGGATACCCTTTAATTAATACTTATATTAATAAAGATGATAAACCGGAATTAGTTATAAAAAACTCCGGTAAACTTCTGCCGTTAAAACCGCCTTCCTTAATCTGCACCGAAGGTCAAGGTCATAAAGATCTTTCCTGCATTAGCTGCCATACCTCATGGTCGCCCCAGTGCATCGGATGCCATACCCAGTATAATCCCGGTGAAAAAGGCTTCGACCTTTTGGATCAAAAAGAAGTGAAAGGAAGATGGGACGAAACTCCGAAAGATTATCTAGCCGAGCCGCCTGTATTGGGAATTAGGATAACAAAAGATAAAAACGGCAGAACGAAAGAATCGGTGGAGACATTTATTCCGGGAATGGTTCTGACAATTCAAAAGAATAATATAAATGCCGGTTCGGCAAAAAATAAGGATGTTATTTTTAGGAGATTATTTGCGCCGACTTTCTCTCACACAATTACAAGGTCAAGCCGCTCATGCCAGTCATGCCATAACAATCCTGCTGCGCTTGGATACGGAAGCGGCAAACTTGAATATGTTAAGCAGGGTAAATCCGGCAAATGGATTTTTACTCCTAAATACCCGCAAAGCAAATACGACGGCCTCCCGCTTGATGCCTGGATTCCGTTCCTCGGGACAAGAAAAAGTTATTACGCTACTAGAACAAACGTAAGACCCTTTACAGTTGATGAGCAAAAGAATATTCTTACCGTGGGAGCCTGCCTAACCTGCCATAAGCCGGACTCCGAACCGCTGAAGCTGTACCTTGAAAAAGGCAGAATGCCTGCGGTGAGCGCTAAGTGCATTCTTCCAAAGTGGGATCGATAGTATCTGCCGGCCTGGGATAACATATCCTTTTCAAAACAATTCTACAGATTTAGAAGTATTTTAATTCTTAAATCGGAAGAAATCATTCTTACAGTTGGGAATAAAATTACGTCAATCTTTTGATTTATTGCCATAATTTAATATTATTTTCATGGCAGAATACTTGATAATTATAAATGTCAAATTCTAAATTTTATTTTTCCGTTTATTAGGCAACAAAAAATAAGTTCATTCAAGAATTTTAAAAAGGTAACTATATGGCAGTACCAAAAAGATTTAAAAAATTCAGAGAGGATTTTCCCGAAGTAGCTTCCGCATACGAATCATTAGGGAGCGCTGTTCACGGCGCGGGACCATTGGATGAAAAGACAAGAGCACTGGTTAAACTAGGAATATCGGCCGGGGCAAGACTAGAAGGCGGATTCCATTCGCACGTAAGAAAAGCAATTGATGCAGGCCTTACCAAGGAAGAAATGGTACACGCAGTTTTGCTTGCTATGCCAACTATCGGCCTGCCGTCTACCATGGCTGCGTTAAGCTGGATTGACGATGTTGTAGAAAAAAAGAAATAATCTTTCTATGCAAAAGCTAAGAGACAGCTTTAACAGGATTCATGATTACCTCAGGATATCCCTTACCGACAGGTGCAACCTTAATTGCATTTACTGCAACCCGGCGGACAGCATGGTAAAAAAAATCAACAGGCACGATATCCTATCCTTTGACGAACTGCTTAGACTGATAGATATTTTTGCGGGCAGGCTTGGAATTAAAAAGATCCGCTTTACCGGCGGCGAGCCTCTGGTTAGAAAAAATGTTATGGAGTTCTTCAGAGCGGTGCATGAACTGAAGATGAAATACGGATTGGAAACCGGACTAACAACAAACGGCACGCTTCTGGAAGATAAGCTGCTCGATCTGAAAAAATACGGACTGGGTAAATTGAACATCAGCCTCGACTCGCTTAAGCCGGAGCGGTTCGAATATATCACCGGGAAAAATAATTTCAACGCCGTAATAAATTCCATCTGCAAGGCGATGGAACTGGATTTTACTCCTCTTAAAATAAACGTGGTTGTAATGAAGTACGTAAACGATGACGAAATTATCGACTTTGTGGAATTTGTTAAGGACACGAACATGAATGTAAGGTTTATAGAGTTTATGCCTTTCGGGAACAACCGCTGGAACCGCGGCGGATTTGTAAGCTGCGGAGAAATTAAAAACACGATCGAAGAGAAGTACCGGTTGAAGGAAATTACTAACCCCGCTAACTTTGTGGCAAAGGATTTTTTAATCGAAAATCATTCGGGTAAAGTGAGCTTTATTAGCTCAATATCCAACCATTTCTGCGAATCGTGCAACCGGCTTAGAATAGACGCGCAGGGTAAAATGAAGCTATGCCTATTCTCCACCGGAGAGGATGAACTAAATTTTAAAGATCTTTTAAACAATCCTGCATATTCCGATAACGATATCTGCGGGTTGATTTCGAATTCATTATACAATAAAAAACGAATTCATCCGGCAGCGGAAGAACTACTGAAGCTGGAAGAAAATAATATGCTAAGCATAGGTGGTTAAATGAATGGACTGACTCATATAAATTCATCCGGTAAAGCGGAGATGGTTGATGTGTCTTTAAAAGAAGATACCGTTAGAACCGCATCGGCAGCAGCAGAGGTATTTGTTACAGAAGAGGTCTGGGAAAAAATAAAAAATAATGAAGTGGGAAAAGGAGACGTGCTTGCACTGGCAAAGTTTGCCGGTATACAAGCGGCAAAAAAAACTAGTGAGCTTATCCCGCTCTGCCACAATATTCCAATTTCCAAAATACAGGTTGAGTTAAAGCTGAATGATAAGAACAGGTCGGTTGAAATAAATTCCTTTGCCAAAACGGTAGCTAAAACCGGAATTGAAATGGAAGCGATGACTGCCGTCTCTTTAGCAGCACTTACAGTTTACGATATGTGCAAAGCGATGGATAAATCGATAAGGATTACGAATATCCGCCTTATTTCCAAATCCGGCGGCAAGAGCGGAGAATATAAAGCCGGATAAAGCAGTTAGACTTTGATATAATTCCGGCCCATCCGGATATGTATACAAGATGCAGAAAAAAATTAACGGAAAAAATTAGATTTCTTTTATGGAAAATATTTTAGAGAGTGATGCAGTAATTGAATATCAAAAAGAAATTGCAGGTCATGGAAGAGTTTTCGCAATTTCTATAAGCAAGAAAAAAGGAATTCCGAAGTCGAATGTACTCTCGGCTAATTTAATTGAAAACTTTGGAATCGAAGGAGACGTCCATGCCGGCAACTGGCACCGGCAGGTGAGCTTTCTTGCAATGGAGAGCATTGAAAAGATGAGGCAGGCCGGGCTGCCCAAACTGCGGCCTGGGGCCTTTGCAGAGAATATTACAACCGAGTTCATTGACATACCCAAACTTAAGGTTGGTTCTATAATTAAGATAGGCAGACAAGCCGAACTTGAAATTACACAGATAGGTAAGGAGTGCCATACTAAGTGCGCTATCTTTGTAAAAATAGGCGACTGCGTTATGCCAAAGGAAGGAATTTTTGCCAGGGTTATAAAGCCGGGTAAAATATTTGTTAATGACTTGATATCGATAATTTAATATCTTTCCTCCGGTTAATTTTTTTTACTACACAAGCACAGATTGACAGAGTATTATAATATGATCAGCTACAGCAAAGCGTTGGATATTATCCAGGCGGAGTTCGGAAAATTAAATTTAAAGACCGAGCAGATAGATCTTGTCGGTTCCGTTAACCGGATACTGGCCGAGGATGTAATATCGGATATAAACCTACCGCCTTTCGATAATTCCGCAATGGATGGATTTGCAATAAAGTTTAATGAAGGGATTAAACGATGGAAAATTATTGGCGAGATACCCGCCGGCAATTTTAATAACTTTAATATAGATAATAATTCCGCCGTAAGCATAATGACGGGCAGCAAACTGCCTAAAGACTGCGATACCGTTATTCCGGTTGAAGATACTGAAGTGAAGGATGACTTCGCATATCTGAAACCAGGCGCAAGGTTTGCGCACGGAATAAACACTAGAAAGATTGGCGAAGATTTATCCAAGGGTAAAAACGCAATCCCCATTTTCACTTTGCTAAAGCCGCACCATATTGCCGTTGCTGCTTCCTGCGGAAGATCAACCTTGAAAGTATTTAAGCGGCTTCGAATAGGCGTGCTTGCAACCGGCGACGAGCTTGTAGACATACATGAGACTCCGACCGGAGACAAGATCCGGTGCTCAAACCTGTACGCAATGATCTCGGCAATCAGAAATTTGAACATGCATTCTGTCAATTTCGGAATTGCAAAGGACAGCAAGCAGCTTATTTACGACAGACTGAAATGGGCTTTTGAAAGCGAGCCGGATATTTTATTAACAACCGGCGGAGTATCTTTCGGCAAGTTTGATTACGTTAAAGAAGTCTTTGAGCAGCTAGGGGTTGAGACGAAGTTCTGGCAGGTAAAAATAAAACCGGGCAAGCCTGTATTCTTCGGAACATACAAACATAGCCAGGGCTTAACGCTTGTGTTCGGGCTGCCGGGCAATCCCGTATCCAGCCTTGTAAATTTTTTACTCTTCGTTCAGCAGAATATTCAAACGATGTACCGTATTCCTTTAAATCCAAAATACCGGACAATACTTGAAGAAGATTTAAAGAAGGAGGATTCGAAGCGCCATTTTATGAGAGGTGTGTGCCGGTATGAAAGCGACGGGAAATTCTATGCCAGAAAGATCGGATCGCAGTCTTCGGGAAACCTGGCGGAAATGGGCAAAGCCAACTGTCTGATTATTGTTGAAGAAGACAGGATGAATCCTGCCAAAGGAGAAACCGTAGAATGTATAATGATATAACCGGTATTATTTTATCCGGCGGCAAAAGCTCCAGGATGGGCGAAAACAAATCTCTGATGAAGCTTGGAGAAGCTACCGTTATCGAGCATGTTAAGAAACTAATGCAAAGCTTGTTTTCCAAAGTAATACTTATTACAAACGAACAGGCCGAATATAAGTTTCTGAATCTTGATATGTTTGAAGATATTTATTTTAGAATGGGACCGCTTGCGGGAATTCATTCAGGCCTGGCTCATTCAACAACAAATAAAAACTTCATTATATCTTGCGATCTGCCGATGATGACAGGGCAGATGATAAGTTATCTGGCCGATTACAAGACCGCAAAGCCGGTTACTGTTGCCAAAGCGGACGGATATGTGCAGCAGCTTTGCGGGATATACGATAAGGCATGCCTGCCTACGGCAGAGGAAATACTGTCCGAACAAAAATATTCTGAAGACAGAAGCGCCGAGCAAAAGAAGCGCGGATGCAACGTCTTAAACTTAATTGACAGGACCGGCGCAGAAATTATCGATGCCGAATCCCTCCCTTTCTTTAACAAAGATCTTTACTTCAATATGAACAGAAGATCCGATTTTGAATTAGTGGCAGATAAAATGATTAATAATAGATAGGACATGAATTCAACAATTGGTTAAAAACTCCCTCCGGCCAGCTCGTAATAGTAACTGTTAATCCTTAAACCCATTTAAATTACCCTGGTCTCTTTAATTACTTTACGCAAACTCAACTCTTTGGAGTATTGGAATGTTGGAGTAATGTCCGAAGGACTCCTTTGGAGGAGTAAATTGGTCAATTCCATTACTCCAAAACTCCATCATTCCAAGGGATTGCGTAACGTGACTTATTAAAAATACGTTTCCCCTTCTCTTTCTTTTCTTCAACTACGCCGGGGATTTAAAAATGTTATTACTTTTTTTGCCTGTACTAACTTTTGATGGCGAATAATTATTGTCAGCTTTTTCCCGCCTAAAAGAAATAAAATCAATCTTTTTCTTTGTAGTGAAAAACAGTGAATAGCCCTAATGGTCTTTTACGGCTATTTCTTGTATCCTCAGGTGGCAAAGAATTTGTTATTTATAAATATCAAAAATTAAACATGTACAGAACAGTTTTTCGTTATGGATGATTTTGAAAATTTAGATTTGCCTTTGTTCCCGATTAGTGTGGCAGCAAGATTACTGGACATTTCGGTTCATACCTTACGCATGTATGAGAGAGAGGGATTGATTGTTCCATTCAAGAAAGAATCAAATCACAGGCTTTACAGCAAAGCCGATATTGAAAGATTAAGTTGTATTAGAAAAACAATTAATGAGAGCAAAATAAGTATTAACGGAATTAAAACTATTTATTCTCTTATTCCCTGCTGGGACATTGTGAACTGTTCCTTAAAAGACAGGGAAAATTGCGAATCGTACAAATCTCATTCAAATCCCTGCTGGACTTTCCAGCACGTCTATAATATTTGCGCCCACCTCGATTGCAGGGAATGCGATGTTTACAAAAACTTTGCTGAATGCAAATCCCTTAAAGAAAAACTAAAACTGGAAATAAAATAACCCGGCACGTCATCAATAAAGACCAATGATGTTATTAACAATGGAGGTTATACTTGGCTAATAAAATATCTAGGCGGTCTTTCCTAAAAATAAGCGGTACGGTTGGAACAGGAGCTGCGGTAGGACTCTCTGCATCAACTTCCAAAGCTAAAGCCGCCGAAAAAGAAAAGCCGCAAAAAATTGAAAGGATTCCCACTACCTGCGAACAATGCTTCTGGCGGTGTGGAATAATTGCAACGGTAAAAGACGGAGTGCTTGTTAACATTGAAGGCAACCCTCTTCATCCGAACAACAGAGGAAAGATTTGCGCCCGCGGAAATGCCGGAGTAGCGCTGGTTTACGAAACCGACAGGCTTAAAAATCCGATGATTAGGTCCGGTGAAAGAGGCAGCGGCAAATGGAAGGAAGTAAGCTGGAAGGAAGCTCTGGATTATACTGCCGAAAATCTTCTGGCCGTTGCAAAAAAATACGGAGTGGAAGCCAATGCGCTCTTCTCGCACGGAGCTTCGGGTTACTTTATTAGCGATCTCTATAAATTCTGGGGCTCACCTAACAGCGCGGCTCCTTCATTCGCA
>JAKAJV010000132.1 GCA_021813585.1 Bacteroidota bacterium | reverse complement strand
CGAGTCTAAAAAAAGGGTTTGATGAAATATAAATTACTACCGGTCATATCTATATTTGTTGCATTCGGCTTTATATACGCTCAGGATAACGCAGTAAACAAGCTGAAGAAAAATTTGGATGACGACAATTCTAAATACACCAACGTTGGCAATATTGGCCTCACGGTTACTAACTTCGGTATGTACGGCAACGGCTTTGCTCTGTGGCCGCAGCAGCCAAGCTGCGAGTATCCTTTGGGCAGCGGCATAGAGCATATTTTTGACGGCAGTTTATGGATAGGGGGTTTTATAAGTTCCGACTCACTAGGCCATAACAGGCTGGGGCCTTTTGTAACTACGGGCTCTGTTGATGCATCGTCTGTTTCCACACGCGGCGGCGGTTTTGAATTTACTAATTCTCCCGGCAGCAAAATAATTGAAAGATCTTCTCTGCTGGATTCAAGATATTACGACCCCGATGCAGTTTCTCACCAGGATTTTATAATGGATTTTGTGGATACAAATCTTGTCCTTCAAAACGGAGAAACAATTCAGGGCCATAATCCTTTAGGCGTTGCCGTACACCAGGAATGTTATGCATGGAACTATCCGTTCGCTGACTTCTTCGTAATAATGAATTACACCATTAAGAACGTAAGTAAAAAATATCTCGATAGTGTATACGTGGGGCTATGGACCGACGCCGTCGTTCGCAATACCAAGATAACATCTCCCAGAACAGGCGCTTCTTTTTTCGATAAGGGTGGCGACGGCTACAGCGATTCGATGAAGATTGCATACGAGTTTGATGCTACGGGAGATATAGGCTACACTAATAGCTATGTGGGCATTCAATTTTTAGGGTCTACTCCTACGCTAGACAGCATTTCCGTTTCTGGTGAGGATACTTTAACTTCGGTTAACTTTGTTAGCTGGCAGTATAAGAATACTTCCGATCCGAATTTCTTCTCGCCTACGAACGATATAGACAGATACAGAAAAATGCAGGGATACTTCGGCGGAACAAACATGTACAACAAGGGCGTAAATCCGGCCGATTTAAAAGTCCCGTCTAACCGTTCGGTGCTTATTACAGACGGTGACTTTAAAAGCATAGCTCCCGGCGATTCGATAAACGTGGTCTTTGCAATTGTCTGCGCAAAAAAATACGGTACCGACCCTTCATCCCTGGATACTAAAGAACAGAAACTGAATCTGTTTTCGAATGCGGAATGGGCTTTGCGTGCATACTACGGTGAAGATAGAAACAGGAACGGAAAGTTAGACCCCGGGGAAGACCTGGATGGGAATGGGAAGATAACGCGTTATATTCTTCCGTCCCCTCCAATCACTCCCGTTGTTAAAGTTGTTCCCGGAAACCAGGATGTTAGCATTTACTGGGATAAGCGCGCCGAATCTTCGGTTGATCCGATATCGGGTAAAAAAGATTTTGAAGGCTATAAAATTTATAGAACCGAGGCCGGCTTCGACCTCAATCTGGCGGAGGACGTAAGATCGTCTTTAGTGCTTCTTGCACAGTTCGACAGCACGGGCAATTCTGTTGGTTTCAATACTGGTTTCTCTAAAGTTGAATTAAAAGATCCGGTTACTTTTCCCGGCGATACTACAAAATATTATTACCGCTTCGATGTTAAGAATTTACTTAACGGCTGGCAGTACCTATTTTCTGTAACGGCATTCGACAAAGGCGATCCCGAAAATAACCTAGCAAGCCTTGAGTCGAACCCTATTTCATCTTTAAGCAGAATCCTGCCCGGTACGCTGCCCAACAACGATGACAAAGCCGAAGTAGGTGTTTATCCCAATCCTTACTACGGAAGCGCATACTGGGACGGCAGCACGGAGCGCTTAAGAAAAATATATTTTTATAACCTGCCCTCCGATTGCGAAATAGTTATCTATACTTTATCCGGGGATATTGTAAAGACAATTGAGCATCATCAGAACAGCAACGGGTCGAATTTAAAATGGTTCCAGACATACGCCAGCGGCGGCAAGCAGGTAATGACCGGCGGTGAAGACGCATGGGACCTTATAACTAATAACGATCAGGCAATTGCTACAGGGCTTTACCTGTTTACTGTTAAAGACACCAGAACGGGCGATATAAAAAGAGGAAAGTTTTTAATAATAAAATAAAAGGAGTTGATCCTATGAAATTTAGATTACTGACTATTGCAATCCTTCTGGGAATGGGCAGCCTATTTGCTCAGTCTCAATATCCGTTGATATCCCTTCACGATATTCAATTTATCGATTCCGTTGGAACAAAAGGGTGGCTACCTTCCAAGTTTACCAGCGATACAGTTAGAGTAAGAGGCGTTGTAATGGTTAAGCCTCTTGTTGATGCGGATACCTTCAGAGTGCCTACGATGTATTACGGCGGAAGATGGGGTACTTACATTCAAGATACATCTTCCTCTTTATATGGATATGGATGGGCAGGATTGAACGTGTTGCAGAACGATACTACAGGCGATAACCAAAATACATTTTTCGATTTAGTAGATTCTTCGGATATTGTAGAGTTAACGGGCGTTGTTACAACATACGGCCAGACAAACGAGCTTATGCTGCTGTTAAATCCTGTTACTCCGGTTAACATAATCGGCAAGCTGCCGAAGCGCCCGGCGCCTCTGCAGATGAATTTAACTGATTTTATGAGCGGCGGTGTTGTAAATAAAGAATCTTTTAAGTATACCGGAATGTATGTTGAATTCCATAATGTCATATCGAGCGATAGAAATACTTCTTCCGGCGGATTTAACATAAACGACGGGAACGGCAACAGCATGATTGTTTACAGCCAGTCGCGCTATTACAGATTAGACGGCAACAAAATGCCGGGTTCAACATATCAGCCTCCCCAGGATGGTACTCCGATAAATTCGATTAGAGGCATAATTACCGTTTACAATAACGGCTTCGAGCTTCTCCCGATTTATCCTAATGATATTACTATTACCCTTACTCCACCTACTATATCGGCAATAACCAGGAACCCCGTTCAGGTAAATACCAACCAGCAGGTAACAATATCTGCAAAGGTTGTAGGCGGAAGCGGTACTGTTACGGCGGTAGCGCTGCATTATCAAATTGGTGTCCAGAATAGAGTAACTGTCCCGATGACCAAATCCGCAACCGATACGACTATTTATTCGGCAGTAATAAGCGGCGTATCAACCGATTCAACACTGGTGAATTATTACATTACCGCAAAAGATAACCTAAGTTTAATGGGCTATAATCCCAGCGATACCGTAAAAGGGAATTATTTTTATCAAGTATTAAATGAACCGTTAACAATACGCGATGTTCAATACAGCCCTTACGGCAGCGGCTACAGCTCGTACAACGGTTACTATGTAACTCTAACAGGAATTGTTACGGCGGATTCATCAGATATACCCGGATTTGGAACAGGCACTCCGATGCGCATCTATATGCAGGATAAAAGCGGACCGTGGAATGGAATTATGATCGGGACAAAAGGAATGAACGGGGCAGATGTGTTAAAGTTTAAGAGAGGAGATAGTGTTACTTTAAACGGCAGAATTATGGAAAACTACAGCGTAACATCTATCGATTCGTTAACCAGCATTAAGATTAATTCCAGCGGAAATGCAGAACCTGCGCCGGTTGATTTAAAAACCAGCGATATTGATAAGGTAACCGGTGCCTATACATTAGGCGAAAAATGGGAAAGCGTTTTAATCGATTATAAAAACGTTACCGTTACCGATGAGAATGCAGACGGCGACCCGGGCCCGAATACCAACAACCACGGCGAAATTTTTGTTAACGACGGCTCCGGCGATACAAGAGTTGAACTGCAGGACGGCAACCATAATTACTTTAACAACTGGGATTCGACGCTGTTTAACAATCCTGCTAATATTTATGTTATGACCGGTTCCAAATTCAGCGAGCTAAAAGGAATATTGTATTATTCGTACAGCTATTACAAACTTGTTCCAAGAAAGAATGCTGACCTAATCGGATTTGTTACTGATGTAAAGAAAGAAACTCCGGTTCTGCCGGCTTCCTATTCGCTGTCCCAAAACTATCCTAATCCGTTTAACCCCTCTACTGTAATTTCTTATTCTCTACCAAAGGAGAGTATAGTTACACTAAAAATTTATAATATACTCGGACAGGAAGTAACCACGCTGGTTAACGGCTCTAGAGCGGCGGGAAGCTATACAATAAACTTTAATGCAAGCAAATTAAGCTCGGGAATTTATTTCTATAGCTTAAATGCAGGTAGTTTTTATCAGGTTAAAAAGATGTTATTAATTAAATAATGTTGCAGCCTTCTAGGCTAACCGTTGTTTACAATGCGTTAACCTCGAATGTTATTTTATTGATAAAAGTCATAATTGTAGATGAAAATGATTGAAGTAAAAAAAATAATATCCTTTCTCGTTCTGGCGCTTTTGTTTTCTTCATGCTTTAAGGAAATGGTTGATAACCCAATCGGCAACCAGGCGCCGCATACGGGTTTGTTTCTCTATCCCGATTCATCAGTAAGCAAGCAGCCCAGCAAGATTGATTTACATTGGTGGGGAGACGATCCGGACGGTTTTGTAATCGGGTATTATTTTGCCTGGGACGGCAAGCATTGGGTTTTTACACAGTCGAACGACAGCTTGTTTGCGTTGCAGATAGGAGCGACGGATACTAATTATACATTCCAGGTTTCTGCTGTTGACAACGGCGGCAACGGTACCTACGATAAAGATATAGTACAGAACGGAATTGACTACGGTCCCGAGCCGTTTACAGATAAAAACGGCAACGGTGTTTGGGATAACGGTGAAAGCTTTGTAGATATCGGCTTGATCGATCCGCATCCGGCTTCAATTAAAATTCCCATAAAAAATTCCGCTCCTACGGTTTCAATGGACCCGTTGACTATTTTGCCTGATACATCGTTCCCCGCAATGTCGTTCGGATGGATTGCAAGCGACATAGACGGCGACGGTACCATCAAGAATATAAATGTTGCGCTTAACGATACTACCAACCCGAACAATATAGTTTCTCTCGACGGCAGCGTAAGGAATATATCCGTTAGGGCAAACGACTTTTCTTCATCTTCCCCTTTGATGGATATTTTAATAGGAGGATTAGAGACGCAGATTGCCCCGCAGAAGCTGCCTGGATTAATTTTAAACGGCAACAACCAGTTTTATGTTCAAGCGGTGGATATTTCCGGTGCCAAATCAAAATTCCTTGCCATACCCGGTGTTGGAAAAAATTGGTACGTTAAAAAGCCTAGCGGTAAAATGCTTATTGTCGACGATTATGTTACATCCGATGATGCAAAATCATTTTACAATAACATGTTTGCCGATAGCCTGGGCTTAAAAGGCAAGTTTGATGTATTTGATCTTAGCACACTTGCTGCTCAGTCATATTCAAGATCGAATTTAAATATTCTGCTTACATTAAAACTGTTTAAGTATATCTTCTGGTACACGGATAATAATCCTTCGCTGGATATAATTAGCGCAGTAACACAGGACTACCTGACCGCCGGAGGAAAGATTGCCTTTTCGATGCAGTTCCCTCAGTCTGTTGATCTTTCCGTACTGCAGGGCTTCCTGCCTATAAGTGCAGATTCAAGCGATTCAAAGCTTTCTCTTTTCGGCGGCGTTAAAATTGCTTCCGATAGTACACAGCCTGTCTATCCCGGTCTGCAGCTTACCACAACGATATTCAGAGTAAAATCATTTTATGTGAATCCTTTGGGAGCTATACCGATTTATTATTTCCCCAACCGAGAGATGAAGGGCTATATCGGCTTTATGGACAATGTAAAGAAAATGTTTTTTATAGGTGTGCCGCTGCATAAAGCTAACGGTGGAAGCGCTAATGTTAAAAGCCTGCTGTACCAGGTATTCTTTAAAGATTTCGGGTTAACTTTATGATGAAAAAATTTCTTCCGGTTATCTTATTCTTCAGCATAATTTCTACCTTCGCGCAGAACGCCGGCAAGCTAGGCGGTAAAATTGTGGATGCCGCGAACAACGAACCGCTCATCGGCGTTAACATTATGTTAAAAGGAACTTATTACGGCGCCGCTACCGATGTTAACGGTGTATTTTCTATTCCCAATATTACTCCGGGCAGCTATACTATAACTGTTTCTTTCATCGGTTATAAGACTGTTGAATATACCGGCTACAGGATTGAGGCAGGCAGAACAAGGGAGCTTAATGTTAAGATGGAACAAACGGCTTTAACCCTGGACCATGATATTGTGGTTGTCGGCTCCAAACCTCTGCTGGATGTTGATGAAACTCAGAGTAAGACGACAATTTCTTCCGATGACATTAAAAATGCAGTGGTTGAGAACGTACAGGATATAGTTTCTCAGCAGGCAGGCATTGTTAAGTCGGATAACGAAATTCATATTCGGGGCGGCAGGTCTTACGAAAATGCATACCTGCTTAACGGCGTTTCCGTTCAGGACCCTTTGGCTGGAACCGGATTCGGACTCCAGTTGAGCGCTAATGCAATTAAGGAAGTTGAAGTAATTACCGGCGGCATAAATGCGGAGTACGGCCAGGCTACGTCCGGCGTAGTAAACGTAACCACGAAAGACGGAGGAGATACATACAGCGGCTATGCATCATTTAAAACGGACAATCTGGGAAATCCCAACTCTCTTCATGTTTTCAATACGGATATTTCCGAAATTGACCTGGGCGGACCGGAACCGATTACTAATTATATACTGCCCAAGCTGGGAATTCAAATACCGGGCAAGCTAACTTTCTTCGGCAGCTTTTACATGAGCATTTCGGACGGTATAACACAAGGCTATGTAAAAACCCTGCCGGAAAGATTGAACTCATCCATCTTTTACGGAACCAGGTTTGCGCCGCGTGAAATAAACGATTGGTTCTGGCTGGGCAAGCTTACGTACAAACCTTCTGCAACGCTTAAGATTTCTTATTCGTTCAACCAGTCGGTTTCCATTAACCAGAACACAGGCGCTCTTCAAACAAATCTGCAATACGTTGAGCCAAGCCCGGGCTACCAGTATACATTCCAAAAAATTCTTAACCAGGCTAACGTTTTTACCAGCGATAATAAATATCAGTCGATAGATATAACTCATACCTTAAGCGCAAAGACGTACTATGAGTTGAACTTCAGCTACCTGTTTACGCATGTCCGCGCAGATGCGAACGGGAAGCCCTGGTACCAGTATGTTCAGCCGCAGGATATACCTAACTTCCCGGTTCAATATTATAATTTAGGGCACGATACAATCGGCGTAATTCCCGGCGATGGCTTTTGGGATTTGGGTAATCCTTATACATGGCACGACCATTTCTTTGAAAAGTATTCGATCAAAGGAGACATTACAAGCTTTTTTGATGAACGGAATAAGTTTAAAGCCGGCTTTGAAACTCAATTTGAACAAATGCAGCTTGTCGATATCTATCAGCCCTGGATCGGGTCTCTGGGATTGAATAACGATATCTACCATGTTTATCCTGCCGAAGGCGCATTTTATGCTCAGGATAATATAAACTTCAGCGGAATGATCCTGAACTTCGGACTGAGACTGGATTACTGGTTCCCCGGTAAATATGTAGACGATGCCGTGAATGATTCCGCAGTTGTAACTATACCGCAGCAGACAAGGGAAGATTATAAGAACGATACTTTCGGCTGGTTCGGCAACAGAAGATTTAAGGCAAGGCTTAGCCCCCGCTTAGGAATTTCTCATCCGGTGTCCAATTATCAAACCTTGTTCTTTTCATACGGGCATTTTAGCAAATGGCCTAGACCGCAGTTTGTTTACGCAAAGCTCAATCCGTTGAATGCGCAGTCTTCGTTCCAGCAGTTCGGCAATCCGAACTTAAATCCGGAGACTACGGTAGCATACGAATTGGGATTGAAGACTCAGTTTACGCCTAACGATGTTCTTACCGTTACCGCCTATTACAAAGATATTTTCGATTACATCAACACAAGGTCGGCGCAAATATCCTCCGCGCGCTTCATATCGCAGAGTTTTATTACATACGTAAATTCCGATTATGCCCGCTCGCGCGGTCTCGAGTTGGAGTTTAAGAAAAGAATAGGCGATTGGTTCAGCGGTACTGCCTCTGCGTCTTATGCTATAGTAACCGGCAAGAGTTCCTCTGCGAACGAGGGAGCTTTGGTAATACAGGGAGACATGAACGAATCCGTTAAAGAAAAATACATGCCCTGGGATAGGCCGGTTACTGCATCATTAACCGGGAACTTTTATGTAGGAAAGGGTGAAGCTCTCTTTGGGTTCGGCAACGGTATTCTGGATGATTATAATTTGTATGTCAGATTTTTCTTTGAGTCGGGCAAGCGCTATACACCCGCATACCTCACTGGTTACGATCAGCAGGGAAGGCCTATGTACATTGCGTCCACTACCGATCTGTATACCAACGTAGGTCAGAATTGGTTTTGGATCGACTTGAATTTTGAAAAATATATTCCGGTCGGCGGGCTAGAATTATCCTTAACGGTTGAGGTCAATAATTTACTGGATACAAAAAACTCGGCAATAATAGACCCTGTAACCGGCAGAGCCTATGAGACAGGCAACCCGGTTCCTTATTCGTGGAATGATCCTAATTACCCGGATTTACAGGCGCCCATTTCGCCTTATCCTTATGATCCTTCACGTTATTTAACAAGAAGAAATGTAAAAGTAGGGCTAAGTTTAAAGTTTTGAGCATGAAAAAAATATTTATCGTTATAATACTGTTAGCGGCATATGCCGATTCAAATGCGCAATTGTTCCCAACGCTCGGCGGACAGAGGGCGGGAATTTCCACGGCTCAGTTTCTTAAAATCGGAGTCGGCAGCAGAGGCTCTGCTCTGGGAGATGCATTTGTCGCCGTCGATAACGACGCTTCCGCACTGTACTGGAACCCCGCCGGTTTGGTCCAGTTCGATCAAAATCAGGTAATGTTTTCTCATAACCAATGGGTTGTAGATATTAACCATGATTTTCTCGGCGCCGTCTATCATCTTGATGCAACCAATGCCTTAGGAGTGGCGCTTACTACTCTTTACACGCAGGACATGCAGGTGACCACCGAGTTCGCTCCGTTCGGCACCGGGCAGTATTTCAGCTACCGCGATCTTGCCTTTGCGGTTTCTTACGCAAGGAAAATGACGGACAAGTTCAGCTTTGGCGGAACGGTTAGATATATCGAAGAAACTCTTGCCGAGCTTAAGATGCGCGGCGTAATGATTGACCTGGGCACCTATTACTGGACGGGTCTGGGAACTACAAGGTTTGCAGTTGCAGTTTCCAATTTCGGCAACCAGCTTGCCCCAGACGGCAAAGTTGTTCTTGTCGGCAGAAGAGAGAATTCGGATTGGCAGGCGTTCTCGCCGCCCACAATTTTTAGAATCGGGTTTGCATTCGAACCTTACCAGAGCGAGGACAACAGGATTACTACGGCAATCCAGCTTAACCACCCCAACGACAACAGCGAGAATGTTTCAGCCGGTGCAGAGTACAGCTGGAAGAACATCATCTTTCTGAGAGGCGGCTACAAATTTAATGCGGATGAACAGAATTTTTCTTTCGGCTTCGGTGTTAATATACCGATAAGAATTGCTTATTGCACGGTAGACTATTCATATTCCAATTTTACAAGATTAGGAAACGCACAAAGGTTTTCAATTATACTGGGTTTTTAATGAAACAGAAATTGTCCTTCAAATATTTTATCCTCTTGCTTCTGCCGGTGTTGTTCGGCTGCGGCGATAAGTTCGATCTGAGTCAATTAACCTCGGGCCCCGGCAATGCAAATATTACCGGCGACACCGTTTATGTGCAGATAAATCCGGCCTGGACAGGCTTTAACAATCCGCAGGATATAATCATCGGTCGTGAACCCTTTATTTATGTTGCCGATACTTATAACGACAGAATTGTAATGCTGAATTTGAACGGGGATATTTTAGGTACAAGGCACATTAAGAAGCCCGTTGCATTAGCACAGGATTACCAGCTTAACTTAATTGTCTGCGCCGAACTGGATACTGTAGTTAACGGCCAGACGCAGACCTTTGGTGCATTGTACAAAATAGATTTGGTGGCTGCGCAGCATCAGATAGCCACTGCACCGGAAATTAAGCTGCTGCCGCGCCCGGTAGATCTTAATTATCCGATGAGAAAATATACCGGCGTCTGCGTCTTCTACAATAATTCATATTATGTGGCTAGAACAGGTCCGAACAATTCCAGCTTTATCGATCCCGACAATTCCATTTTATACTTTAGTCCTAAAAAGCTGTTCGGCGGCGGCGAAGGAGATACATTAGTCGGCAGAGTACCGAACATTGATCCGTTAAGTTCCGGGCTGGTATCGGCAAACCAAATTAGCTCGCTAACATCGTTCAACCGAAAGAACATTGATTTTATTGAAACCTTAACCGGCAATAATAGTTTAAAGACACAGTGGCTTACTTATGTTGTTACACCTGTGTCTGCAAATTATCAAGCCAGGCTAGACCCGTCAAACGGCGGTGCTTTAATGACTCCCAATAAATTCGGTCAGCCGGAAGGTTCCTGCATAGATGATGCGGGCAATATTTATGTGGCTGATGTTCAAAAGGACAGCGTTTTCAAGTTTACGCCTTTCGGAGACGAGCTTCAATCTTTCGGCGGTCATGCTGTTTTCAACGGCCCTTACGCAGTAGCTTACTTTGATAGGATTCTGTACGTAGCCGATACGGGGAATAATCGAATATTAAGATTCATACTTTCCACAGATTTAAGATAATGAAAAATATATTCTAGAACGTTTCAACCACAAATAGCTGAATCTCATTTTTCATTTTTGATCTTACGTTTATGAATCAAACCCAAAGAGTTTTTAAAAGGAATGAATATGAAAATAATAGATGTGAACGCTTCCGGATTATTTAGATACGTTCTGCTGGGTTGTTTCATTTTATTATCCGGCAGCCCGGCTTTCGCTCAAACTGCGGATCACCCGGTAATAAGTGAAATTCTAATTGACGGAGTAAATGAAGGATCAGCGTCGAACAACGATGAGTTTGTGGAAATTTATAATCCGACATCTAACCCTGTTGATGTAAGCAACTGGACTATAGCTTACCGGAGCGCATCGAGCACTACCTTTAATATAAAATATACTTTCCCGGCAGGTACGGTAATTCAATCTCATAAATTTTATTTGATTGGCGGAGGCGGTGTTGCTAACAGGGATAACTCCTCCGAGTCCGTTCTTTTGGGATTCGGCAATTCGGGCGGCGGGGTTTTTCTACAAAATTCAGGCGGGAATACTATTGATCTTATCGGATGGGGAACTGCAATGTCGTCTAATTACGAGGGCGCTGCTGCCGTTAAGCCGGCGCAGGGCATTTCACTTGAAAGGAAGGCAAAATTAAATTCCACAACTGCCTCAATGGGCATAGGCGGTGCAGATGAATTAGCAGGAAACGGTTTCGACTCAAATAACAATGCAAATGATTTTGTAGAAAGACCCGTACCGCAGCCGCAGAACTCGGCCAGTACTGCAGAGCCTGTAATTGATGCCGGAGGCAACGGGACAGGAACTGCTTCAATATTGCCGGTATGGGTAAACGCCTCCGAAACAACCAACATAAATATAAAAATTGCCGGAGACGGCAAACATACGTTGGACAGCGTTCTTATTGTAGTTCCCTCTGCATCCGGCTGGAAGTGGAGCGGCAGTTCATCCGATATTAAGCTTACCGGTGCTGCTGCGGTCTCTCATTCAATTTCAGTTGCCGGAGATACTGTCTGTATCGGTTCTTTAAAAATTACTTCCACTGATAGCTTGATTGCGAATATTGAAAATGCAACGGCTCCCTCAAATGCTGGCTATACCGATTTTGTTATCAAGACTTCCTTGTCTGGCGGGGTGCCGCTACCGATTGCTTCTTTTCCCAGGATAAAAATTTTAAAAGTAGTTCCGATTATTCAAGTACATGTTAACGATGCCAGCGGAGTACCTGCTTCTCCCTACGGGCTTGGATCGGCGGTAACCGTAAGCGGGATTATTACTGCAGATTATAATTCAGCCGGAACCGATATTTACATCCAGGATGCAACTGCGGGAATTGACGTCTACAGCCCTTCGAGAATACTAGACTATCATGTCGGAGACAGCGTTACGGTCTCTGGTACAATTTTGCAGTTCCGGGGGCTGACTGAAATATCTCCCGACCCGAATCTTTTTATTATTCACTCGCACGAAAACCCCGTTCCCGATCCGATGGTAATAACCGCGCAGGAAGTTAACCTTACATTTAATTCGGACAACTACAGTGAGCCGAATGAGGGGAGACTGGTAAGGCTTAACGGTGTTACCTTTAACTCTTCCAACTCAACTATTACAGATAGAACTGGAACAACCGGAGCTTATGTAGGGAGCTTAAATGTACCCGCCGGTACGTTTGATCTTATCGGTATATTAAAGCAATATAAACCCGGTACATCTGTTACTGCGCCGTATACATCCGATTATGAAGTCAACCCGCGTTCGCAGGCTGATATAATTTCTGTCTCG
>JAKAJV010000110.1 GCA_021813585.1 Bacteroidota bacterium | reverse complement strand
CTAAGCCGGGCCTAGATGATTCTTCTTCACCGTTAAAGGACGGAATAGTTTTCGAGTCAATTCAACTAAAGAAAAACGGCGCGAGCTTTCCAGCAGAAATAAGCAAGAGATTTTTGGAAATAAACGGCGAGGCATTCTACCAGAGCATAATAAGGGATATTACCGAACGGAAGGCTGTTGAGGAATCGTTACTGGAAAGCGAGGAAAGATATAGGAAGCTAGTCGAGTTTTCGCCAGACACAATAGCGGTGCACAGCAGCGGGAAGCTTGCATATATCAATTACTCAGGAGTTAAATTAATCGGCGCTAAATCTCCCGAAGAACTTATCGGTCGGAATGTTCTGGATTTCGTTCATCCCGATTTTAGAGAGTTCACGGCAAAAAGATTCACCGGAATTTTTGAGACGAAAGAACCGGTAGGCTTTGCCGAAGAGGTGTTCATAAAGCTCGACGGTACGCCGGTATCTGTGGAAGTTGCGGCCAACCCGATCAGTTTCCGTGGCAGAGACGCGGTTCAGGTTTATGTAAGAGACCTAACATGGAGGAATGAAACCATAAAAGCCCTTGAGGAATCCGAAGAAAAATTCCGCAAGCTTGTCGAGTCGGCCAACGATGCAATATTTATTGCCGACACCAATACCGGTATAATAATGGAAGCTAACTTAAAAGCCGAGACTCTTACCGGAAAGACTAGGGTAGAAATTATCGGATCGCATTTTTCTTCGATGCATCCGTCAAAGGATGTTGAAAAATATGAAGCATTATTTAGAGAAGGATCGACGGGCAAAAGAATAACTACCGGAGATGAAACGTACGTTATTCATAAAGACGGTCATTTAATACCGGTTGAGATAAGCAGCAGTTCATTTATGCTTGGCGGAAGAAAAGTAATTCAGGGAATCTTCCGGGACTTATCCGATAGGATTAAGATTGAAAGCCAGGTAAGAAAACTTTTCCGGGCGGTTGAGCAAAGCCCGAGCTCCATTGTTATTACCGATACCGAAGGGAAGATAGAATATGTTAATCCCAAATTCACTCAGCTTACCGGTTTTTCGTTTGAAGAGGCCGTGAATAAAAAGCCCAGCTTACTTAAATCGGGCGAAACATCCGAACAGATCTATAAGGAATTATGGGAGACAATAACGAGCGGCCGGGAGTGGAAAGGAGAATTTCATAACAAAAAGAAGAACGGAGAGCTGTACTGGGAGTCGGCGTCTATCTCTCCGGTAAGAGACGGCAAAGGAAATATTACTCATTTCCTTGCAGTGAAGGAAGACATTACGGCTCAGAAACAAATTACGCAGGAATTAATTCTTGCTAAGGAGAGAGCGGAAGAAGCGGATAAGCTGAAATCCGATTTCCTTGCTCAAATGTCCCACGAAATCCGGACTCCTTTGAATGTAATTTTAAGCTGCACAACTCTTGTAAGAGATGAATTGGGCGGAAAAGTTAACGACGATATAAAATCGCTGTTTGCGTCAATCGACGCTTCGGGCAAAAGACTGCTGAGGACGATAAACCTAATCCTTAATATGTCTGCGCTGCAATCAAAAAGCTTTTATGCTTCTACGGAAGTAGTCGACCTGTCTTCCTTAATTAACAAACTGGTTTTGGAATTCGAGAAGCTGGCATCGTATAAGAGCCTTGAATTAATTTTTTCGACTTTAACAGAGCGCACGCAGGTAATAGCCGACGAATATATTGTGAGCGAGATTTTACAAAACATAATAGACAATGCAATAAAGTATACTTATAAGGGGAAGGTAGAAATTATTTTGTACGTAAATAAGGGAGGTTATGTTTGTGTTGATGTAAAAGACACCGGCATCGGGATATCGGAAAACTTTCTTCCCAAGTTGTTTGTCCCGTTCATGCAGGAAGAATCCGGCTACTCCCGCAAATACGAAGGGAACGGACTCGGGCTTGCGCTTGTAAAAAATTACGCCGGCTTAATAGATGCTGAAATTAAAGTAGCGAGCGAGAAAGGAAAGGGATCGGTATTTACGGTTGTCTTTAAAAATGAATGATAACTATTTTAATTTCGATGCAGGCAGTTAATCGTTAATTGTAAATTCCCAGCCGCAATAAAAGTCCCCAGCTTTATCCGGAGGGCATGAAATGCACCTTGTCTTTATGCGGGGATCGATAGCACGGGCGAATTGGGAGAATTCAATAATGCCGACCGACTTACACGGAAAATCGGGAAGATTTTTTTGCCGCCTTAGCTTCTGCACCCTGCATTCAACCATCTTAAAGACCAGGGTATTTTCATCTACCCATTCTATCTCCTGTTTGTTTATTGCTGCATACAGCCTGTAGCCGAAAGCTTTTTCCAGAGCCTTCAATCCTCCTCCAGCAGGAATATCGAATTCGGTCATTATTCTTTTCGCTTCACTAACTGCAAACCGTTCCCACGATTTTTCATCGAGATCGATGGCAGTCTGCATTCCGTATTTTTCTTCCGCAGCTAAAAACCAGCAACCGTCGTGCGCAAGCCAGTTCTTAGCATATACTTCAATTATTTTTAATAATTCTTCTCTGGAGTGTTCCTTAAAGTTATTCATTTTCAATTCAACTCATTTAATTGAATTTCATTATTAAACACTGTGTATAAAAATATCAGAAAGACTTCTCAATGTCCTCTAATTTTTTCAATCTTCTACTAAACCTTTCACCATCTATATACTTCGCATTCACAAAAGCCAATACTAATTCTTTTGCCAGTTCATTACCTATAATCCTGGCTCCCAGGCATAAAACATTCATGTTGTCGTGTTCAACGCCCTGGTGTGCAGAATATGTATCGTGGCAAATAGCCGCTCTTACACCTTTGGTTTTATTTGCAGCAACGCAGGCGCCAACACCGCTTCCGCAAATTACAATTCCCCTCTCGGCCTTACCGCCGGCAACGGCTTTTGCCAGAGCATCGGCAAAGTCCGGGTAATCGTCGCTCTTGTCGTAGACATGGTTTCCCAGATCAACTACTTCAAAACCTTCGTCCCTAAGCAAATCAACTAAAAACCCTTTTAACTCGAACCCGCCGTGGTCGGAAGCGATTGCTATTTTCACCAAGACATCCTTTCAAAAAATTTATTTATCGTGCCGTTTAATTTAACAATTTATGAATCGAATCTAAAAAGAAAATTTTTGAACCTCCGGCTGCCATTCCCCCAAAGAGCCGGTATTGCTTCTTTCAAAAAGCTATTTGAATTGATCTGTTAGAAATCTGCGCTCCGGAACAAGATTCAAAAATTCAATCATTTAATTTTCAAAAGTTGAGTAAAAATTCTTATTTTATCATGCAATAAAATCTTTCATAAACAAAAGGTACTAAATGTCGCTCTGGGAAATAATTTTAATGCTTGTAATCGCAGGGGTGTGCGGGTCAATTGCACAGTCGATAGCTGGTTTTTCTAGAGGCGGCTGTCTGCTTTCGATTGTAATAGGATTCATCGGTGCCGTAATAGGAACATGGCTTGCAAGAAAATTCGGGCTGCCTGAATTTTTAACTCTTCATATCGGCGGTAAAAGCTTTCCGGTTGTTTGGTCTATCATCGGAGCGGTTATATTCTCGGTACTTCTTGGCGCAGTTTCTCCAAGAGGAAAACGGTAGCCGCTTATTAAAGGCATGACGGACAATTTCTAAAAGCCAATTACAAGGCTAAAACCACAAAGGCGGCACAATTTTATTTCATTAAAAAATTTTAATTGAAGATTATGGGAACTCATTACAAGGGCAGCAATAAGGAAATAAACGCTCTCGATTCGTATATAAAATTATTAAGAGCGGCGGAGACCGTAAGTGCGCGGGTTAATGCCTCGCTTATTAAGAAGGGACTTACTGAAAGCCAGTTTGCCGTTCTAGAAGCTCTTTATCATTTGGGGCCGCAATGCCAAAAAGACATCGGTAAAAAATTGCTGAGAAGCGGAGGAAATATTACACTTGTTGTCGATAATCTTGAGAAGCAGGAACTTGTAAAGAGGGCAAGGAGCAAAGCCGACAGAAGATTCTTTACGGTTCATCTAACAGATAAAGGAAAAAGTTTGATAGAAGAATTATTCCCCGGCCAGTTAAAATTAATAGTTGAGGAGATGAGCGTTCTCTCGGAGAAAGAACAATCGGAGTTCCAGTCGCTGTGTAAAAAAATCGGGATTAAGGATATAAAGAACATAGAAAATTAATTTTAGCTTGGCACCGGACAAATTAAAGGGGAGAATATTCACATTCAGCATTAACGAAAAAAATAATGCGGCCGGCACTATCGGCCTTGCTTATTCATTACCGCTTCAACAATCTGCGGCAATATTTCGCCGGCTTTTCCAATCAGCGATTCATTTACGTTACGCGATATCTCAGTCTCTTCAATATTAACCTCTATTAGGAACGCGCCGCTTTTCCTTGCAGTATAAACGAGCGATGCAGCGGGGTAAACAACCGCCGAAGTCCCCACAATAAAAAATACATCGCAGTTGTTAGCCGCTTCTTCCGAGGCTGTAAATTGATCCTGCGGCAGGTACTCTCCGAACCAGACTACATCCGGCCTGATAAGTCCGCCGCACTTACAAACGGGCGCTTTACCTTCGAAGGCCAATTCTTCATTATAAAACGTCCGGCACTTTACGCAATAATTTCTCTCAATATTCCCGTGCAGCTCATATATAATTTTGCTGCCGGCGCGCCTGTGGAGGTTATCGATGTTCTGAGTAACAACTATAACTTCATTAAAATATTCCTGCATCCGGGCAATAGCGTAGTGTGCAGCGTTTGGCTTTGATTCATGAATAATCTGCTTGCGGTGATTATACCACTCCCACACAAGGTCGGGGTTGCGCAGGAATGCGCTGAAGTTTGCCAGTTCCTCCGGCTTAAGCTTGTTCCATATTCCGTCCTTGCCCCTAAAGATAGGTATACCGCTCTCAGCAGATATGCCTGCGCCTGTAAAAAATACAAGCGACCGGGCAGAAAGGATTTTTTGTATTACCTGTTCAGGGATTTTCATTTTCCCAAATTAATCAAATTATTCATCATGTCTTCAGTCATGTAAAAATATCTAATCCATTTTATAATATTAAGTCTAGTCTTAATCCTAAACTACAACTTTATCTTACTCTTGGACTTGAACTTGAACTTGGACTTGAACTTGAACTTGGACTTGAACTTGAACTTGAACTTGAACTTGAACTTGAACTTAAACTTGAACTTGAACCTGCTCGCAGCAGGCAAGCTTATTCAATCTATTTATTCTTAATTTCATTTAAAAGATTTTTCGCCTCATACAGCAGTTCATCATCGTTCTCGTCTCTCTTAGGACTAGAAACTACCATGTTCAAATTCTCCCTGGCCTTTGCATATTCATCCTGTCTTATATAAGCTTTGGCAAGGTCTAGGTAAAACATCCTGAAGTTAGGATAGAGTTTAATAGCAATAATATACTCGTTTATCGCCTTATCCAGGTCGGCCCATCCCAGTCCTATAACGGCGCGTGCAGGCGCCCATTTTTTACTTACTTCCGCGTTGGTTCTTGCAAGCACGTAGTGCGCCAGAGCCTGTACGTAGCTGCCGCCGTTGCCAAGACCGATAGCTTTTTCGCAATCGGACTTTACCTGGTTAACAACGCCGGCTACCGAAAATATTCCTTTAAACAGTGCGACCCTGCCGTTTGCTATTGCGCGCCTTAAATATGTAATCGATTTTTCAGGCTCAAGCTTAACTGCCCTATCCGCATAGTAGAAAGCTTTTTGGTAAACTGCAAGCTGGGCATCCTTCTGGTCGCCGGTCTTATCAGGCATATGCTCTCCGATATAAACATACACGCGGCTCAGCCTCCAGTAAACTTCCCAGTTGTTGGGAGAAAGTTTATCGGCTTTTGTATATGCATCCAAAGCATTCTGGTTATTAAATTCTACATCGAGTGCATTGTCGCCCTGTTTTAAAAGCTCTTCCAAGGTTTGCCCGTTTATAATGCAGGTAAAAATTACGGCGAACGATAGGAAGAAAGAAACCAAGAAAACCTTGTAGTACAACTTCATAGTCTTATCCTTTTAGTTAATCAAAAAGAGATTTATTTACTTCTTCATCAAAACCTGAAGTGAGACCGTGATTATAAAGATCTGTGGATGCCAGGTTAATAAATTTGGTCCACTTGCCTTCAGTATTAGTGCCGGAAAGTATTGCATTTTTATAAGCATTTACTTTCGCGCTCAGTTCGTCTGCCTGGTAGAGTGTAATTGCCTCAAGCGTCTTCGGCACCACCGGCGAGGCATATTCAAGCTTGCCCTGGTGGCTTAGAATTACGTGCAGCAGGTTGTTCTTTAATTCCTCAGGGAAGCCGGGAATTTTTTTTGATTCTTCATTTACCAGCATAGCGGAGATAACTATGTGCCCAAGCAGCTTTCCTTTATCGGTGTAGTCAAAAGATGCGTCAAAGCTGAGCTCTTCGGTCTTGCCGAAATCATGCAGCATGGCCCCGCAGATAAGTATATCCCTGTTTATTTCCGGGTGGATATCGCACATCAGGTCGCATATCCTGATTATTTCCAGCGTATGCTCTATAAGTCCGTGCACGTATGAATGGTGCCAGGACTTGCCGGCAGGTGCATAAGAAAATCTTTTTAGATTCTCCTCATCGAATATCCTCTTTATTAAGGAGTTTAAAAAAGGATCGGAAATTCTATCTATCCTGTCTTTAAATTCTTTCCGCATCACTTCGGGATTGCGCTTAGATTTCGGTAGGAAGTCGGAGGGCAACACATTATCAGCAGCAGCGGCTTTTTTAATTGAATATATCTTTATCTGGGGCGTGCCCTGGAATTCATCCATTACACCGGCTACCTTTACAACATCGCCGGGAAGGACGGTTTTGTAAAAATTCTCAAAGCCCTCCCAAAGGTTTGCATTTAAGGAAACTGATTTATCGCCCAGCTCTAGGAAGAGATACTGCTTGTTCGTTTTAGTAGTACGTATTTCACATTTTTTTACTAAAAGGAAGTGATCGATCTGTTCCCCTCTGTCAAGTTGGTTTAGTTCTTTTTGATTAAGCATAACATTACTTGAAAAATAAAAGCAGCCGGTTTAAATATAAAAAATTTTTCTTTATTCTTTAACCACTTCAAAAATGCTTTCGTTCGGAAGATGCGCTATAACCGATCTGTTCAACAGGTCGATAGATACCGCAATCTCCTTTCCGTTAACAGTATCCTGAACGATCCCGACAACTCCGGAAAAAGGCCCGTCCGTAATCCTTACCTTTGTACCGCGGGTTAAGCCTTCGTGGACAAAAAAATCGGACTTGGTGCTAAGCATGGTTCGCAGGTTGTCAATCTGCCACTGCGGAATTCTTGCAGGTCTGCCGCCGTCGAAAATACATCTTACCACGGCCTGGCTTTCCAGCGAGAGGACTCTTTGCTTCTCATCGGCAAAGATGAATATGTAGCCTCTAAGCAGCGGCTCTGTAATTTTTTTCTTCCTGTCGCTCCATTGCTTTAACCTGGTTATAGTAGGCAAATAGAATTCAACCCCGATTTCCTCAATCTGCTCGGCGGCCTTAAACTCGCTGCGCGGCTTTGTATAAAGTGCAAACCAGGCTTTGCAGCCTACAGCCGTGGTTTCATTTATATGCCCTTGAATCATAAAAATTTCATTATAAAAATTAACTATATAAATTCTTACTCTCGTATCTTACACTTGATCTTGATCTCTCTTGATCTTTCTAGCCCCTCTATACTTGCATCAAGAGTTTAATAAAAATTCATTCTTACCGGACGACAGGCATCCTGCCGATCGAATAATAAGTAAAATCAATCTCTTTCATTTTCTTGGGATCGTAAAGGTTGCGTCCGTCAAAAATAACAGGCTGCTTTAATAAAGATTTTATTTTATTAAAGTCCGGCGTTCTAAACTCATTCCACTCGGTAACAATTAAAAGCGCATCGGCTTTATCCAGCGCAAGGTATGCGCTATCAGCGTAATTTATACTATCTTTTAAAACCGCCTTTGTTGTTTCAACCGCTTCCGGATCGTAAGCAGTTACGGCAGCGCCGCTTTTTAAGATCAGGCTTATCAAACCGATCGCCGGAGCCTCGCGCACGTCGTCTGTGTTGGGCTTAAATGCCAGACCCCAAACTGCAAAATGCTTCCCGGCAATATTACCTTTAAAATGCCTCTCAATTTTTTTAAGGAATAATTCAATCTGAGTTTTATTTACACTCATTACCGATTTAAGTATTTTGAAATCGTACTTGTTCTCGTTGGCTGTGTTAACTAGAGCGACAACATCCTTCGGGAAGCAGGAGCCGCCGAAACCGACGCCGGGAAATAAGAACCGCTTTCCTATCCTGGAATCTGAGCCGACTCCAATCCTTACCTTATCAACATCCGCACCGACTATCTCGCACAGGTTGGCTATCTCATTCATAAAAGAAATCTTTGTAGCTAGAAAAGAGTTGGCAGCGTATTTTGTCATTTCCGCCGATCGTTCATCCATAAAATAAATCGGGTTACCGGAGCGTACGAACGGCTCGTAAAGCGTTGACAGCACGGCCTGAGTCTCCTCGCTGCTTGTACCGATAACAACTCTTTCGGGTCTCATAAAATCTTCAACCGCAATCCCCTCTCTTAAAAACTCAGGGTTCGATGCAACATCGAATTTAAATTCCGGCGCGTGCTTTTTAACCGCACTGCGCACCTTGTCGCTTGTTCCCACCGGCACGGTACTTTTATCGATAATAATTTTAAAACCGATCTCCGGCTCATCCTTAAACAGTTTACCTAGCTCGTCGGCAACCCCAAGAACATATTTCAAGTCGGCGCTGCCGTCATCATCCTGCGGAGTAGGGAGGCAAAGAAAAATAATATCAGATTTCCTGACGGCATCATTCATGTCGGTAGTAAAGACCAGTCTGCCTTCTTTAATATTTCGTTCGAATAATATATCGAGGCCGGGCTCATAAATGGGTACCACGCCGCTTTTCATCTTCTCCACTTTTGCCGCATCAATATCAACGCATATAACGTTATTGCCTGTTTCGGCAAAACAAGTACCCGTAACCAGACCAACGTAACCTGTTCCAATAACTGCAAGTTTCAATTTTTCCTCCTAAGAACTAGTTCAAATGAATGCTTCCTGACTTATCAAGTAAGATAGTTAAAAAGTATATTCCAGCACCGATTGAATTTTTTCGTTGAACAAATCCTGGTCAATCGACTTTTGCAATATAATATTTATCCCCAGGCTTTGATATTCCCTCTTTATTTCTTCGTTCAATTCGCGGACGACTGCAATAATGGGTATCCGGTTTCCCTTATCTTCCTTTCTTACTGCATGCACAAACTGAATGCCGGTCATAAGCGGCATCTCGTCATCGACAACAATTAGCGAGGGAAGCTGCTCAAAAATTATGCTCAGCGCTTCATAACCGTTTTTAACGCCGGCTACACGGAAGGCCGGAAAGTTTGCTTCAATGCTTGTTTGAAATTTTTCTCTGTCGATATTATCGCTCTCCAGCAGAAGGATCATGTTAGGCGAGGAGGGAATTGTGAAATGGAATTCGCTTCCCTGCCCCAGCTCGGAATAGAACCATATTTCCCCGCCGTGCTTTTCTATTATCTCCTTCACCAGGGATAGACCCAGCCCGGTGCCGCGTTCGCCCTTGGTGCCCTCGGTAGAAAACATTTTTTCGATCTTAAATAATTTGCTCTTGTTGGCTTCTGAAATTCCGAGGCCTTCATCCTTAACAATAAATTCCACGAACTTATCGTTGAAGACATTTGCGTAAATGTAGATGCTCTTCCCGTCAGGAGAGAATTTAATTGCATTGCTGATGAGGTTTGTAATAACCTGCGTCAGCAGTCTTTCATCTACCTGAATGTAGAGAGAGTCCTTAATGTGGACTTTTATCTCGATGTTTTTTCTGATTGCATTCCCAGTCAACGAGGAGATGCAATTGAAGACTATACTTTGGGCGTTGAGGCGCTGCGGCTCAATCTTAATTCTGCCCGTCTGCAGCCTTGACCAGTCCAGCAGGTAGTTTATAAGCTGAAGCTGGTTCTGTGATGAATCGTTTATATAATTCAGGTACTCGAGCCGTTCGTCTTTAGACAGGTTCGGCTCGTTAATCAAAATTTCCGAGAAGCCGAGAATGCTTGTAAAGGGAGCTCTCAGGTCGTGCGAGAGCATGGAGATAAATCTGTCCTTCGAGGCATTAAGCTGCTTAAAATTTTCCAGCGCTTTCTGAAGAGTTATTTCTTCTTCCTTTATATCGGATACTTCCGTAACTATGCCGTAGAACCAGCAAATCTTTCCTTCTGGGGCTCTAGTTACGGAGACGCTCTCTTTAATCCAAATTACACTTTTATCTTTCTTAACAATCCTGTAAATGAGAGTGATATGATTTTTAGCAGGGTCGTTTATAAAATCGGAGAAGGTTTTTTTTACCCTTTGTAAATCTTCTTCAAAGATAATAGCAGTGCCCCTTCCCGGGAAATGCTTAATCTCATCGGCGGAATAGCCGGTAATCCCGGTTATGTTATCGGTATAAAAAACCTCTTCTTTTTCGTCAACCTTATGAACAGACCAGAAGAAGCAGTCTTTTATTCCCGAAAAAAAATGCCTTAATGACTCCAGCATTATTTCCGGCCGGAAGGTTAGCTCATTCTTTTCCCGCGTGGCTTGAGTATCATTCATACTATTAGCAGGTCTATCCTTTAATTATTCTTCCCGGATAATTTTTTTGTGCCTTTCTTGCGTCTAATTAGAAAAGTCTTTCGAACATCTCAAATTATAATTTCGTTCAAATATAAGAAATTAACCAGATACAAAAAAATTAAGCGCATTAACCGGTATTTGAAATCATTTCTGCCTATGCGGTTATCGGCTCGCTGGAAGGCGTGGCTATAGAGTCTGTTGCACAACTCTAGTGCAGGGCAGTCATGGTCCAAACCATGACTGAATTGTGAGTTTTTTATTTCACGGAATTGTCCGTGACATCCCGGTTTTACAGTTCTGCAACAGGCTCTATAGGCAGCAACTTAAGCTATAGTATTGCCGCTTAAATCTTTGTCACATTGTGATCCCTTCGGGATTTTTTATGTCAAGACATCTTCTCCCGTCTTCCGTCTCCCGTTTCCCATCTTCCATTGCAGCTTGCCGCGCTACGTGTTTAAGCCGAAATTTTACGGACGAGCCTTGCGGTATTGATAACCGGGATCGCACTGCATATGATGTACCAGATAATTTTTTAAATGAAGGACTTCGAATCGACCAGTATATTCTTATCGTCTTTATAAAGCGCGTACTGGAAGCCTTTGGAAATTGCGTAAGCGCCTACCTCACCTTTTGTATTTATTGCGATATAGCCCACCTGAAAATCCCTGTAGTTTTTATTTTTATCGATAATTCTTTTAACAGCGGCTTTGCACGCTTCTTCGGGCGATCTGCCGTTGCGCATCTCTTCAACCACAAGATGGCTGCCTGCCGTTTTAATAACGGCTTCGCCAAGCCCCGTGGAGGTCGCGGCTCCTACTTCGTTATCTACAAAAAGCCCTGCGCCTATAATTGCCGAATCTGCTACCCTGCCGTGGTATTTAAAAGCGATCCCGCTTGTTGTACAAGAGCCTGAAAGGTTCCCGCTCTTATCCATCGCCAGCATACCGATGGTATCGTGATTGTTCCTGTCAATAATCGGCTTGTACTTGGATTCTTTAAGCCATTTAAGCCAGGCTTCTTTGGATGCTTTTGTCAGCAGGTTCATCTTCTTGAATCCGTTTGCAAGGGCAAACTCCAATGCGCCGCTGCCGACAATCATTACATGAGGCGTCTTTTCCATTACAAGCCGGGCTACCGAAACAGGATGCATTATATGCTGAAGGAAAGCTACAGAGCCGGCGTTGCCCAGTTCATCCATTATACAGGCATCTAGTGTTACATAACCGTCGCGGTCGGGCAAGCCTCCGTAACCCACGGATGTTATAGTAGGATCGGCTTCAATTACCATTACACCTTTTTCTACCGCATCAAGCGGGCGTCCGTTGCCTGAAAGTATTTTCCATGCAACTGCGTTTGCGCGAATTCCGAAGTCCCATGTTGAAATAACCACCGGTCCGTTTGAGCCGCTGCGGGGCTCGATTTCATTTTTTAAATTGTGCAGCCCCTTCCCGAATATTTTCGTTCCCGGGTGTAGAGCAGTAATTGCGGCGGCAGTTGCAACCGCGGTCTCGGTTATAAACTTCCTTCTGGTAGTCATGTTATTACCTCATTATAGTATTGCCAGTTAAGTTTTTGTCACATTGTGATCCCTTCGGGATTTTTTGTGTCAAGATATTTTAAGTGTCTTTAATTTTTCATTTTTAATTTTGAATTGCGGCCTGCCGTGCTGTGTCTTTTTATGTTCGCGCTTCAATTACTAAGTTACCTTACGCATTAAACCTTCCTGGTCACTTATTTAGACCCGGCAGGTTGCCAATGTTGGGCTACCTTTTCAGTAAACTTTGAGGGTAACCAGAAAGTAAAACTGAATGAACAAATATTCAAACATTAAAATTGGAGATTATCCTTAACCTCATCCCAACCCTTCTCCTAAAAGGAGAAAGGCTTATAAAAGCTAGTGACTTAATGTTAATAATTCTGACAGAATATTATCATAAATCGTTTTGTTGACAATAAGTCTCTCTCCTGGCAGGAGAGAGATTAGAGTGAGGTT
>JAKAJV010000085.1 GCA_021813585.1 Bacteroidota bacterium | reverse complement strand
TTGTCTAACGGCAGAAACAAGACTTAAGAAAGGTATTTAGTAAATAGAGGTAAATAAAAAAATGGCAAGTGATACATTAGCACTACACCATAACGGACATGCGCCTAGCTACCTTGAATATGAAGGCAAGCATAAAGGTATATGGGGCTGGTTCCTATCAACAGACCATAAGAGGATAGGGATATTATACCTTATCGCAATTATCAGCTTCTTTGCAGTCGGTGTAACTTTAGGATTCCTAATCAGGCTAGAGTTATTAACGCCCCAGGGTACAATTGTAGGGCCGCAGGCTTACAACGAGTTCTTTACTCTCCACGGCGTAATAATGATCTTTATAGTTGTAATCCCGGTTATTCCGGCGGTCTTTGGAAACTTCTTCCTTCCCATTATGCTGGGTGCTAAAGACGTTGCTTTCCCTAGACTTAATCTTTTATCGTGGTATCTTTATATTACCGGCGGCACGCTTATCCTTCTTTCAATTATATTGCCTGGCGGCGCAGCAGATACCGGCTGGACCTTTTACGTTCCTTACAGCGTAAGGACGGGAACGAACATGATACTCACTTTGTCAGCTACTTTTATACTCGGCTTTTCGTCCATATTAACCGGCTTAAACTTTCTAACAACAATCCACAGGATGCGGGCGCCGGGAATGGGCTGGTTTAAGATGCCGCTGTTTGCATGGTCTCTCTATGCAACATCGTGGATTCAGGTAATAGTTACTCCTATCGTTGGAATAACATTACTGATGGTAGTAATCGAAAGAGTATTCCATGTAGGGATATTCGATCCTACGCTGGGAGGCGATCCGCTGCTGTTCCAGCATATGTTCTGGATGTATTCTCATCCCGCTGTGTATATAATCATCGTACCGGCAATGGGAGTTATTTCCGAAGTGATCCCCGTATTCTCGCAAAGGACTATCTTCGGCTACAAGTTTATTGCATACTCAAGTCTCGGCATTGCATTATTCGGCTCGCTGGTATGGGCGCACCATATGTTCGCTACCGGGATGAGCGATACGGCGGAGTTTGTTTTCTCGCTATTAACTTTTCTTGTCGCCATCCCGAGCGCTATTAAAGTTTTCAACTGGACTGCAACGCTTTACAAGGGTTCGATAAAGCTCGAGGCGCCGCTGCTTTACGCACTTGCATTCATATTCCTCTTTTCAATTGGAGGATTAACAGGAATTATCCAGGGCGCGCTGAACGTAGATATTTATTTAACCGACACATACTTTATAGTCGGCCATATCCACTACGTTGTTTTCGGAGGAACAGGCATGGGGTTATTTGCAGCGCTGCATTACTGGCTGCCTAAAATGTTCGGCAGAATGTATAACAAGAAGGTGGCGAAGTTTGCCTTCTGGAATATCTTTATCGGCTTCAACGTTCTTTATTTCCCGTTCTTTATACTCGGATGGATGGGAATGCCGAGAAGATCGTACCATTACCTGCCGCAGTTCCAGCTATATCATGTTATTTCCACTGTTGGGTCATGGATACTTGTTATAGGTCTTTTCATTATGCTATTTAATCTGTTGAGATCACTTGTAAAGGGCAAGAAAGTAACGGAGAAAAATATTTGGGGTGGAGAAACTTTAGAATGGCAGATTGAGACGCCGCCGACAACGGAAAACTTTGAAGAAATTCCATCTGTTATTGATGGACCATATGAATATAAACAAAACGAGCTGGCTTCGGTAGAAGAGGAGGTACATTGAGTAACAACGTTCACGCAGAGGCTCACGTCCACCGGGATGATATACGCAGCAGAATGGGGATGTGGCTGTTCCTGTTCTCGGAACTCTTATTGTTCGGCGGGCTTTTCCTTATGTATTCGGTTTACCGTTATCTGCATCAGCAGGACTTTAGTATTGCATCCAAAGAAATGAATACCTTCTTCGGAACTATGAACACGGTTATACTGCTTACAAGCAGCTTAACTATGGCGCTTTCAATTGCGGCTATGCAGAAAGGGAAGAGGAAACTCTCAATTTTTTACCAGTCGGTAACTATTTTATTCGGCTTATGGTTCCTTATAAACAAGGTAATAGAATGGAGCGCGGAATTTAAAAAAGGCAACTTCCCCGGCTCGGCTATTTTGCAGAGCAGACCTCCGGGACAAATCCTTTACTTCGGGCTTTATTATTCGATGGTCGGTCTGCATGGTCTGCACGTTATTGTTGGCATGTCTGTAATAGCCTACATGCTTCGGCTTACAATAAAAGGCATAATAAATAAGGACGATTATGTTAAGCTGGAGGCGGCGGGCTTGTACTGGCACCTAGTTGATATCATCTGGATTTTCTTGTTCCCGTTGTTCTATCTTATAACTTGATTGAAAGTATACGATACAGGTACTGTATTGAAGCTTTAAAGCTAAAATCAATACCGGGATTAAATTCTTACTTAATCTTTCTCTTAATCCTACTCTACTGGATGAGTAAGAAACCGGGTTTGAAAAAGAGTAAGAGTAAGAGTAAGGTTAAGAAAAGATATAAAAAAAATTTTTATAAAGTGCAGTAAATAAAATTTAATATAAATATTTAATGGGCATTGGATGGAAAATATAAAATCACATTCCGGGCATAAGCACGGATACGGAATATACATACTCGTCTGGCTTGCGCTTGTAACTCTTACCGCATTAACAGCCGCAGTTGCCGGGATCAACTTTGGCAAGCTGAGCATTGTAGTTGCGCTGGTTATCGCAATGGTAAAGTCGTACCTGGTATTAACCGAGTTCATGCATTTAAAGATGGAACAGAAGGCATTTAAAATGTTCGTCCTTGTGGCGCTGTTGTTTTTACTTATTTCCTTCACGCTCCTATTTTCCGATTATTCTTCTTTTGTAAGGTGAAAAAAATATGCTAGCAGACGCATCAAACTTTGTACAGTCCGTAGATAGTACTTTTATCTTTATAGTTGCAATCTGCGTATTCTTCCTTGCGCTTATTACTGTATTGATGATTACGTTCGTAATAAAGTATAACAGCAAGAGAAACAAGCAGGCTAAGAACATCCACGGCAGCATATCGCTGGAAATAACATGGACGCTGGTACCGACTCTGCTGGTGCTTGTAATGTTCTGGATGGGATGGACAGGATATAAAGAAATGACCGACGCGCCGAAAGACGCAATGGTTGTAGACGTTTATGCCCAGATGTGGAGCTGGTCTTACAAGTATCCCAACGGCGTACAGACCGATACCTTATACGTCCCGCTTAATAAGCCTGTAAAAGTATTGCTGCATTCAAGGGATGTCGATCATTCCTTTTACGTACCTGCATTTAAAATGAAGAAGGACGTTATTCCGAACAGAACAAACACCGCTTGGTTCCAGGCAACGCATACCGGAACTTACGATGTATTTTGTGCGGAGTACTGCGGATTAAGACACTCCTATATGTACAGCGCGGTTGTTGTACTGCCGGAAGACCGGTACATTGCATGGATGGCAAAGCAGGAAGAAAAACAGGACAAAATACCCGACAGCACCGAAACAAACAGCAGTCTGTAATATGAATACATTAACATTAAAAGCCGGCAGAGAAAAAAGATTGACTTTTGAAATAAAGGAAAAGCTGGATATAATTTTAGAGCTGACGAAGATACGGATAACAACATTCGTAACACTTACAACAGTATTCGGATTTATTTGCTTTTCCGAGAAGATAACAACTGCCTTAATACCCGCCGCGCTCGGAATATTGCTTTTGTCCTCCGGCTCGGCGGTAATAAACCACTACCAGGAGCGCAGTACAGATGCATTGATGAAAAGGACGAAGCACCGGCCGCTTCCTTCCGGAAGGATTTCTCCTTCGGCAGCTTTGCTTCTTGCGTTGGCGCTGTCAATCGGCGGATCGGTTGTTCTTTATTTCGGCTCAGGGCTGCTTGCGCTTGGGTTAGGACTTTTAAATTTATTCTGGTATAACGGGATATACACTCCGTTAAAGAAGCGGAACGCGCTGGCAATTATTCCGGGCTCGCTTGTAGGCGCGCTGCCGCCTATGGTAGGCTGGGTAGCAGCGGGCGGAAGCTTGTCCGACCCGCAGATAATTATACTGGCTTTCTTTTTCTTTATCTGGCAGATACCGCACTTCTGGCTTCTGCTCTTGGTATTCGGGCACGATTACGAACAGGCGGGCTTCCCTACGCTTACACAAATATTCAGCATGGACCAGCTTGCAAGAATTACTTTCATCTGGATACTGGCCACGTTTGTTACAAGCCTGCTTATTCCTTTGTTCGGTATTGTCGGCAATGTATTTGTCGATTTCGGCCTGCTTGCCTCCGGCTTGTGGCTTTCATGGAACTCGGTTAAGCTGCTAAAGCCAGTTAAGGAAAAAATATGGTTCCGCTTTGCATTTAGAGAAATAAACTTGTTTGCTGTTTTAGTAGTCGTTCTCTTGGCAATTGACAAGCTGTTAATTTAAAATGGCGCATCGCGATGAAGCATAGAAATATATAGGCAAAGAACACTGTAGTTGCTGCGGCTTTTAAGTATCAATTAAAATTTTGAATTGAGTTATAAAAAGAAAAAGTGAGAGCATAAATGAATTTTCTCGACAAATTAGTTATTCCTTTATCACCCGAGCATATAGCTCTTCTGCATTACATTGCCATACTGGTGTTCTTCCTGTTTGTGCCGTTTATAAGTATGGTACTGGGCGGCACGGTGCTTTCATTGTTCTATAGACGCAAGGGCTTAAAGGAGAGCAACCATTACTTTTTGCATTTTGCCAAAGACGCAATTGAGATTGTTACCATAAATACCAGTATGGGTATAGTGCTGGGAATACTAACGCTCATTACATCCATACTTATTTTTGTTCAGATGTTCCATACGGCAAACCTTGTTACCGTAAGCTTTTTAACCGGCGCGGTTGTGCTTGTTACAATCGGGCTCATACTTATTTACACTTACAGGTACTCGTTCTCCTTCAGCGAGCTGTTTAATTCCATAAAGGAATATCATTCCGGCGATGAAGAGGTTGCGGAGGAGCTTATCAGATTCAGGGAAAAGAGTATAAGGCTTAGCTCTACCTCGGGAAGGTTCGGACTGCTCTTCCTTGCCGCGGGCATCTGGCTGTTCGTATCGGGATTAACAATAGCTGCATTCCCAGGCGAGTGGGGCAAGCAGGGATTTTTCTCTATTCTTTTCTCCTGGGATGTTATCTTTAAAATGATCTCTTTTATTCTAGCTGCATGCGCATTTACGGGCGGAGTTATACTCTTCATGTTTTTTTACTGGGACGGGGGTAGGAAAAACATAGATGAATCGTACAAAGAATTCGTAAGCAGGAAGGCAATTTACCTTACCGCCATTGGTACGGTAATTTTGCCTGTCTTCTTATGGATTAACACCGTCTACATTCCCAACGGCGCAATGTCTTATTCGGTGTTCGCTTACATTGTTATAGCCCTGCTGCTATTGTTTCTAGGCTGCCATTACCTTTATGTAATGTACAAGAGCAAAACGGTAAAGTACAGCGGGCATATCTTCCTTGTGGTGCTGCTTACTATAATGGCGCTGGTAATAAAAGACCAGCTTGTAATAGGCAACGCCACAAGAAAGCAGAGCGAGATATTGAGCGCCAACTTTGAGCAAGTTATGCAGAAACTTACAAGCAGCGGCGCAGCGCCTAAAATTAGCGGCGAGGAAATTTATAAGAATATCTGCTCTGCCTGCCACAGCTTTGATCATAAAGTTGTAGGTCCGCCGTACAAGCAGACGCTTCCCAAATACCATGACGACGTTGACAAGCTTGTTAAATTTATTTTGAATCCGACGCAGAATAATCCCGGCTATCCGCCCATGCCTAATCCCGGCTTAAGGCCAGACCAGGCCCGCGCGGTGGCTACTTATATTCTTAAAGAAGTTAAGAAGTACGAGTAGCGGATAGGTTATCTTAAACGCCGGCGATTTAAAAGATTATAATTTTTTATCTGTGGGTAATAAGGGCAGGGGATTTACCCGGTTAATACACCGTGTTAAATCAATTGGTTAATTATCGGGGATTGCAGTTTAGCTAACGGAACTCAATCCCCGGCTTCTTCTCTTAAATATTCGTATAAAAGTCCCGTTTAGGGACTAAATATTTCTAGAAAAACCCGACACACAAGAATTCAAAGTCCCGGAGGAACGAAATTATAGGCTTATTATAGCGCAGACAGAAAAAATATTTTTTTGTTTGTAATTATATCTTATTATTTCTAAGTTACAATTGTAGCTCGTTTCCTTTTATAATAATTGCGGGAAAGTAGAAGTTAATATGCTGCATCGAAAATGTTTTTTAAGCGATGGAAAGGGATTTAAAAGGGCAGGCATACATTCAAAAATTACACTACATTTTCCCATACAGATTTTATCAATTTAAGTTTTTCTGCTTACCCCGGTGCGGCTGGGGCGGCTGTCCTTTTCAACTCGCCTCGCCTGCATATTATTTTAATTGGTCACCTTGTGCAATGGTGGTCTAACCATATTATAAATCGTAACACAGACTTTAGTCTGTGCTATGGAATTATTACTAAAAAATTTTTTTGCATAACGTGAGCTGATTAGTGAAGAAAAAATTGCGGAAAAATAAATTGAGTAGGGTTGATTGCGGGTTATGTAATAGTTATATCGTTTTTACTTTCAGTATTATAAAAGTATCTTATTAATTAGTCTTTTCTTATTTTTATTGTAAATAAATTAAGAATTATATGAGAAAGAATTTATCAACAGAAGATATTTTTAATATTTTGAAAAAGAATCATAACTTACTTACAAAGTATCGTGTAAAGAAAATTGGTTTGTTTGGTTCCTATGTAAGAAACGAAGCATCAAAGAAAAGTGATGTTGATCTACTTGTTGAATTTGAGAAAAAAACTTTTGATAATTTTATCGACCTTGCTTTTGAATTAGAAGAAGTTTTTGACAGAAAAGTTGACCTTTTGACTGAAGAAGGAATTAGTCCTTATATACTTCCGTATATCAAAAAAGAAGTACAATGGTATGAAACATAATGAAGTATATTTAAGACATATCTTAGATGAAATTTTATTCTTATTAAAAACTACTGAAGATTTAAATTATGAGGCCTTTTTAGAGAATGAAATGTACACGAGAGCTTTTTCAAGAAGCTTTGAAATTATTGGGGAAGCCGTCAAAAACCTGTCCTCGGATTTTCGCAAAAAACATAACGATATTGAGTGGAAGAAAATTGCCGGAATGAGAGACAAGATAATTCATAATTATTTTAGCGTTGATTATACTATTCTTTGGGATGCAATAAAAAATAAATTGCCTGATGTTAAAGAAAAGATTCAAGATATTTTAAGCCCAAAAGAAGAATAGAACAAAGTCGCAATATAACCAGCAACTCAACTTGACCGCTTGATATGATTCGGGTTTACTGCTGTTTTTAGCTTTGTGTTTTTCGTTTAACATTGTTGTTTAAGATTATTTAGTTATGAAATATTTTTTTTAATTATTGGCGTTGACGTTCTAACTTAGCCTTTTGTTCTGGGCTGCGGATTAGCAGCAACGCCGTTAGGTTTTGAAAATTGATTTAAGGATAACTATGAAAGCTGTTATATGTACAAAATACGGTCCGCCTGAGGTTCTTCAGATTAAAGAAGTGGAAAAACCTTCTCCCAAACCGAATGAAGTACTTATAAAAATATTAGCTACAACTGTACACATTGGAGATACTAAGATCCGGCGATTTGAACCTGGATTAGGACCGGTTAAAGATTTCTTCTTCAAGCCGATTATGCGGATAATTGTTGGCTTTACCGGCCCGAGGAAAAAAATACTCGGTATGGAACTCTCCGGAGAAATTGAAGCAGTAGGGAAAGATGTTACACTCTTTAAGGTAGGCAATCCCGTTTTTGCATCCACCGAATTTAGATTTGGTGCGTATGCCCAGTATTGCTGCTTACCCGAAGATAGAATTCTTGCAACAAAACCGGCTAATATGACGCACGAAGAAGCCGCCCCGGTTTCTAACGGCGGGATAACCGCATTGATTCATCTTAGAAAAGCAAATATCAGGAAAGGTCAAAAAGTATTAATCTATGGAGCTTCCGGCAGTGTTGGTACTTATGCAATACAGATTGCTAAATACTTTGGTGCAGAAGTTACGGCCGTGTGCAGTACTTCCAATCTGGAAATGGTGAAATCTCTGGGTGCGGATAAAGTTATTGATTACACGCAGCAGGATTTTACACAAAGCGGTGAGACATACGACGTTATTTATGATGCTGTAGGAAAAATTGAATCTTTTAAACGTAAAAAATCTCTCTCCAAATTAGGACTCTATCTAAACGTTTTTTCTATGTCCGGCAATATCAAGTTAAAGGTAGAAGACCTCTACACTATCAAAGAATTCTGCGAAGCTGGAAAGCTGAGAACCGTGATTGACAGATGCTATCCAATGGAAGAAATAGTAGAAGCTCATAGATATGTTGACAAAGGACATAAAAAAGGAAATGTAGTAATTACTATTGAGCATAATGGTAAAACCTAATAAGTGGTAGACTGTTTTTGCACTTGGTATTTTAAAATTATTGGCTTTGTACTTTAAACGGAATTATTGTCCCGCAGGCGACGTGCCGGTTGCACGAAGTTAAGCTGCATTAAAATATATGAAAGAACATGAAATATTTATTAATGATTTTTCTATCATTATTTTTTACTGGAAAATCTTCAGCACAAAGTCAGTGGCAAATTTCTGTTTCATCTGGCATTGTTAGTCCAAAATTTTTTATCAATACTCCATTAGGTTACCAAGTTGAAGGCAGAATTTTTTATAAGCTATCTGATAGTGTTCAACTTAGTATTTCTACCGGATTTAATTGTTGGAATGAAGATATTGGTCCGGATGGGAATAAATTTAGCTCTATTCCACTTTTAGCTGGAATAAAATATTCATTCCCACTAGGATTATTCTTACCCTATTGGGCTGGAGAATTGGGAGTTCATTTTATTACTCGAGATTACACGTTTCAAAATTATAAACCATCCGAACGCTTTGAAGGTTTATATGAATTAGTTTCATCAGAACCCAAAAGAGAGTCCGTTACAAAATTTGTTATCAGATTCGGTATTGGTTCGACTTTAGTAATATATAAAAACCTGGATATGGATTTAAGTATAAGATATAATAGCATATCCTACAATTTTATTTATATATACTATCCAACTAGTCAAATGAGTACTGAAAAGATAAGTTTTTATAGTTTTTTATTAGGATTTAATTACAAATTGTAACACCAAAGCTTAACCTGCTGCTTAATACCGACTGCCTTTGGGATGCGATCATCTGGCGTTTTTTGAGGAATTGTTTTTCGAGGTAATTAGTTTCTAAAAGCATTGTTAGTTAGATAGCTGAAGTTTAATTAAAAGCTGTGTTGGCAAAACCATAATTGTTGTTCCCGTCTCCGTTCCGATTAAATCGGAACTGTGCCGGCGCGGGCTGGATGTAGCATTAAAATGAATTTAAAAATACTATGAATAATAATTTAGAAAAGCTCGGATTCGACAAATGGTTCAGAGATAAAATTGAGCCGGGTAAATTGGAGAATCTTAAAATTGCACGGGTAATAAGCGTAAATAAAAACAGCTTTGTCGTTACTAACGGGCAGAAAGATATTTACGCCGAGCTTACCGGTAAGTTTTTATTTAATTCGGATTCTTCTCTGGATTTACCTGCAGTGGGCGATTGGGTTTATACACAGATGTTCGACGATGATTCTTTAGCCATTATACACGACATACTTCCGCGGAAATCGCTTTTAAAAAGAAAAACGCCGGGCAAAAAAATCGAGTATCAGCTTATTGCAGCAAATATAGATACCGCAATTATAATGCAGTCGCTAGACTCCAACTTTAATCTGCGCCGGCTAGAACGCTACCTGGTAATGATAAATGAAAGTAATATTACACCGGTTATATTCTTAAGCAAAAGTGACCTGCAAAGCGCAGAAGAAATTGAGAAAAAGAAAAATGATATCTTCAAAATGGCGGCGGGCATAAGAATTATCTCTTTCAGCAATAATAATGCTTCCGACATTGAAGGCATTAAAGCTTATCTAACCCCGTTCTGCACATATTGTCTGCTCGGCTCATCCGGCGTGGGCAAAACCACCTTATTAAATAATTTAATACACAGTGACCTGCACAAGACACAGCCAATAAGAGAAAAAGACGGGCGCGGCAGGCATACTACTACCAGGCGCGAGCTTATAGTATTAGTGAACGGGGCAATTATAGTTGATAATCCCGGCATGCGCGAGCTTGGAATAATTTCGGCTGATTCCGGTCTGGATGAGACTTTTAACGAAATATCGGAGCTGTCAAACAGTTGCAGGTATTCCGACTGCACACATACGGTAGAAGATGGATGCGCAATTCTGCATGCAGTGGAAGAGGGGACTATCTCTAAAGAAAGATACGACAGCTATATGAAGATGTACAAGGAATCGTTGTACCTCGAAATGTCGTACTATGAAAAAAGGCAGAAAGATAAAAAGTTCGGCAAGTTTATTCACAACTATATGAAGAATAAAAAGGATAACCAATCTTAACAGCACCAAAATAACTAGACATAAGCGTAGTTAAATGTAAAATAACGTGTTCTTAATTTTATCAAATAAATGAGGAGGTACAAAATGAAACGGTTGATCTTAATATGTTCCCTGGCGCTGGCTTTTGGTCTGGCGCAAACTTCGCAGGCGCAGTTTCTGGATAAGATAAAAAAGAAAGCCGAGGAAAAGGTAAAGAAAGAAGGGGAAAAAAGAGTTGAGGATAAAATTAATAAAGGGGTGGAAAAGGCGTACGACGAAGTCGACAAGCAGATTTCTGGCGACGATAAAAAGAAAGAGGGAGACGCGAAGGCCAAAGACAGCAAGCAGAACACTCAAAAGAACGAGCAGGTACAGGGCAATACAGCAGGCGTAAACACTGCTGAAGCAGGCAGCAGTCCGCAGGCCGTAATAAACTCAAAGTACGATTTTGTTCCGGGCGAGAAGGTAATATACTTCGATGATTTCAGCCAGGATGCGGTTGGAGATTTTCCCGCGCTGTGGAATACCAACGGAACGGCAGAGGTAGTTACAACAAATCTTGCACCCGGGCACTGGATGAAGTTTATTATACGCGAGACAATCTGGACAGACGAACTGCTTAAGCTGCCGGATAACTATACTATTGAATACGATGTAATCCCGATCCAAGGCAAGGATAAGAGAATGGCAGGCTGGCATATGCGGTTATTCCAGGCGAAAAATCCCAAAGCCTGGGACGCCGGAACCGCGCCCGGCAACGGCGGATTCGAATATACCGTTGAGTACTACGGCGCATCAAGGTTTTCAACATGGTTTAATAAAAACGAGTGCAGGGCCGCAAGCTTAAAAGGCAGCGTTGATGACAAGACTCTTATTCAAACGGAAAACCGGAAATACCATATTGCAATCTGGGTACAGAAATCCAGGATACGGCTGTACCAGGACCAGAACAAACTGTTCGATCTTCCGAAAGCAATACCTACCGACTGCTTGAAAATAGACAGGCTGCGCTTTGAAGACGGTGCCGCAATGATAAGCAATGTACGTATTGCAGTCGGCGCACCGGATATGCGCAATAAGCTGATGACAGAAGGCAAGCTGGTTACTTACGGCATTTACTTTGACGTGAATAAGGATGTAGTTAAGCCCGAATCGTACGGCACCTTAAAGGAAATTGCTGCAATACTAAAGGACGCGCAGGGTGTTAAAGTTAAAATTGTCGGGCATACGGATTCCGACGGCGACGATAGATCGAACCTGGATTTATCAAAGCGCCGCGCAGCTTCGGTTAAGAATGCACTTGTTAACGACTTCGGCATAGGCGCTTCGCTGCTGGAGACCGACGGGAAGGGCGAGAGCGAGCCGGTTGCACCTAACGATAATGCAACCAACAAAGCGCTTAACCGCAGAGTTGAGTTCTTAAAGCTATAATCTTTTTAGATGGAAAAAATAAATTGAAGATTAAACCCAAATTTTTCATTAGAAAAATTTGCCCCCGGAGGCTGACAAGGAAGTAATTTTCAATGAATAAATAATAACTTTTATGAATATTGAAATATCTTAACCTCACTCTAATCTCTCTCCTACGAGGAGAGAGACTTATTGTCAACAAAACGATTTATGATAATATTCTGTCAGAATTATTAACATTAAGTCACTAGCTTTTATAAGCCTTTCTCCTTTTAGGAGAAGGGTTGGGATGAGGTTAAGGATAATCTCCAATTTTAATATTTTAAAATCGGTATAACTTCTTTTTGAATCCAGTCGCCCGTAGCAATAACTTCGCCGCTGGGTTTTATAAATACATCTATTTCAGTTCTCACTCCGAATTCCGGAAGGTATATTCCCGGCTCAATTGAAAAAGACGTAGAGGGAAGAAGGAGCCTTTCGTCCTTTGTTTCGTAGTCATCCATATGAGAGCCGCTCCCGTGCAGGTCGATAGTAATGGAATGACCGGTGCGGTGGAAGAAGTACTCGCCGTAGCCTGCCTTAGTAATTACTTCTCTAGCCGCGTCGTCAACCTCGTAGCCTCTTACTTCTTTGCCTTGTTTAAATCTGCCGGCAACAAGGTTGAATGCCGTATCCCGGGCTTCTGCAACGATGTTAAAAATTTTCACGTACTTATCGGGTACAGACTCGCCCATATAGCCGGTCCAGGTAATATCCGCCCACACTCCGCTTTCTTTATTAACCTTTGCCCAGAGGTCTATCAAAACAAAATCGCCGCGCTTAATTTCTTTAAAGTGGTCTTTATCAGGAGCGTAATGTGGATTGCCGCTGTTCTCATTCACACCTACAATTATCGGCGGTTCGGTAACATATCCGCGTTTGGAAATTTCGTCGTCGATAAACTGCTGAACGTCAAATTCGGTTAACTTCTCGGAGACAAGAGTTTTTTCTTTAATATATTTGAAGGCACCGAGAGCTATATCAACCAATGAGTTTGCAACGGGTATATTATCCCGGTACTGCTCTTCGGTCCAAACCGCATCGAACAAAGAAATCAAATCGCCGCTGGTAACTACCTCAACGCTGTAAGATTTTATCTGCTCTATTGTACCGGCATCAACCTTTGAAACGTAGGGGATAGCGTTAAGCGGAGAATACTCCATCGCTATTTTCTTAGCGCTCTTTAATGTTTCCTTCAAATGGCCGGAAAGCGATGCATGGCTGGAATATTTAAGCTGCTTGCCGGGCAAATGATCTAAATGGAATGCTTCAATAGCATTAACAATTTTAACCGGCTCTCCGGTGCGAGGTATAAAATAATAAAACCTTCTTGTAAGATGGCTGCTTTTAGGTATATCCAAAATATTTTGAGCCAGGTCGTTTGATCCTCTGAAATCATAAAGCAGCCAGCCGTCCAGATTCATTTTGGCAATTATGCTTTGCATTTTATTTAAATCGAATTTGCCCATAGTGTCCTCTATAATTTTACGATGCGTTTAAGAAGAGTTTAACGGTTAATTATCAAATACAATATTTACCTTAGTACCTTCATTTACTGTGCTTTCAATAGTGAAATGACCGCCGTAAAGCTCGGTAATTTTTTTTGCAATAATAAGTCCGAGCCCGGAGCCCTGCTGCTCGTAGATTTTCCTGTCAAACTGCATATAAGCCCCGATAGAAATTACCTGCTCGGGTGTCATACCGCGTCCGTTGTCTGAAACCGAGATCATAACGCTTATATCGTTGGAGAGCATGCTGACAATTACAGGTGTACCCTTAGCTGAAAACTTAAATGCGTTGCTTACAATTTCCGTAATAATCTTTTTCAGATAGCTCTCGGTCATTCTTAGTACGCCGTCTTCTATTTCCAGAATAAGATCGTCTGCCCTGTCTGCCTCGGCAGCAGCCTGGTTAGCGGTCTGTATTATTATATCTTTAGGATTAATAAAATACGAAGTCCTGAGTGAGTTCACTTTATCCGGATCTCTGGAAATCATTTCGAGCTGTGCAAAAGCCAAAAAGTTTTCAGTAATTTTTTTAAGCCTCTGTGCATCGCTGTTAATGTAGCCCAGCATCTGCAGAATCTCAGGTTTGGAAAGATGATCGAAATCTTTTACGATAATTTCCGAGAAGCCGAGAATGCCGTTCAAGGGAGTAAAGAATTCGTGTGGCAGGGCAAAAGAAATACTGCCCATCAGGTCCTGCAATTTTTTTTCGGATTTTTCCAGGACGGCAGTATACTTTTCAAGAGCAAGCTTAATTACTTTTAATATTTCATTTCTCTTGAAAGGCTTTGAAATAAAATAGTCGAATGCGTTTGTCTTGTCAGGTTTTTCTACCCAAACAGTGTCCTTGTTAATCAGGTACACAAAAGGAATTGTTGAGATAAAGGAATCATCCCTCAGTCTGTGCAGCACCTCGTTTTCTGATGAATCGTAAATATGCTTGTTGCATATTACCAGGTCGGGTGCATTTTTAAGTGCCAGCCCGTAACCCTTGGTTGCGGTTTCAGCTACATCTAAATAATAATTTTCTCCAAGCGCCGTTACAATTGTCTTTATGCTGCTGTCATCGTTTTCTATGAGAAGAATATTTTTCATCCAGATAACTTTTTTATACCGGTTGTTGCTCAAATTCCCAAGAGAATTCCGGTTCAAAATTTAATACAAATTATTTTCATTAAAAAATCTGCCGGTTAAAGCCGAAAGCTAAACCCGGCGGAAGAATACCCGATCCTCAAATGGTAATTTACTTTAATCACAATAGTCAACCATCCTGTTTATTATTTTTAACCGTATAATTATCGGCTAGTCTTATGCCGGATTATTACCGTTAAGATTTACTTGAAAAATAAGACAAGGAAATTTGGTTATCCTGTAACAATTACAACTTTTTTTTATATGGGTATTTTTTTTTACTAAGAAAATCTTCATTATATTATTAGATTATTTAAGAAAAATTTAGTAATTGTAACATAAAAAAGAAAATAATAAATATAATTCGGAGAGTTCATGTATAAATTTTTAGGCACGTATAACGTCGTACCTTCGCTTCCGGAAAATTTGGAAAGGCTTAGAGAAGTAGCATATAATCTGCATTGGTCCTGGAGCCCCGATTCACGAGAATTGTTCAGACGGCTGCATATGGAACTGTGGGAGGAAACTAACCACAATCCGGTAATGATGCTCGGAAAGATTAGTCAGGAAAGATTGAATGAAGTTTCTCACGACGACGGATTCCTTGCGCATTTAAATAGAGTTCACAGCAAGCTGAAAGATTATTTAACTGAAAAAACCTGGTTCCAAAAGAATTATAACTCTTCGGATCAATTCAATATAATTTATTTTTCGGCTGAATTCGGACTGACCGAATGCCTGCAGACATACTCAGGCGGGCTGGGTGTACTTGCAGGCGATCATTTGAAAGCATCAAGCGATCTAGGTATACCGCTTATAGGCATGGGCCTGCTTTATAAGGAAGGTTACTTCCAGCAATATTTAAATTCGGACGGCTGGCAGCACGAGCGATATGAGATAAACGATTTTTACAACCTGCCGATGGAACTGGTCCATAATCATAAGGATGAACCGCTTGTACTCTCAATTATGCTTGCCGGAAGAGAAGTCTTCTTCCAGGTCTGGAAAATTCAGGTAGGCAGAGTGCCGCTTTATCTCTTGGATACAAATATTCCGCTGAATTCGGAATTAGATAGGAAGATTACGGAAACATTATACGGCGGCAATGTAGAGACGAGGATACAGCAGGAAATAATTTTAGGCATAGGAGGCATACGCACTATACATGCCCTTGGTATTAAGCCTATGGTTTGCCATATGAATGAAGGACACTCCGCATTTCTTTCACTTGAAAGGATGAGGCTCTCAATTCAAAACGACGGACTGAGCTACAAAGAAGCGAAAGAATTGGGATATTACTCGAATATTTTTACCACGCATACTCCTGTGCCGGCAGGAATAGATGTGTTCTCCAATGAGCTTGTTGAAAAATATTTCGGTTCTTTTTACAGGCATGAGCTGCATATTTCCGACAAGGAATTTTATTCGCTCGGAAATATTTATAAGAACAGCGAATCGAATGTTTTCAACATGGCGCATCTGGCGATGAACACTGCCGGTTACATTAACGGCGTAAGCAAACTTCACGGCGAGGTTTCAAAGAAGATGTGGGTCTCCGGGTATAAGGATATTCCGTTTAACGAAATCCCTATCGGCTACATAACAAACGGTGTTCATATCAGATCGCATATCTCCCACGAGATGGAGGGACTGTTCTTGCAGTACATGGGAGAGAAATGGGCAGAGAATCCGGCTTCGAAAGAGCTGTGGGAGAGAATAGATAAAATACCCGACGAAGAGCTGTGGCGTACTCATGAAAGGCGCAGGGAAAGACTAGTTGCATTTGCAAGGAGACGTTTAATTGCGCAGGTAAAATCCCACGGCGGCGGATTGGAAGAGCTAGCTGAAGCCGCAGAAGCTCTGGACCCCAGCGCATTAACTATCGGCTTTGCAAGAAGGTTTGCAACTTATAAAAGAGCAACTCTGATTTTTAAGGATATAGAGCGGCTGGCTGATTTAGTTAACAACAAGGAAAATCACGTACAGTTTATTATTGCTGGCAAAGCGCATCCAAAAGACGAAGAAGGGAAGAGGTTCATTCAGGAAATTTACCAGATAACAAAGGAGGACAAGTTCAAAAGGAGGATCGTCTTTCTTGAAAATTACGATATGAATGTTGCGCATTACCTTGTTGAGGGCTGCGACGTTTGGCTTAATAACCCAAGGCGGCCGCTGGAGGCAAGCGGTACATCCGGTATGAAGGTTATTGCGAACGGAGGCCTGAACTTTAGCGTACTCGACGGCTGGTGGGATGAAGGCTTCGATCCCGAAGTAGGGTGGAAGATAGGCAACGGCGAAGAGTACACCGATCCGGATTACCAGGACGAAGTGGAATCCCGGCAGTTGTATACTACGCTTGAGACGCAGATTATCCCCATGTTCTATTCAAGGGGCGAAGACAGGCTGCCGAGAAAATGGATTGCAAAGATTAAAAACTCTATGAAGAAGCTGGGGCCGTATTTTAATACGCACAGGATGGTCCAGGAGTATTTCAACAAATATTACTGCCAAGCTTACGAAAAAAGCATGCTGCTGAATGAGGACAACAGGTCTAAGGTAAAGGAACTGGCTTTGTGGAAGGACAACGTTAAAAATAATTGGTCTAGCGTAAAGCTGATAAACTACGATACCAACGGCAGCTCTAGAAAGTTATTTGTCGGTGAAAAATTTCCCATTAAAGCTGATATAGATTTAGGTAATTTAACTCCGGATGATGTTGACGTACAGATTTATTACGGACCGCTGGAGAATGACAATAATCCCCAGCACAATTCAACAGTTGTAATGAACGCCGATTTATCAAAATCAAAGAACGGGCTTTATAAATATTCGGGCAGTGTAACCTGCACCAAGAGCGGCCAGCAAGGCTTTATTATAAGAATACTGCCGAAGAACTCTATGCTGATTCACCAGTTCGATCTTGGTGTAATTTACTGGGCAGGCAGTTAATAGTACAAGTGTTATTGTAAATAGCCTGCTTTTTTTTATTTTATAATATAGATAAATAATATTTTTTTTCTATGTTGTTAGAAACACTGGATATAAAAAAGGATGACGTGGTAATTTTTTCCAGGAATATATTTAACCTAGAAGAAAATTTTAATATTATTTATAAAGACGATCTGCAAAAGACTCCTAAAAAAATCAGCTACAGCGCAGTGTGCAGGTTTGTAAACGAATTCACTCCCAAGAATATGATAGTTTACAGACTGCTTACGAACATTAAAGACTTCGGAATCTATCTGTCCAAATACGGCTTCTATATGAATATTAATGGAATAACGGAACTGATTTATTTTGACCCTGTCTTTGCGATAAAGGAGCTAGAGGATTACTCCGAAGCAATAAATTACTATGACTTAAGATTTAGAATCCAGCAGGTGGGTCTTACAACTTTGAACCGGATAGGCGACCTGCCCAACTTTGCTGAGATATACTCTATCGACCTGGAGGCTACCGAAGCGAAGTTCCAAAACGACAAAGCTTTTGCCGATGCCATATTTGTTTTCGAGAAAAAAGATAAAGCGGAAAAAACCGATAGAACAGAAGCAAAGGTAAAACCGGCAAAAACAGACGTACCGGTTAAGGAATTGAAAAAGCAGGCAGAAAAATTAGATAAAGAAGTTGAAATAAAGAAAGCAAAAGAAGTAGAAGAAATCGAGCCGCCGAAAATGCCGATGCCGGATAAAAAGCCTGCAGCAGAAAAAATACCTGAGCAGGAGAAGAAACTAGACTCGAGAAAAATTACAGAGCATCCGGCAAAATCGGAAAAGGATGAGGAAAACATTACCTCTCCCAAAGAAGTGCCGAAAGAAAAAGCCGCCGCCGATGTTAAACCAATACCTGAGAAAAAACCGGCAGTGGAAAAGAAGGAAGATAAAATTGAACCGGTTGCAAACGGTATAAAAATTATTCAGCATAATATTTCGGAAGATACGGATTTCGATTACAGGCAAATAATGAGGATGAACTTTAAAAAGGCTGCCGTACCGAAGAAAGAAGTAGAGGAGAAAAAGAAACCGGCGGATGCAGGCAATAATAAAGAGACCTTGCCAAAGCCTATACCCAGCTTGATTAAGTACGATAGCAGCGAAAAGAAATCTCTCGGTAGCTTGTTAAAAACCACTCAGGCCTACAACGAACCGGAAAAGCCTGGCCAAATTGAAAGTACTGAAAAGTCTTCGATGATTCTGGATATATTCAAATCCCCGGCTTCGCTGAACAAATACTTAACGGGCAGGGAGAACAAGACAGTGATACTTAGGTTAAAAAAAGAATAGCCTACCTGTAAAAATCGTCTGTACCGGTAATACTTTGATCATCATCTTCGTCGTTAAGAGAGAACATTGTACTAAGCATATCCTTAAACTGCAATCCATGCTCAAGCCTGAATTTACTTAACTGGGAATGTTCAGCAAGGCCGTGCAGGACAAATTCCATAAATAGCATCTGTTCTTTTTCACTTAGGCTGGGCTGATATTTATGTACCAAATCTTTTAGCCCCGGTACGCTCTTCAGGGCTTTTTCATATTCCCTATCGGAAGCCGAATTTAAAATATCTACAACATTGCCTTTACCAAACCAGCTTACAATCGATTGGTAAGGATTTATCGACTGGCTCTTTTTTTGTTTTTCCGGAGAGGGGAAGTAGTTCTGAAAAATTGTTTTTATCGATTTACTTATTAATATCTGGGCAACTTTGGAAGGGCCTTCCTGCTCGCCTTCATAAACCAGTTCCACCTTGCCGGTTATTGAAGGTATTACGCCGTAAAGATCGGATATACGCAAGCTGGCTACAGGCTCGTTGTTTAAGATTGCGCGCCGTTCCGCCGTGCTTATTAAATTTTCATAAGCCGATATAGTAAGCCTTGCAGATACTCCGCTTTTGGGGTCTACATATTCGCTCTGCCTGGCCTCGAACGCGATCTGCTCAATCATGAGAGCTAAGAGACTGCTGCTCTTAACTTTTTCATTTTGCTCTTTTGTCAAATTACTTTCCTGCCGTGTAATTTCCATTGAAGTCTCGACGGTCTTCGGATAATGTGTAAGTATCTGGCTGTCTATTCTATCCTTAAGCGGAGTTACAATTGAGCCTCTGTTGGTATAGTCCTCCGGGTTGGCGGTAAAGAGAAATTGAATATCCAGAGGCAGCCTTAATTTAAAGCCTCTTATCTGGATATCGTTCTCCTGCAGAATGTTGAAGAGGGCAACTTGAATTCTGGCCTGCAGGTCAGGTAGTTCGTTTATAACAAAAATGGAGCGGTGAGACCTTGGTATTAATCCGAAATGAATTACTCTTTCATCGGAATAGGGAAGCTTTAGCGCCGCGGCTTTAATAGGGTCTACGTCTCCTATCAGATCGGCAACCGAAACATCCGGTGTGGCAAGTTTTTCGGCATAGCGTTCCGACCGGTGTACCCAGGCAACGCCGGTTTTGTCTCCATGTTCATTGATTAAATCCCTTGCGTACCTGGAAAGCGGAGCCAACGGATCGTCATTCAGTTCTGAGCCTTCAACAACAGGGATGTACTCGTCGAGTAAATTAATCAGAAGCCTGGCAATCCTTGTCTTTGCCTGTCCCCTTAGTCCGAGTAAAATAATATTGTGTCTCGAAAGAATTGCCGTCTGGATATCCGGAATAACCGTATCGTCATAGCCAATTATTCCCTTAAACGGATTTTCATTATTCTTTAACGACTTGATTAAATTGCTGCGCAGTTCATCTTTTATAGAGACAGATTTATAGCCGCTTTTCTTTAGTTCTCCCAGAGTGGAAATTGATCTATAGTTCATTTGAAAAAAATCTCCGGTATTAAAAATCGTTGTTTAATAAAGTAATGGAAAGTTATTTTACCCGCCGTCTTCTGTTCCTAACATAATCTTCGAATATGTAATCACCGAGACCGTTAAGGCTGCTGTAAAATGCTCTGCCGTTGTTGGTTTTAGTAAATTCTCTTACAAACTGCTGCAGATAGGGATCTCGGGCAATCATAAAGGTTGTAATGCTTATTCCCGCTCTTCTGCATTTTGCTGCCTGGTCTAAAGTTTTGTTTAAAATTTTCCTATCCAGCCCGAAGCTGTTTTTATAATATTTAACGCCTTCTTTAAGGCATGTAGGCTTACCGTCGGTAACCATAAAAATTTGTTTATTGCTGGTTTTCCGGCGTCTTAAAATATCCATAGCTAATTGAATTCCGGCAACGGTGTTTGTATGGTAAGGTCCAACCTGCAGATACGGCAGGTCCTTCACTTCAATGGGCCATGCGTCGTTACCGAACACTATAATGTCGAGAGTGTCTTTGGGATATTTATTTGTAATTAATTCTGAAAGTGCCATTGCCGTTTTCTTAGCGGGGGTTATTCTATCTTCACCGTAAAGAATCATTGAATGAGAAATATCAATCATCAGGACGGTGGAGGTGATCGCTTTAAAATCTCTTTCCTCAACCTCAAGATCGTCTTCGGTAAGTTTAAAGTCGTCTATGCCGTGATTTATTTGTGCATTCTTTAAGGAGTCGGTAACATCGATTTGATCGAGCGAATCGCCGAAGTAATATTCGCGCCTGTCCGAATTTAATTCGTCGCCCGTGCCGGTAAACTGAGTTCTGTGGTTACCTTTTGCAGATTTCTTAAGCTTGCCGAAAATCTCCTCGAGCGATTGCTTTCGGATAGCCTGCTCGCCTTTGGCAGTAACGGAAAGGATTGTACCTTCTTGCTCTTCCTTTATATAGTTTTTGTCTTTTAGCTCCTGGATAAAATCGCCTATGCCGTAGCCGTCGTTTGTTAAATTATATTTCCTATCAAGCTGGTTCATCCAATTAAGAGCTTCGTTAACGTCGCCGGAAGTTATCGTAAGAAGCTGCAGAAAGATTTTCAATAAATCGTTAAAACCTCCGCCGCTGTTTTCAGGGACATATTCTGTGAATCTTGTACCGATCATAATAATTTTTACTTCTTCATTCCGACGGCAAAATTAAAATAAAAGCTCGCTTAAACAAGGAAAAAATTCGTGAAGACAACCGCACTTAAATATAAGCCATGTATTCGAATAATCAATATCATCGGTGTGTTATTCATCAAAGTATTTAAAGCATCACAGCAGAAAACGGAGTGGGGAAACTAATTCTGAAAAAGATGTGTACGCTTTAACTTTATTACCCTGGCGGCGTAAAGATTTGAAAGTAAAATTATTTTCCGGGAGCTTTAGGGCTCAACTTAATTTTTAGATTATCGATCAATCGCTCTCAAGTTTACTTATCATCTGTTTTGCGTAAGAATTGTTGAAATCGATTTTAAGTGCTTTCCTATAATATTTTCTGGCAAGTCCTTTATTGTTATCGTTGTAATATGTATCTCCCAATCCCAAATAAGGAGATATATTCTGGGGGAACTCATCGGCATAAAAGCTAAACCAGCGTATAGCGCTCTTCCTATCTTTTATTTTCAATAGATCATAACCGACCTCGTTAAAAGCTTCGGCAGAAAGATCGTAATAATTCGCTGAATCTGTTTTAATCATTTTATAAAAGCTGATTGCAGAGTCGATTCCCTTTGAAAGAGTAAACTCCATCATTTTATCCTGCAGAGGCTTTAAAGGATAGTTGAAAGGCTTGTTTAAAATTATCGAAGCCAGGTCTAACGCAGGGCCACCCAAATTTCTATCATCGGTATTTATAAGGTCTACTACTGCAAGAGAATCTTCAGGAAAGATAGCGAGCAAAGAAATAAACCCGGTGCCGTATCCGAAATGGCCATAAAAAAATTTATTATTTTTGTCGTGCTTTATTTCGAAGCCCAGCCCGCAATCAATGGCTCTTCCGTTGAGCAGCTTAACAGGCACCAGCATGGAGTCGAGCGTTGAATGCTTGATAAATTTATTTAATAAGATTGCGTTCGCAAATTTAAGCAAGTCACCCGAGGTAGAGATAAGTCCGCCCCCCGCAAATTTTATGCTTAAATCGGCAAGGGGCGCGTTTTCAAAATTTCGGTATTTGTTCTTTACATAGCCTACCGCTTTATTCATTATAATTTTCTGGTGAAATTCCGGATAAGTGGAATTCATTTCTGCAGGCTCGAAAATATATTTCCTTAAGTAATCAGTAAAGCTTAATCCGGATGCATCTTCAATTATAGCCGCAAGCAAATTATAACCGAGTGTTGTATAGACATACTTTGTGCCGGGCTTATAGACTAACGAGTCGTTCTGTATTACGCCTACGGCTTCTCTGGTAGAGGAGTAGAAATTTGTACTGTTGAATTCGCCTTTTCTGTACGTCCTTAGGCCTGCAGTATGCTGCAGAATTTGCCTGACTGTGAATTTCCATTTCTTTTTTGGAAAATAGGGGATGTATTTCCTCGCATCTTCATCAAGTTTTATTTTTCCTTTCTCAACAAGCTGCATTACGGCAACTGCGGTTACCAGCTTTGAAATTGACGCGATCCTATAGACGGTATTAGGAGTGGCGGGGACTTTATGGCTGATATCAGCATATCCAAATGCATTCTGCCAGATGATTTTCCCTTTCTGTATTGCACCCGCCGAAATTGAAGCTACCGCTTTATTTTTCTGATACTCGGCCAAATAGGCATCGAGCTTCTTTATTCTTTCGTTGGAGTGGAAATTACTTTGAGCATGAGAAACAGCCTGCGCGAAGATTAAAGTAAATAATAATAGCTCGACAAAATAAGTGTTCCTTTTATTCATAGCCTTAACAATATGCTGTTCATAAGTTGATAGAAGAAAAAATTAAAAATTCCTTTATCAAAAATTAATAATAATGATTCAGAAATTAAAAAGTGAGCGGGAAAGTTCAGGGAATGATGCTATCGTCCCGGAATAATTGCCGGGACGACATATTCAAATTTACTATTTTGAGGGTATTCTTTTCTCGAGTATGTTATCTACCAGGTTGTAAGTTTTGGCTTCATCGGCAGACATAAAATAATCCCTGTCGCAGTCCTTTGTTATTTGCTCTAATGCTTTCCCGGTATGCTCGGCAAGTATTTGATACAGAGTATCGCGGGTTTTAATCATTTCTTTAGCGTGAATCTCAATATCCGAAGTTTGTCCCTGCAGTCCGCCAACCCACGGCTGGTGAATCATAATTCTTGAATGGGGCAGAGAAGTGCGCTTACCCGCTGCACCTCCGGCTAATAATATTGCACCCATACTTGCTGCCATTCCCACGCAAATGGTGGCAACATCCGGCTTAATGTATTTCATCGTATCGTAAATTGCCAGCCCGGCTGTTACGCTTCCCCCCGGAGAATTTATATATAGGTTAATATCTTTTTCGGAATCTTCGGCTTCAAGAAAAATTAATTGAGCAATAGTTAAGCTGGCAATATGGTCATCGACAGGGGTACCTATAAAGATAATCCTTTCGCGCAGCAGGCGGGAATAAATATCCATTCCTCTTTCTCCGCGGCCTGTCTGTTCGATGACGTAAGGAACCAGCTGGTTATAAATTTCAAGATGATTTGTCATTTCGTTTCCTCGACTTCGTTTTGTTTGATTTTTTCCGGTTCAATTTTTGTTATTTCGTTTTTTGCCTTCAGAAAGTCGAATAGTTTGTTATCGAGAATTTTTTCACCGTAGTTTGAAGACTTGTAGTAATTTACCAACTTGTCTACGGCTATCCCTGTTTGAACGGCATCCTTTTCGGCCAATTCATTCAATTCTTCATCGGTAATCTTTATTTCCTCTTTTTTCTCGATTGCATTCTTAATAAGGTACCATTTTACATTGTATGCTGCGGCATTTCTAAGCCTGTTTTCAGCCTCTTTTTTATCAATGCTTTTATAGCCTTGTTTCTTAGCTCTTTCTTCCTCATCCTTAACAAGATCCTCCAGAACATTGTTAACTAATGCGCTCGGTGGATTAAAGTCGTTGTTCTTTATAATCAGATCAATCAGCTTGTTACGGATGAGATCATCGGATGTCTGGTCGTAAAATTTTTGAATGTCTTTTTTAATATCTTCTCTAAATTCTGCCTCGGTAGATATTCTGTCCTTTGTAACTTTCTTAATTAGTTCCTCCGTTAACGGCGGAGTAATTATCCTTTTTATATCTTTTATTAATGCCCTGTACTCAAATTTTTCGGTTACTTTCTCATCTTCTCCCTTTTTGTTTTTCATAGTTCTTTCATCCGTAAAAGTAAAGTTAAATGTCTCTCCGACCTTCTTGCCTTTGGCATTCTCTACAATTTCCGGCTGTATTTTTTCGTTAGTTAAATCCACCTGCAGATTTTCCGGCTTTGTTCCGCCGACAGGCTGATTGTTGCCGTCAACTCTAGTAAACTCAATATCAATAATAAAATTTTTATCTTCTCCCACTATTTCCGCAGGTTCGTTCGTGCTGTTTGCCTTAAGGATGTAATTTATTTCAGCCTCTACATCCGAATCTTTAACCGAATAGTCAGGGATTTCTATTTTCAGGCCGGTATAATCTTTAACTTCAAGCTGGGGAATTACCTCATACTTTACTTTGAAGTTTAAATCTTCGCCCGGCTTAAAATTAATTTCGGTTAAAGTAGGCTGCCCTAGCGGGTGGAAATGGTTTTCTTTTGCAACTTCCCAAAACTTGTTGTTAGCTATTTTTTCGGAAGCTTCGTATTCAAAAGAATCGCCGTACATTTTCTTTAGCAGTGCAAGCGGAACTTTTCCCTTTCTGAATCCCGGCAGCTGGACTTTTTTTGTCTGTTTCTTAACTTCATTTTCAACATCTGTTTTAATCTCATCGTAGGCAAAAGTAATTTCAACTTCTTTCTCTGTAACGGATAAATCATTTATTTTAAATTCCAAATGGACCTCATAAACATTAAACATTAAATAAAAAAGAGTGCGAGAACGGGGACTCGAACCCCGACACCTTACGGTACTAGATCCTAAGTCTAGCGCGTCTGCCAAATTCCGCCATTCTCGCGTCAGATAGTCTCGTTTATACTGCGGGCAAGATTTTTTAACCCAAAGTTTCAAAAACGAAGTGTAAATATACACTAGCAGCAATAGTGAAGCAAATCTAATAAAACACTTCAATTGTAATTATCTAAAGGTATTATGAGTGAAATTTTTTCGGATTATCCGGCAGGAAATAATAAGCTGCCCGGCTTAACTAAAAGCTTTATAGGACTTTTTCAATACCTCGATCTAAATCCATTCCAGTTAAACCGGGAGAGCCTTTAATGATTTTATTTTAAATTAATTATGGCCCAGAAAGTTTTTGGGATAACTTCTAACGTTGTGCCCGTATTTGGTTAATTCTTCCATTCTGCACGACCAGACGAGCTTCCCGTTCCAGACTGTAATATCCGGACAGCCGTCGCACATATTCTGCCTGCCGTCTTCAAGAAAATCAACAGGCTGAATTATCATTATCGATTGATAATGCAGACGCTTGAAGATGTTCACAGGGTTCTTTAAAAAGTTCTTGGCAGTTTTTCTCAGCCTCTTATCAAAGGCGCCTAGCAGCAGCATTGACTTACCTTTTCTAGTCATTTTCGGTTCGGAGTAAGCAAGATACCGGTCAAAAAGCATATGGTGGCCGGCCTGAATAATTTCCATTGCCTTGCTTCCCATATACCCGTAAATTTTTCCCTTCACTCCAAGCCTGCCGCTTAAAAGCCATTTAAATGAATCCGGTTTTTCTGAACCGTTTAAATAGGCGCAGCTGTCAAAGTCAGGGTATTCTTTCTTAATCATCTCCCAAATTTCTTCTGCCTGTATATCGGTTCTCTCCACAACTTCTTCGTTGTATACAAGCTCGTTCATGTCAATTTTTTTAGGGCCAAGGTAGAAATCGACCAGATTATTATTAACAGCGCGGTAGAGTATAAAAACCATAACCTGCACTATGTCTATATTTTTCTCAGCCCACTTAACCATTTCCGGAACATACTGCATGGTATCTTCGTAAACGGTAGAGTTGAACGAGCATGAAATATTGCCAGCATCCGAAAGCATTCTTGCATAGTGATATCTTAATTCATTTAGTTCCAACTCGTTTTTATTTTTCCATCCCGGTCTGCCTTGCTTGCTGTCAATATGAAAAGTAAATCCGTAAACTCCGGCCTTTTTAAGCTCTAGCAATAGCTCTTTGGTTAAGGCCAAACCGTTCGTATTAAGAATTGGCTTTAAGCCGCGTTCTTTCACTTCTTTAACTATATCAATAACATCCGGATGTGTTAGTGGGTCTCCGCCGGCGATGGAAACTCCGTCGCATTTTCTTAAGCGGGTAAAAACATCTAGCTCTTGTTTTATTACCTCAAGAGATTTATGGTTGTTTTCATTTTTCCTGTAACAGCCGTCGCAGTGAAGGTTGCACTTGGCTGTGGGCTCTAGCCATGAAATAGAATTGTCAGTAAAATTCCATGGCAGACGATAATAATCTAAATGATTAAGCTTTATCATTAGGCCTCTCTATTTATTTTCTGAATATTTTAAATTTTACTTTACCCAAAGCAAAATTTTGCATAATGGAAAGTTGTTTAATAAGTAACATTAAAATGATTACAAAAAAACCGAAGAGGTATTTTACGTCTACTTACAAATTACCAGTTCGGTTTACATTCAATATAAAATATCCGTTTATTATTGAATCTAATAACACTTTTCTTTATTCAAAAGTAAGATTTTCCAGGTTTTATATCAACACCAATTTATTGAATTGAAATAATTAAAACGAACAGTTAAGGTGACATGGAAAAATTATCTGTATAAAAATAAAAAAAATAAAGATTTTAAAACAAATTGTGTTTATTTTAAGCCGTAAAATTTTATGCGATAACAATAACATTTCTATTTGAGGGATGATGAAATACGTACATACTTCAGTATCTAAAATCGGTTTGCAAAGATTGGATAATGAAGATGCCGTCGGTGTTTTCGAATGTCCGAACGGGTTGTTGGTTGTTGTATGCGACGGCCTAGGAGGAAACAAGGCCGGCGAAGTTGCGTCTCAGCTAACTGTAAATATTGTCTTCAATACTTTTAATGAATCGGACGAGTCCGATTATTTAGTGAGAATTAAAAACTCTATAACAAAAGCAAACAGGTCTGTGCTCGAACAATCTTCAGTTAATAAGGACTTAAGCGGTATGGCCACGACGGTAGAGGTGCTCTTCTTAACAGATGATACTGCTTATTGGGGCCATGTTGGGGACTCGAGGATTTATAACAGTAAGAACGGAAAATTGAAGCAGCTGACAAAGGACCATTCACTCGTCCAAAAATTACTGGATGAAGGATATCTTACTGTTAAGGAGGCAGAAAATCATCCTAATAAAAATATTATAATGAGGGCTCTGGGAGACAGTGCTTCGCTAGACATCGACTTGAGTAAACAAAAATTAAATAATAAGGACGACCATAAGTTTTTTGTCTGCACCGATGGCGTAACATCTGTTATTACCGATAACGAACTGGAAGAATTCTTAAAGCTCGACAATATTGAATCGGTTTCACAAAATTTATCTCAGCTAATTGAAGAAAGAGGAGCTCCCGACAATTATACATTTGCATTTGTTAAAAAGAAAAAATAATGGTTGGAAAATTTATAGAGAATTATAAATTGGTTGCAGTACTAGGCGAGGGGGGAATGGGTATTGTCTATAAAGCGCTCGACTTAAAGCTCGAGCGATATGTGGCTATAAAAATTCTCAGTCCTCAGGCAATTGCAAATCCCCAGTTTGTAGCCAGATTTAAAAGGGAAGCAAAGAACCAGGCTAAATTAACCCATCCCAATATAGTTCCGGTGTACGGCTTTGCCGAGGACAGGCAAACTCTGGGCATTGTTATGGAATATGTTGAGGGAGAGACTCTGGAACATTTAATTCAGCGCAAAGGCAGGCTGGAACTAAATGAGGCGTTGAATATATTAAAACAAATTCTCGCAGGCGCAGATTATGCGCACGCAAAAGGTTTTGTCCACCGGGATATTAAGCCGTCAAATATTATTATTAACAATGAAGGAACGGCTAAGATAATGGATTTTGGTATCTCAAAATCTATTTATGAATCCAAAGGGATAACAAAAACCGGAACTAAAATCGGTACCATTTTATACATGAGTCCCGAGCAAATTAAAGCACTGGAGCCGACCGGACAAAGCGATATCTACTCTATCGGCATAACTTTTTACGAAATGCTGACCGGTAAGACCCCGTTCGATGTGGGAACTGAGTTCCAGATTATGGAAGCTCATCTTAAAAAGAATCCGCCAAGGCTTTCAGACAAGACGACCGGAATTCCTGCAGAAGCTGATAGGATGATAGCTAAGGCTCTGAATAAATCGCTTGTTAAGAGATATCAAACATGCGAAGAATTTTTAACCGATATTTATAATTTCCAGGCAGAATTATCTGCACCCAAAGTTCAGAAAAGAATAACCAGACAGGAGAAAATACAAAACAAGCAGCCGTTAAAAGTTAGAGTCCGGTTTTACAGTTTAGCCTTCCTTTTCTTCTGTCTTTTTGCTGGCTTGTTTTATTTCGTTTATCAAACCGTATCGCAATTTTGGAAGGGCACAGGTCAGAACCCGGAATTAAATTTTAGCTTTGATAGCTCAAATCCCTCTTCAATTTATAAATGGAAATCGGTAAGCAGCCCTACCACAAACAGCTTAAATTCAATTTGTTTTATTAATGATTCTCTCGGTTTTGCTTGCGGCGGACAGGGTACCGTAATTAAAACGATAAACGGCGGAAGAACCTGGGAAATATTGAATGACTCTTCTTCTATCGATCTTTATGATATTAAATTTGTTTCAACGGGAAAAGGCTTTATTGTAGGAGAGAAAGGCACTATACTTTCTACCTCAGACGAAGGAAAGACCTGGCAAAAATTAGAAGCTGATACAACTCAATCTCTCTTTAAGATATATTTTCTAAAAGATAATTCTGTCGGATTTATAATCGGCGCCTCGGGTACAATTCTTAAAACTCAAGATTACGGAAATACATGGTCCCCGGTTACTTCACCTACGGGGGAGTTATTATACAGCATTTCTTTTGCGGACGATTATAACGGATTTATTGTAGGCTGGAACGGTACAATTATAAAAACCACAGATCAAGGTAATTCATGGATTTCTGAAAAAAGTTTTAGCGATAAATATATTAGAGACATTTGTTTTATTAATAAGACTACCGGCGTGCTTGTTGGCGGCAGCGGTGAAATTGCAAGGACTGATAACGGCGGGAAAAGCTGGGATGTTATTCCTTCGAATTTAATATCAGGCTTATACCGAGTATTTTTTACAGATGATAAGCACGGACTTATACTTGGCAACAAAGGAGAAATTTTGATAACAAACGATGCCGGTAAAAGCTGGTCATTAAATAAAAGCGGCAGTTATGCCTCATTGATGGGAATAAGTGAGTCGCCTTCAAAAAAGATTTATATAGTAACTAATAACGGTTCGATTATTACCAATTGATTTTACCGCACCGAATATTTAGTTTAAACCTCGTTTCGATTAATTACTTCTTTTTTTAACTGATAATAAAACGGATATACTTTGGATAAATTTATAATTAAAGGCGGAAAAAAACTTTCCGGCAATGTTGAAATAAGCGGAGCTAAAAATGCATCCCTGGCCTTAATGCCGGCTTCTTTGCTTGCTTCAGGAACATCAACGCTGCTTAATACTCCAGAGCTTAATGATGTTTATACAATGATTAAGCTGCTTAAGCACCTCGGCGTTGAAGTTTCATTTGAGAATCATGTACTTAAATTAAATACTGAAAATATTATTAGTCAGGATGCGCCTTATGAACACGTAAAGAAAATGAGAGCATCGGTATATGTGCTGGGGCCACTTCTTTCCAGATACGGCACTGCAAAAGTTTCCCTGCCCGGCGGGTGCGCTTGGGGGCCGCGGCCTATAAATTTACATATAGAGGGATTAAAAAAAATGGGCGCCGATATAGACCTTCAGGAAGGCTATATTATTGCAAAGTCTAAAAGATTAAACGGAGCTATAATAAATTTTGACGTATCATCGGTCGGCGCTACAGGTAATATTTTAATGGCCGCCACTCTTGCCAAGGGAACTACAATTATAAATAATGCAGCTATGGAACCGGAGATTACCAATCTAGCAGAATTTTTAGTAAAGATGGGAGCAAAAATTAATGGGATAAATACTTCGACTCTTGAAATTGAGGGGGTAGCTGATTTAACTTCGTCGGAAATAGAAACTATTCCCGATAGGATTGAAGCAGGCACTTTATTAATTGCCGGCGCAATAACTCATGGCGAAATAAAATTAACAAACTTTCCCGGCAAATATCTTACTTCGGTATTATCTAAGCTAGAAGATAGCGGTTGCAAAATAATTAATTCAAATAATATAACACATGTAGATGGAGTTAATAATATTACCAAACCTAGCGATGTTACTACAGCAATATACCCCGGATTCCCGACAGATATGCAAGCCCAATGGACTGCGTATATGGCTTTAGCAGACGGTTCATCCACGGTTACGGATACTATTTATCTTGATAGATTTAAACATGTCCCGGAACTGGTTAGATTAGGAGCAGATATTACTGTAAAAGAAAATAGTGCAGTTGTAAGAGGCGTTAAAAAGTTAAGGGGTGCAAAGGTAATGTCTACGGATTTAAGGGCTAGTGCCAGTCTGGTTCTTGCCGGCCTGGCTGCAGAGGGTGTTACCGAAGTTCTTAGAGTCTACCATCTGGATAGAGGATATCAAAGAATAGAGGAAAAACTAATGATGCTCGGTGCCGATATTGAGAGAATTGAAGGAACAGAATTTTAAAAACATTGTATCGAATAAATAAAATATTAAAGGCTTATAACTGCCTGCCATTATACTTATTTATACTCTTTGTATTTAATATTCTACTTCTCTTTCTGCCTTTAACAAAAGTATTTGGATTTGAGTTTAGCGCCGCAAATTCAATTTTATTAGTTCTCTTATCCGGCTTCTATTCTATTTCCTTAATAAAAAAAATTAAGAAGGAAGTAATTAAAAGGGAAGTCTTTCCAAAACTTGTCTGGACAATGATTATTTCTTTTGTCTTTATCCCTGCGATAATTTCCATTTCTCATTCCGTACTAACTAGCTTCTGTTCTTTTCTAGACGGCGTTGAATTCTATTCGGTTATAACTGTACCATCGGTAATTATCGGATTGTCCCTCGGATTTATCAGCGTCTTTGTAACAGAAAAATACCCAAGGATATTTTTTGTCCTATTATTTCTGTTAATTCTATTAATTCCGCTTTTGGAATTTTATTTCAATCCCCAAGTGTATTTTTACAATCCTATATTCGGATATTTCCCGGGCACAATTTACGACGAAGGTATATCCTTAAGCTTAAAGCTTATATTATACAGGATATCAAATTTATTGTTCTTTGGAGGGATAATATTTTTTATTTATGACAAAGTTCTTTCGGCTAAGAATAGATTAAAGGCGGTTATATTGGCCTGTATTTTTTTAATTGCAGTTTTGTTTGAATATTTCTCACCTTCATTCGGCTTAGCTACAACATTCGGAAAATTGAAAAATGATTTAAGTAAAAGAGCGGAATCGAAACATTTTGTTATTTATTATCCTCCCACATTAAACAATAATCTTGTAAAAGCAATTACGATCTATCATGAATATTATTACAGCGAATTAAAACGGTTTTTCGGTTTCGATTATCCGGGAAAAATACATTCATATCTTTTCCTAAACGCCAATCAGAAAAAAAATCTTTTCGGTTCCGCAAATGCAGACGTTGCAAAGCCCTGGCTCAGCAGCGTCTTTATTACATACCGCGATTACGAATCTACTCTGAAGCATGAAATTGCTCACTGTTACTCATCGGTATTCGGTTCCGGAATATTTAAGGTGGCCGCAGGTTTAAATCCCTCTTTAATAGAAGGGGTGGCAGTTGCGGCCGATCCCGTCTATGACGGCAATACTATAGATTTTATGGCATCGCTTGCATTTAACAACGGGTACAAAGTGAATATCTCGGAATTATTCAGCGGTGCTAATTTCTTTACACAGACCTCTTCATTATCATACATTTACGCAGGGTCTTTTTGCCGCTACCTGATAAGTGAATTCGGAATAGACAAGTTTAAAAAATTTTATAACAGCGGTAATTTTGAAAAAGTTTATTCCTTTCCCTTGAAAAGAGAGGAAGGACGATATTATTCATACCTTAAGCAGCTGGATGTAACCGATAAAAAAGATGAAGCTAATTATTATTTTGGAACTAAATCTATCTTTTACAAAGTTTGTCCGAGATTTGTAGCAAGCAGCCTGGAGAGTGCATGGAATGAATATTACAAAAATAACTTCACGGGGGCAGAAAAGATTTTTCGGGAAATTTTAAAGACCACGAATAATTATTCCGCGGTTATAGGATATGCTGAATGCCTGTCGAAAGAAAATAAGTACAACGGCGCAATAGACTTCCTGCTTAAAAATATAAATCAATTTAAAGGTTCAGCTTATTATTACAGCATGGAGTTAAAATTAGGCGACCTTTATGCCGAGAGCAATAATTTTGATAAGGCAGACTCAATTTATAACGAAGTGAGCATTCAAAAGCCGGATTATACATATTATTATCTTTCCAATTTGAGAAGATCGCTGATAACTGACGACAGTCTGATAATTACTTATCTTAAAGGCAGCGATTTTGACAGATACGCTGTTCTAAAAAAAATAAACGAAGCCGGATACAACTATTATTCATTCCCGGTGATGATAACGCTTTCAAATTTTTATGAAGAAGGTTACGATTTATTCCTAAACCAATTCGGAAAAAATTTTGATGTTACAGATTTTGCCGGCAGTTACGCCATGTTTAAGCTATCGAATTATATGCTGCAGAATTTGGATTTTGCCCGCGCCAGAAAAACAGCCGCATTAGCATTAAGATACAAAGGGGATTTTAATTATAATGAAATTATTAAAGCGAATTATTTGAAGGCTGATTGGTTTTATAAAAATCAAGGCGATGTCTTAAGAAATACTTCCATAACTACTTTGCCCTAGATTAGGAAATTAAGGGGATTGTTCTGAACTGAATTATACCCCGGCTATTAATATTAAAAAGCGAAACTTCAGAGGAAAAAATATATTATGGTAAAATATTTTTTTAATTTTGTACTAAGCTTTATGATGTTTTTTAAAAAGAATTTTGTGAATGGAATTTAAAAGCGAATTAAATAAACTAGATTTTATATCTAATGCAAAAGAAGTTGCGGATAAAAATAACGTCGAAGTATTTGTTGTCGGTGGTTATATACGGGATTTGTTTTTAGGTAGAGAAAAAAATGAAATTGATTTTTTAGTTATCGGCAATGGGCCATTATATGCAGAGAATCTGGCTCACTCACTGGGAGTTGAAAAAATTGCATTATTTAAAAATTTCGGCACGGCTCATTTCCGGTATTCAAACTACGACCTTGAATTTGTCGGCTCAAGGAGGGAATCCTATAATCATGAAAGCAGAAAGCCTTTTGTTACTTCCGGTACGTTTGAAGAAGATATAAGCAGGCGTGATTTTACTATAAATACTCTGGCTGTATCAATTAATAAAAAAAATTTTGGTACCCTTTTTGACCTTTACGGCGGAATTGAAGACATTACTAACAGGATAATTAAAACCCCTCTTGATCCTGAAGTTACTTTCGACGACGATCCATTAAGGATATTGAGAGCGTACAGGTTTGCAGCTCAATTAAACTTTAATGTTGATGAAAGGATAAATTCTGCAGCTAATAAGCTGAGAGAAAGGTTAAAGACCTTGCCTGACGGTAGGCAGGTTGTATCGCAGGAAAGAATAACGGATGAGTTTTTAAAAATCCTTGCAGCGCCCAAGCCTTCAGTCGGGCTTAAATTGCTTTACGAATCCGGAGTAATGGAGATAATTTTTCCAGAGGTCGCTAATCTTGCCGGAGTAGATCAAAGAAAGGATTTCCACCATAAGGATGTTTTTCTGCATACCTGTACGGTTGTTGATAATGTTGCGCAAGTTTCCGGCAATGTATGGCTTCGTTTTGCAGCTCTTATGCACGATATTGCCAAACCGCAGACTAAAAAATTTGTTGAAGGAGTCGGCTGGACTTTCCATGGGCATGAAGAATTGGGTGCCAGAATGATGAAATCTATTTTTTATAGAATGAAGCTGCCGCTTGCTAATCTGGAGTATGTTGAAAAGCTTGTGCGGCTGCATCTTAGACCGATTGCCTTAGCTAAAGAAGAAGTTACAGACTCTGCAATAAGAAGACTTATCGTTTCTGCCGGCCTGGATTTGGAAGACCTGATTACTCTTTGCAGAGCGGATATTACGAGTAAAAATCAGGAGAAGGTCTCCAGGTACCTGGACAATTATGAACGAGTAATGAAAAAGGTACTTGAGGTTGAAGAGAAAGATAAACTTAGACTTTTCCAGTCTCCGGTTAGAGGTGATGAAATTATGGCGGTATGTAAATTAAAACCGTCAAAGAAAGTTGGAGAAATAAAATCTGCAATTGAGGATGCAATATTAGACGGAGTAATCGGAAATAATTACGAAGAAGCCTTTGCATATTTACTAAAAATTAAAGATGGATTTCTAAAATAACAATACGGGATAAACCGGGGTGATTATAGACGAATTACATAGAACTTCAAATAATTACTCTTTATATTCGAAAGCAGAACTTAAATTGTGCATAATAGATTATTCTAATTGTGCCGCTTATTTAATTATGTAGCCGTTCATAAAGAAAATTATTTATAAAGTTGAATTATCCCTATTTTTGGATCAAAAATTAACCGTATTGATAAATATTTATAAAAAATTTTGTTTTAATATAGATTAACTTTTTACATAAAGAGAATGTCTAACTGCCAAATAATTTGAACATATACAAAATAATTTAAGTGGAGAAAATAATGCGTTTCTTCTTGGGAATCCTTTTCGTTCTAACATTAACTTTTATGTCATACGGACAAAAAGTGCTTTCATTAAATGAAGCAGTAAATATTGCTTTGCAAAGAAACACAACACTTCAGAAAGCGTTAAACGGTATAAAATCTAGTGAATCTAACGTTAAAGCTGCATACGGTAATTTCCTGCCCAGCCTGTCTGCTAATGCCGGGTGGAGCTGGACCCGTAACCAGCAGAAGTCTGGAGGCTCTTATACCTTTAGCGGTATTACTATCAATTTACCGGGCTCTACAACCGAGTCAAGAAGCTATTCGGCAAGCGCCGGTGGTCAACTAACTCTATTCGACGGTTTATCTGATTTCGCAAATCTTTCGCAAAGCAAACAGCAACTGGAATCGGCCAATTTATCTCTGGAAAACCTGAAGCAAAATATTGTTTTTCAGACTATGAGCTTTTATTACACTGTAGTGAATGACCAGGAACTATTAAAGGTTCAGGAAGATAACGTTAAGTGGAATAAAAGAAATTTGGAAACAGTAACCGAAAGGAATAAGCTTGGTGCTGTTACTCTTGCCGATGTATATGCTGCTCAAGTACAGGAGGGCAATGCTCAGTTGGGCCTTATTCAAGCGAACAACAATTTGGAAACCGCTAAAAGCAACCTTCTATATTATTTGGGGTTAAATATATTCGATAAATATTCTTTTCAGGATTCATTAACTGCTCAAGAGGAAGAGGAACTTAAAGCTAATTTAAACAAGGAATACGAAAATTTATCCAGCCTTGTTGATGAGGCGCTAAAAAACAGAGCTGATTATAAAAGTGCGATGCTTGATGTTCGAAGTGCCGAAGAAGGCGTAACTATGGCCTTCGCAAATCATCTGCCAAGGTTAACTGGCAACTATAACTATTACCTTCACTCAAACCAGCTTAATAGGTTAAGCGATCTTTCCAACAACCAAACTTATTCGGTCGGTTTGACATTAAATATTCCTATCTTCTCCGGCTTTAGCGTGGAAAACCAGGTTGAACAGGCCAAGGTAAATGTTATGAATAAGCAGGTAGACCTGGAGGATTTACGAAGAACAATCAATCAAAATATTCAGACGACTTATTTGAACCTTCAGGCTGCAAAGACAGGCCTGGATGTAAGCAAGAGCAATGTTTTAGCGGGCGAAGAAAACCTGAAAATTACTCAGGAGAAGTATGCATTAGGGTCGGGTACTTTATTGGACGTGTTGACTGCAAACTATAACTATACCAACGCCAGGACGAATTATATAAACTCTGAATTCCAGTATATCGTTCTGAACGAACAATTGAAATATTACCTTGGAGTTCTAAACTATAAAAAGTACGAATAAAAATTTAACATAGGAGAATATTACAAATGGCTAACGGAAGGCAAAAAAAATCAAAAAAGAAAATAATGATTTTTTCAGGTCTCGGTGTTCTTGTAATCGCGCTTATTTTAATCGCTATTCTAGGAGGCAGCAAGGAAGAAATTGTACAGGTTCAAACGGAAAAAGTTGTACAAAGGACAATAACACAAAGTGTTACTGCAACCGGTACGCTGGATCCGGAATTCAAAGTAACAATTACTCCTGAAGTAGCCGGAGAAATAGTCGCTCTTCCGGTAAAGGAAGGCGAGTTTGTTAAGAAGGGAGACCTGCTAGTTAAAATTAAACAGGATGCTTATCTTGCACAGGTTGAACAATCCGAAGCCGGATTGAAAAGCGCCAAGGCTTCATTATCGATGAATAAAGCTCAACTGGATAAAGTTACTTCTGACTATAACCGCACAAAAGAACTGCATGCCAAAAATCTATCAAGTGATGCAGACCTTGAAACTGCTAAGAGCAACTACCTTTCCGCTCAAGGCTCATATCAAGCTGCACAGGCGCAAATTTCTCAAACGGAAGCTGCTTTGAAAGTTCAAAAAGATCAACTTAGCAAGACCACAATTTATTCCCCGATGGACGGCGTTGTAAGCCAGCTGAATGTTCAGCTTGGCGACAGAGTGCTCGGAAGTCTCTATAACCAGGGAACAAATATGATGACGGTTTCCGACTTAAAGAGTATGCTGGCTGTTGTTGATGTGGATGAGAATGATGTAGTGCTGCTTGCTGTTGGTGATACGGCCAGAATTAAGATAGATGCATTCGGCGACAGAGTGTTTAGAGGACTTGTCTATCAAATCGGTAATACTGCCGTAAGCACCGGAACAGGCACTCAAGAGCAGGTGGTTAACTTCGAAGTTAAACTAAAATTCCTCGACTTCGATCCGGGATTTAAGCCCGGCATGTCGTGCAATGCCAAAATTGAAACTAAAACTTTGGATAACGTAATCAGCGTTCCTATTCAAAGCGTTACTGCAAGAAATAGCATGGAGATGTCGTCTCAGCAGGAAGGTGAAGGAAATGCATCTAGCAGCAATACAAAGAAGAAAAAAGAAAGTTCGGAGAAGCTGAAAGAGATAGTATTTCTTGTAAACAACGGAAAGGCTAAGACTGCGGATGTAGAAACAGGTATTAGCGACGATAATTATATACAGATTAAAAGCGGATTAAAAGTAGGAGAAGAAGTTATTACCGGACCATACAGGGCAATATCTAGAGATTTACACGACGGTTCGAATATAAGAGTAGATAATAAAGGAAAACTGTTCACCACAAATAAATAATAAATCGGAATAGAAGATGAACATAATAAATATTGAACATATAGCTAAAGTATATCAGGTCGGTTCGGAAGAAGTACATGCCATTAGGGATATTTCTTTGAAGATCGACAAGAATGAATATGTTGCTATAATGGGCCCGTCGGGTTCAGGCAAATCTACTTTAATGAATATGCTCGGATGCCTGGATACTCCTACTTCCGGTAAGTACGATTTTACCGGCGTTAGTGTAAGCCAGATGAGCGATAACGAACTGGCAAAGATTAGAAACAAGGAAATCGGATTCGTCTTCCAGACTTTCAATCTGCTGTCCAGGTCAGACGCTTTGCATAATGTTGAGCTTCCTTTAATTTACGCCGGCATACCTGCCCACGAAAGACGGGAACGAGCTGAACAGGCATTGATGGATGTAGGATTAAAGGACAGAATGCATCACAAGCCGAACGAGCTTTCCGGAGGGCAGAGACAAAGAGTAGCCATTGCACGCGCTCTTGTTACTAAGCCTTCCATAATTCTGGCCGATGAACCGACCGGTAACCTTGACTCTAAGACCGGCGAGGAAATAATGATTCTCTTTAATGAAATTTATGAGAAAGGGAATACAATTATTTTGGTTACTCACGAAGAATATATTGCCGAGCATGCAGCCAGAATTATTAGGATTAAAGACGGCCTTATAGAATCCGATGCGCCTGTTGCAAACAGGTATATTCCAAAACTTCGGGCGGAAGTTAATTAACATATTACGTCATTTAAGAAAATGTAGGTATTAATATGTCTGGCATTGCTTTATTATCATTCGAGTTTAAGGAAAGCATGATGATAGCGCTTAGGGCCTTAAGAGCCAACAAGATAAGAGCTATCCTAACCATGCTGGGAATTTTTATAGGCGTTACTGTTGTTGTGTTAATGACCACCGCTATTAAAGGCATCGATAATTCTTTCCAGCAGGGTATAAGCGCTTTGGGATCTGACGTTTTATATATTGATAAATGGACGTGGTTCTCCAATACTCCCTGGTGGGAGATGAGAAATAGACGGAATATTACCATGGACGAATTTGAAAAATTTAAGTCGCTGGCAAAACTTCCGATTGCTATTGCTCCTACACTGGATACAAGGCAAACTGTAAAGTATCAGCAGAGAACCGTAGAGAGTGTTTCGGTTGACGGTTCTGATGCGAACTATATCCAAACTACTAACCTGAATTTTGACGAGGGGAGGTTCTACTCGGAGGTTGAAGCAAAAAGTTCTAGGAATGTTTGTATTCTAGGCAGCCAGGTTGCAAAGGATTTGTTTCCGCACGGAAATGGCCTGGGGAAAAATGTTAAGATAGGGGCCGTTAATTTTAAGGTGATTGGAATATTAGCCGAGCAGGGAAGCTTTTTGTTAGGCAGTTTCAATCCCGACCAGCGCGTTTATATTCCGATAGGCACTGTGTTTAAATATTTCTCCGGGCACAGAACAAGGAGTATTACTATAAATGTACGCGCAGCAAATACTGCCGCCATGGAAGATACAAAAGCCGAAGCCGAAGGTATAATGCGAAAAGTAAGAGGCCTAACCTATGATCAGAAAGACGATTTCGGACTTAACCAGCAGGAAGGTCTGATAGATACCTTTAACAAAACAGTCGGCGTAATACAGATAGCAGGTTTGTTTATTACCGGCTTGTCGTTGTTTGTAGGCGCAATAGGTATTATGAATATTATGTTTGTATCGGTAAAAGAAAGGACAAAGGAGATAGGACTGAGAAAAGCTATTGGCGCTAAGAGAAGAACTATCCTAACCCAGTTCCTTTTGGAATCTTCATTCATCTGCATGGTAGGAGGTATAGCAGGTTTAATTGCCGCCATATTATTAAGCTTCCTGGTCAACCAGTTTATACGAACATCCGTTCAGTATGATGCTGTAGTTATTGCTATAGTAGTATCGTTAATTACTGGGCTGGTATCCGGGTTTGCCCCCGCATATACGGCTGCTAAGATGGACCCTGTAGAAGCGTTGAGGTTTGAATAATGAATATAAGCGAAATCTTTTTAATGTCCGTCCAATCCATCCGCGGAAATAGATTAAGAACCCTGCTTACTATGCTGGGAATTGTTGTAGGCATCTTTTCCATTATTGTTATTATGACCATTATAACTATGCTTCAGAAAAGCATTGAGAACGGCGTTTCGCAGCTCGGGCAAAATACCTTCCAGATTCAAAAATTTCCTGCGATGATGAACGGCGGGCACGATGCCTGGCTTAAGTACAGGAACAGGAAAGATCTTACTCTGGACGAGTACAACAGACTTAGAGGAATGCTGGATGCCAAATTTATAGGCGCGGAACAATGGCAGATGGGGCAGGTGGTTAAATTTAGAGGCGATGAGACTAATCCGAATATTTCCGTTGCCGGTATTACGGCCGATGCTATGAAAACAAATAATTGGACGGCTGCAAGCGGAAGAGATATTAGAGACATCGATGTAAAATATACTAACGACGTTTGCGATATAGGGCAGGACATTGTAGATAAGCTCTTTCCCAATATCGATCCTGTCGGCCAGATAATTAGAGTGAACAACTATCCTTTAAAAGTTATCGGAGTTCTGGATAAGCAGCCGCAATTGTTCGGCGAAAGCCGCGACAGTTACCTGGTGATGCCGATAAGTACTTTCCAGGCGATATACGGCAAGCTTAACAGAAGCATTAATATTACCGTTATGTCCTACAGCAAGAATGATTATAATTCAACCATAGAAGCTGCTATAGGTTACTTAAGAACGATTAGGAAAGTAGAGCCCGGTAAAGACAACGACTTTGATATTTTCAGCAACGAATCTATTATGAGCCAGATAAACAATATCACTTCCGGCGTAAGAATAGGTGCTATGGTAATTTCTATTATTGCCTTAATTGCTGCCGGAGTAGGTATAATGAATATCATGCTAGTTTCGGTAACCGAAAGGACCAGGGAAATAGGAGTAAGAAAAGCAATTGGCGCAAGGAAGATGTCAATCCTCTACCAGTTTCTTATTGAAGCGATAATACTTTGCGTAACCGGAGGTTTTGTAGGTATTGTTCTAGGGGTAGGGTTAGGCAATCTTGTAGGAAGCTTTTTGAACGCTCAATTGGCTATTCCATACAATTGGGTTGTAATAGGTTTTTCGCTTTGCATACTTGTAGGAATTGTATTCGGTACATATCCGGCTTACAAAGCATCTAATCTTGATCCTATAGAAGCATTAAGGTACGAGTAATTAACAAAACAGGTTTTCCAACCATGGCAAAAAATAACCCCCAAAATCTTTCGATTTTGAGGGTTTAAGAGCTGGCGATCGGATTTGAACCAATGACCGGCTGATTACAAATAAACAAGACTTTTGCAATTAGAACATATATTCGCACTTTTCTTAACACTGCATACTTAGTGCATACTGGGGGAGGATTACTAAATGTTCATTTTCAAAAATCAAAGATCGCCTTTTTATAAGTTAGCCTATCAGCTTAACGGCAAGCGAAGAATCATTTCTACAAAAACTTCCGATTACAAAGAAGCACAGAAATTCATGACTAAGTTTAAAGTTCCTGTAGAATTGCCGCTGGAAAAAACTAAACTATATACTATATCAACTTTTAAAGATGAGTATATTTCTTATGTTTCTGGAATAAAGTCAAGAAGCTATATTCGATCTATCAAACTTTCTTTCAGGCAGCTTATAGCATTCACCGGAAATATGAATCTTAGTTTTTTAGATACTAGAACTCTAGATAAATTTATAAACTCTACCTATTCTCACGCACCCAAGGCAGCAGCCCTTTATTACAGAACCCTAAAGGCCGCTTTTAGTAAAGCTGTAGTTTGGAATTATCTTCCGGAAAATCCTTTTAAGAAGATCAAAGCTCCTAGAACCTTAAGCACAATACCCCTTTTCATATCCCCGGAAGAATTTCAAAACATAATTGCACATACTCCGCATCAATACTTGAAAGATTTATTCACTACGGCTTTTTATACCGGTATGCGTGAAGGGGAAATAGCAAATCTGAAATGGTCATGGATAGACTTTGATCAGAACATAATTAAAATTCGATGCTCTGAAGAATTCTCCACTAAGGGTAAGAAAGAGAGAATTATTCCAATTTGTAAAATACTTCGCTCTGTACTACTTAATCAATTTCCCCATGTAATTGTATTGAATAAAAATAACCCTGCTCCCCCGACAGACCAGTTTGTATTTACAAGGCAAAATGGAATAAAACTAACTGAAGATTTTATTAGCAAACAATTCAAGAAGTCGGTTCGCAAATCCGGCCTTCATGATAAAATCCATTTCCATACTTTACGTCATTCGTTTGCTTCAATGTTGGTTCAACGTGGTGTGTCTCTTTATGTAGTTAAAGAATTATTAGGTCATGAAGATTTGAGTACAACTCAAATTTACTCGCATCTTCAAAAGCAAAATTTGATGGATGCAGTTAATTTATTATAATTTATCAGAACTCGTAGATCCAAGTTTTATAAATTAATGCTTACTGTTAATGAAGTTTTATTATCTCCCTTTGCAAAGGATTGTTCTATTTTTGCGGCAATATCTTGATTGATAATAAATTTTGCATTTACATTTCCAGTAATTTCATCATTCATTAAATTTTTATTAATATCACCACTTAATGTTAATGAACTTTGAGGCGCTATTTTAAAACCTAACTGTGAGCTTACATTAAGGATAACCTTGTCTTTATCTGAATAGTCCACTGAAACTTTTGCATTATCAGTGTCGGATAGGTGTAATAATAAGCTACCAGTGCCAGTAATTTCACCTTTTGAATTTTTATCTCCGGTAATTTCAAGTTTAACACTATTATCCATAATTTTACCTTTCAGTTTAATTTTTTCCAAATAAATTAATTATTTATTCTTTTCTTAATTTAATTTATTCTAAATTATTATTAATTCATAGTTCCAATTTCTTTAAATGATCTTTTGGGCAAGATACACAATAAAATCCATTTCCACACTTTACGTCATTCATTTGCTTTAATGTTGTTTCAACGCGGTGTTTCTCTTTATATTGTTAAAGAATTGTTAGGCCATGAAGATTTGAGCACTACTCAAATTTATTCCCACCTGCAAAGTCAGAGATTAAAAGATGCGGTAAATTTGCTATAAACAAAAATGCTCGAATCTCTTCGGGCATTTTAATTTTCTATATTGTCAGTTCTGATTCGGCATTTCCTCGGCTTCTATCACTTTCTCCAAGTCTAATAGTAACAATATCCGGTCATTAAGCTTGCCTACTGATTTAATAAAATCAGAATCTATTCCGGCAGCCATACTCGGCGGTGATTCGGTTATTGTCACCGGGATTCGCAATACTTCTCGCACTTCATCTACAATAAATCCAACCGTGCTAGCTCCTACCTCAACAACTATTATTCTCGTGTTTTTATCATGCTCTTTTCTTGTTAAATGTAATCTGCTGCGTAAGTCAACTATAGGAATTATTCTGCCGCGTAAATTCACAACGCCTTCTACATAACGTGGTGAATTGGGTACTTTCGTAACCTGCATAATTCTGTTAATTTCTTTTACTTTGAATATATCTATTCCGAATTCTTCATTTCCTATCTTAAAACTTACTAATTGGAGAAGTTCATTATTGTTATTTTTATTTGCTTCATCTAGTTCCATTGTTAATTCCTTATTTGTCTAATTTGTACAACACTGTTACATCATGGTTAAACTTCAATTAGTTTTCCGTTTTGCCTAACTGCATATTTATCATCATTTACAGAAGCATTATTGTTAGTTATTTTAAATTTACTTACCAGGTTCTGAAGATTTTCAGTTAGCCTGCTAAGGTCTTCCGTTGCCTTTGCAACCTGCTGAACACCTGCAGCATTTTGCTGCGTTACGCTGCTTATAGACTCTATACTTCTACTTATCTGTTCGGAGGTAGTCGATTGTTCTTCGCTCGCTGCCGCTACCTGCGATATTATATCTACAACGTTTTGAGCTCCTTCAATGATCTCCTTTAAAGACTCGCCGGCTCTATTGGCTAATTCTCTTCCGTTCTCTACTTCTTTAGTACCCTTTTGCATGGATATAACCGCACCTTCGGTGTCCTTTTGAATTTGTTTAATCATTGAAGCAATTTCTTTTGTGGCTTTGGTTGTTCTCTCGGCAAGCTTTCTTACTTCATCCGCAACAACAGCGAATCCTCTTCCATGTTCGCCTGCTCGTGCAGCTTCTATTGCCGCATTTAGCGCTAACAGGTTTGTCTGGTCGGCTATGTCGTCTATTACCTGCACTATTTCACCAATATGTTCACTGCTTTTCCCGAGCTGCTGTACTGTCCCAGCAGAATTTTGTACAACTTCGGAAATCATGTTCATCCCTTTTATTGTTTCGTTTACTACTTTGCCTCCTTCTCTGGCAATATTACCGTACTTCTTTGAGGCGGCCGAAGCTTCACTGGAATTTTTTGTTGTTTCTATAATCGTCTTAGTCATTTGTTCAACTGCACTAGCAACCTCTATTGCTTGCTGACTTTGTTCTTGTGCACCTGCAGACATCTCTTCTGTACTCGAAGATATTTCAGTTGATGCACTGGCTGTAGTCGATATAGATTGACTAATTTCCCGTACCAAATTTTCTAATGATGTTCCCAAATTATTTACATAGTTTTTGTAGTGGATATAATTTCCTTTTAAATCGTCATTAATTCTAACTGTTAAATCTCCTTCAGCCATTTTTTGCATTACATCATAACCCGTTCTAACAACGGTCACAATGTAATTGGTTGTGTTATTAATTCCTTCAACAATTTCTTTATAACCACCGCTGAATTTGTTTACCTCCGATTTATAATCTGTATTACCCGCAGAAAATGATTCTGCAAATGAATCAGTTTCTTTCTTTAATTCTTTTAACGTATTCGTTGTAATGTTTATTGCAGGTGCTATCTCATCGTCATTATCTTTCAAAGGTATATCAAAATTAAAATCACCCTCGGATATTCTTTTCATGCTACCGATAACATATTTTTGAAGATCGTCAGCAAATTGATCCATCGTTTGAGCCATTACTCCAACTTCGTCTTTTGTGTCTATATTCAACCTGTTTCTCAGGTGTCCCTTTCCTAATTCCTTTAACATAAAAACAGCTTTATTTATTTTTTTTGAGATTGTTTTTGAAACGAAAATACCCAATGCTAATGCGCCGCCAATAGAAAGTAAAATAAATATAATTAAATTAGTCTTAGCCGTTTGAGCCGATGCATTTGCTGCTTCATGCAGCTCATTTGCAACTTTCGCGTTAACGTCTATCAATTCGTTCAGATCTTTTCTTGCCTCAAGCATAGAATGAAGTGATTCAACGTAAATAATTTGTTTCGCCTGGTCATCCTGCATGTTTATAATGGAAGTAATTGTAGTACTATGGTACTTTTTATATGTATTCCATGCAGTAAGGAATTTTGATAATAATTCCTGTTCCTCGTTATTTAGTACAGTCTTTGAATATTTATCAATAAGTTCATCAACTTTAGCTGATTGATTTTTTATTGAGTCAATATATTCTTGTCTTTTTGATTGATCTTTAGTTCCTATACTTGCAACAAAGTCGCCACGCAAGGTAAGCAAAGCTTCATTAGCATAACCAAGATCTCGAATAGGTACAAGACGATCCAGGTACATCGTATTCATATCTCTTATAATATCAGTCGTCCATGAATAACCGGTATAACCAAGTATGATAGTTATTATTGTTATTATAACAAAGCCTACTATTAACTTTCCACTGATTTTTAAATTGTTAAACCATTTCATTTGAACACTCCTGCTGATATTAATTTTACTTTTATAATTTAAACCATTGTTCAATTCTGATATAATTATCGCAGCACAAGGAGGATATTTTATATAAAATGTTACAGGCGGGAATAAATAGTATACAGACGAGATAATTATAAATTCAGATATCTACCATGAACTAAATTAAAAAGGCTAAACCTTGATTCTGTTATTTCTTTACGGTTTGCTAACAAAATTTCTATATTTGCATTGTAATTTATTCAGATCAAAATGTACGAACAGTTAATTAAATATATAGAGCAAAATTCAGCCGTACATCTTAATAAAGATGAAATAGAAATCATTTATAATAATTTCATACCAAAGAAATTTCGCAGACGCCAATTCTTGTTACAGGAAGGTGAGGTTTGCAAATACGTTGCTTTCATTGTTAAAGGCGCTATGCGTCAATATTCAATCGACGAAAAAGGTAAGGAACATATAGTAGGATTATGTATTGAAAACTGGTGGGCAGGTGACAGAGAGAGTTTTACAAAAGAAACACCTTCAGGATATTTCATTGACGCTTGGGAAAATACGGATGTCCTAATGATTTCAAAAAATAATCTTGTAAACCTTGCAAAATCAGTTCCTGCTGCTGCTGAACTTTCTAAAATTTTAGATGAGCGCCAGGCAATTGCTTTGCTTAGGAGAGTAAACTCAGCTATTAGTTATTCTGCCGATCAGCGTCTCGCTGAATTGGAGAAAACTTATCCAGAATTTTTACCGCGCTTTCCGCAGCACATTATTGCTTCTTACCTGGGTATGACAAAAGAAACTCTCAGTCGAATTCGCAGTACCGGTCTAAAAAAGTAAATCCATCCTTCTAATTACTTCTTTTTTTATTGACAAAAATCAACAAACTTTTTTATCAAATGTCATCGTTTTACTCCTTTCAAAAACAATAGTTTTGTATCATCAACATAAACATTAATTCAAACAAAAAAGGAAAAAATATTATGACAAACAAAAATCATTCAAAATATTTCAACCGGGTCCTTTGGATAACACAGATAATTTTAACTCTGCTATTTTTGATAACTGGCGTAACAAAGTTAGTCATGTCCCCGGAATTTTTGCACACTACTTTCACTTGGACAAAAGAAACAAACTTAGTATCGGTTAGGTTGATAGGCTTTTTTGAAATTATAGGAAGTTTGGGTTTAATCTTGCCTTCTTGGCTTCGTATTAAGCCGCAACTAACTCCCTTTGCAGCGGTAGGTATTGCAGTCATTATGCTGCTCGCAAGTATTCTTCACATTTCAAGAGGAGAATTTTCAGAATTACCCATAAATATTATAGTATTGTTTATGTCGGCATTTATTGTCATGGGAAGATTAAAGAAATCTCCAATACCTGCAAAGCATTTTGCGTTAGAATAAAATTCAATTTAGAGATAGGAAAATAATCTGGAAGGAAATGCTTTATTAGAAAAACGATTCTTTATTTTTGAGCTGTATCTTTTACTTATTGTAAATGTTTTAGTCTCATCTTTTAGCTGTACTATGTAACTCGTAGGGCGTTTATCAATTTTTAATATAAAATCTATATTTATTATTGTAGCCCTACGTATTCTTATAAATGTGTTACCAGGCAGCTTTGTTTCCCAATTGGAAATTGTATCCCGCATTAATACACTTTTTCCGTTTGCGAATTTCAAGTAGACATAAGGTCTTTCTGTTGTTATATATTTAAGGTTCTTAATTAGCTCAAATCTAAAATTATTATGGTTACCTACAATAATTTTATCATCCAAGGAATATGGTTTTATATTATTGTTTTGGATATTAGATGCATGCGGATATATTATTATTGGTCCTCCGTTACTATGTCTTATTGAATCAGTATTATTATCAGGTTTAAATTGTTTTGTTAACAAGCCGTCAATATCCATCATAAGATTTTTATTCAGAAATTCCCGATCTACTTTGATTGTAAGAATAATATACTGCTCATCGCTGATTTTATTATTCGGTTCTACAGTATTTATCGTGTACCCGTCCTCATTAAGAACGCTGAGAAGATTTTCCGACAATTTTATATCATTCTCTATAATTAATATTTTATTGTTCATTCATATATAGTAAAATGCAGCTTTTAACATATTAAGCTTTATTAGTTTTCTCTTAATATTTCCGCCACTAAATTTGTAATTTCTTTATGATTAAAAGGCTTGGATAAATAATGAGAACAACCTGCAGCCAAAAACTCTTCTTTGTCACCTTTCATTGCATACGCTGTGGTTGCAATAATAGGTACATTTTCATATCCTTTTAGTTTTCTAATTGTCTTTGTTAATTCTAATCCATCCATTCCTACGCGCAGGTTAATATCCATAAAAATGAAGTCATACTTTTTTTCATTACATATTTTAATTGCCTCACTGCTTGTTTTAACTCCCTCTAAAATCACTCGTCCCTTTAAATAGCTCTGCAATATATTTAATACCGAAGGATCATCATCTACAAGCAAAGCAAGAGGCTTTTTTATACTTAGTTTTGTACCGACAAGTCTGTTCTTAGTATTTATTTCCCTTTCATCCTTCACATGGCTTGTTATCACAAAAGGAAACTTAACTATGAATGTTGAACCTTTTCCTAATTCACTCTCTACTTTTATATCCCCTCCGAACTTATTAACTATTTTTTTTGTAATATTCAAACCTAAACCGGTTCCTTCAAAGTTTCGGGAAAATCCTTCACTTACTTGGCGGAATTCCTCAAATATAGCCTCATGGAAATCTTTTGGTATACCAATCCCCGTATCGGTAACTTTGATTTCAAGAAAATTATTTTTATATGCGATAGTCACAATAACATCACCAATGTCGGTGAATTTAATTCCGTTGTTAATAAGATTGTTTAATATTATTCGTAACAAACGTCTGTCAATATAACCTACGATAGAAGGTTGGCTGAAGATGTAGTTTAAACTAAGTCCCTTTCTCCTTACTGTTTCCTCAAATGAATCTATAATCTCTTTAGCTTCTTCAACTATATTTATTAATTCTGTCTGCATATTTAATTTTTCTGCCTCGATAAGAGATAAGTCTAAAATAAGATTTAAGGTTTCAATTAACCGGCTAGCGCTCCTAAACATTGTTTCTGCTATCTTTTTTAATTCCAATCCTTCCTGGCCCTCTCTTAATAAATCACTAAAGCCCAATATGCTTACCAAAGGTGTTCGTAATTCGTGACTCATTATTGCGAGAAAGTTTGATTTTAATTTATTCATCTCTTCCGCTTTTTCCTTTGCTGCAATAAGCTCATTCTCAGTGGATTTGCGTTTAGTGATGTCCTGGTTTACACCATACGTTCTAATTATTTTTCCGTTATTATCTCTAATTATATCGATCCGAACAATTATGTTTCCGATATTACCATCTGCATATATAATACGATGTTCCAATTCTTTAATAATATTTTCGCCTGTAAAATCCGTTACATTTTTAATTTTTTCAGTAACAAATAAGCCATCTTCTGGATGAACAAATCTTTTTACGTAATCAGCCGAAGACATTTTATAACTACCAATTTCTTCGAAGCTTGTATGATACATCTTATAAAATTGGTCATTAAAAATAAAAGTATCTGTTGAGGCATCGTATTCCCAGTGCCCCATATTTGCCATCTCAAGGGCGTTTTTTAGAAGGGATTGATTTGCTTGTAACTCTTCAATAGCTTTTTTCTTTTCAGTAATATCTTCTGCTATGCCTAATAGATATTCAGGTTTACCCTCTTCGTTAAGGATTGGAATTTTTTTCGTATGAATGATTCTTTCTCCAAGCAATCGGGTTTGTATTTTTTCTTCCGGAATGTCTTCTAAAATATTTGAGCTAAGAACTCGCTTATCGGTTTCTGTAAAATATTTTGCTTGCTTATAAGGAAATAGGTCAAAGTCTGTTTTCCCGATAAATTCATTCCGTTCATATCCCAATAGCTTTTCTACAGCGGAATTAATCTTAACAAATTTCAGCTGCTTGGCATCCTTAACAAAAATCATATCTGGAATGTTCTCAATTATATTCTCAAGGTATTTCTCACTCTCATCAATTTTTTTATTTTGCTCACGAAGAAGATTTATATTTTTTAATTCTTCTGTTGTATCAAGTTGGATTGTAAGAAAGCCGATAATTTTTTCATCAGCATCCATAATAGAATATATTGAGCCTTCTATATTTAAAAGTCTTCCATCTTTTGTTTTATTTACTAATTTTAACTTAACACGATTTTTTTCCTTCAAGCTTTTCCAAAGTTCATAATACATCGATTCTTCATTTTTACCTGAATTTAGAATTCTTGGAGTTTTTCCAATCACCTCTTGCTTTTTATATCCATATTTCTTTTCAAAAGCCGGGTTGACGTAAAGAATGATACCATCCTGATCAGTAATAAAAATAATTTCATCTGCGTGTTCTACACCAAGTTTGAATTTTAAAAGCTCTCTTTCAATATCCCTAATTAATCCTTCTATTCCTATTTTGGTTTTTTTGTAAAAGAATGGACATCCGGTTATATCTGTATTATCATGTTTCATCTTATTTTTCTTTTTCGCTTTGTCTTATAATACGCGGCATAAATAATAATTAAACCTGCTATAACGAAGATCAGGTAACTCATCATATTTCTAACTACAGGTGATTCCATTTGGTCAGCTTTAACTTAAATATTAGACATATCTCATCTTTTGTTCTGATTCGAGGTAATCTTCATATTCTTTAATTGTAAAATTATGAATGAGCTTTTTCGCATTCTTGTAATATTCTCGCTCATACTCGAGTACATTATTAGCATAATTTATTGCATCGCTTTTATAATGGTTTTTATTAATAATACAATTAACTAATCCTAAAGACAGAGCTTCATTTGGATCAATCTTATCTCGTGTGTAAATAATCTCTTGCGTTCTTGATAATCCGATATGTCTTACCAGAAAGAACGGCAATGCGCCTCCCGGATGTAGATTAAATCGCTTATCAGATAGATGAAACTCCGTATTTTCGGTAGCAATTCTTAAATCGGAGGCTAATGATAATCCCCAAAAAGGAGAAGCTATAGATCCGTCAACTGCAGTAATAATTATCTTTGGAAATTCAATTATCATTCTGGCAAAATTATTTATCATGTTAATTAGGATATATCTTTTGTTTTCTTCCTTAAATTTTCTAACAGGATGCTGTTTATAAGGCAGAATTTCTTCGCCGGTAATTTCAGTCATCAATTTAGTATATGCTTCTTCACCAAAGACGTCCTTGTTCCCAATAATTAACATACCTTTTGTATTTTTATTTACCTTTACAAGCTCAAACCATTCAAGTGTTTTAAAGCTTTCTTCGATATCTACAATAGAATGAAACGAATCCTGTTTAACCTCCAGCACAATAATAGAGTCAACTTTGTAGCTTAAGAAATTTTCATTTTCAAATTCGATTGAATAACATTGTCTCATAATATATTCCTTTCAGATAAACTTTCATTTTTTTACTACCTTCAATACACCACAATAAATTATGCCTAGATGCAGTACAAACTTATTTCTCTGTTGTGCATTGTAGAAGTTAATTCGGATGAAACAGTAAGAATGAAGAATGAAATTGTAAAGTTGACGATTCAAACGTAAAGAGGTTTATAGTCCACTAAGATTAATTGCGTGTGTTATTTATGGTATTGCAAGGAATAGACAAAACAATTCAGATCCCTTTTCATCCGTTTCGTTTTAAAATTTATGAACTTCATCAGGATTTAGTTAAAAGCATAATGTTCTAATAATATTTTTTATAGCAAAAATAAGTTTTATACGCGGTAAGAATTATTTAATGAAACAAACAATTATCGGATTGGCTATGGGGATATTCCTTGCAGCATCACCATTCTTAATTATGAATATTGAATCAAATAAAATAATAAACATATTCATTGGGGCAGTTTTGGTTAATGCAGGCTGGTATCTCCCTAAATCCGATCAAAAATATTGCTGGACTAATTTGAGTATTGGTATTTGGCTCTTATTCTCTGCATGGTTTAATTTCTTTACTCAAGGTAAGCCTTACCTTTGGAACAATCTGCTTTCAGGATTGATACTTATTTCATTAAATCTTTATTTTATGATTACTAACAAAGGGGATGAAATCAGTGGAAAATAATAGTAGAACTGCATTCATTAATTGCAAAAAAACAGATGATAAAATTAGACAACGAATTATTCTTTGTGCTCAAGAATATTTTTTTCATAACGGTTATAAGAAAACAAAAATTGAAAGCATTACAAAAGAACTGCACATCAGCAAAAAATCTTTTTATTGTCAGTTTCAAAGTAAGGATGAATTACTCAGTATTATACTTCTTCAATTAAAAGAGAAGTTTATTAATCGTATTCAATCTCTCAGCGAAAGCAAGATCCCGTTCTTTGATAAGCTTGTATCTTTACTTTACACGATTGCGGAATATGAATTTTCTATTAACAACAGACTCTTTGATGATCTCCGGAAATATTTTCCCGGATTATTTGATTCTTTTGTCACTGAGATTAAATTATTAATTATGAAGCATTTTCATAATTGTATTGATGAAGGGAAAAAGTTGGGATTGATTCGAAAAGATATTGATAACGATATACTTATGCTGTTATTTATGAGTGCGTGCAGAACATTTAAAGACAAAGTTTCTCTGATAGATTTTCAAATTTCGAAAAAGGATGAACTCAATATACTGATCCAACTATTCTTAAAAGGCATGTTCGCAAAGTTGCACACAGAATCTAATAAAGATATATTTGATACTAATCTAAAGCATAATTCTATTTAGGAATCACAGAATTCTATTTATTGAAGAATTATTCTTTTGGAAAGTTTAAGGTGTAATTGTTTAAAGCTCAAACATGATTAAAGATAAGCATATAAATATTATAGCATTCTTAATAGGTTTTGTTATGATATTCATAATGAAGACCTCGGTAGAACTTTTATTCCCTGCAGATGTTCCTTATGTCGGTCAAGTTCAATTTTATTTATTCAATCTTCTTATTGCTTTGCTAATTACTCTCATTGTAGATAATGGTACATCACGGTTAAATACCGTTCTCGATTATAAATTCCCGTGGTTTGATAAGGTAACAAAAAGAGTACTAATACAGTTTTTGATTACTGCAGTTTTTGCCTTCCTTACACTTTCATTGATTTCATATCTAATAGTTTTTATTCTCTTCACATTTACTAATAAAGCCGTTGTTTTTGATCGATATATAACGCTTGGAACTATTTGGTCTATTTTCTTAAGCACCATTTATACAGGCGTGTATTTCTTCAAGCAGTGGGGGCTTTCTCGCCTTGAGGCTGAACAATTGAAACAGGAAAATCTGAAATCTCAAAATATTGTATTAAAGCAGCAGCTTAGTCCACACTTTCTTTTTAATAGCTTAAGTACTCTTTCCGGGCTAATTGTCGAGGATCAAGAGTGCGCGAATATGTTTGTACAAAAGCTTTCTGAAGTTTACAGATATGTTCTGCAATCTATAGATAAAACTATCGTAAATTTAAGCACAGAACTCAAAGCGGTCGAAGCTTACTTGTACCTTCATAAGATGCGCTTAGGAAATAATTTAATAATTAACATACATATCTCGGAAAAAAGCAAGAATTCCTTAATAGCTCCGCTCACCCTTCAGATTCTTATTGAAAATGCCATTAAACATAATGCAGCATCAAGTAACGAACCTTTGGTCATAGATATAATTTCACAGGACTGTAAATCAATTATTGTTAAGAACAACATCCGTAAAAAGAAATCAATTGAAGCAAGTGATCATGTTGGTTTGAAAAACATTGTTGCCCGGTACAGTTATCTTTCAGACAAATTAGTTAAGATAGAAGAAACTACATCCGAATTCATCGTTACCGTCCCCTTAGTAGAGGAAATCACGATATGAAAATTATTATTATTGAAGATGAGCCTGTCTCCGCTAGGAGGTTGAAGAACCTGCTTCTGGAAATTGACCGCAACATTTCTATCCTGGATTGCATTGACAGTATTGATAACTCTGTAAATTGGATTAAAACACATGAAACTCCGGATCTTGCATTTATGGATATCCAGCTTTCGGATGGCCTAGCTTTTGAAATCTTTACCAAAACTGAAGTTAAATTTCCAATTATCTTTATTACGGCTTACGATGAATATGCACTGAAAGCATTTGAAGTTAACAGTATTGATTATGTTCTGAAGCCATTCGATAAGAAAATACTGGAAAAGAGTCTGGAAAAATATCATAATCTAAAATCGCAATTCTCTATTTCAGATAAAATTGCCGCTCTGGAGAATACGATTAAAAATTTGCAGAATCAGCAATCTTTGTATAAGTCTCGATTTCTAATAAAGACAGGTGTACATCTTATTACTATATTTACAACTGATATTGCATATTTCCAATCAGACAGGAAATTGACATTTCTGGTAACAAAATTAGGAAAACATTATGCTATGGACGAATCACTTGACGAAATAGAACATCAAGTTAATCCGCATGAATTTTTTAGGATTAATCGGCAGTTAATAACAAGTGCAAGATCAATTACTAATATCGAATCCTATTTTAATGGAAAGTTAAAGCTGGAACTGATGCCATCAACAAACAATGAAGTCCTCGTCAGCCGTGAGAAAGCTGCAGCTTTCAAGAAATGGCTGAATCAATAATAAAATTATATATACTTTTTCTTCTTGTTCTTACAGACTATACAGTGAATTTTTCTTTTGATCGTAGTATACTCAATAATTTCTATTTCCATGTGAATCTAATAAAGTAGTCCCATTACCTTTAAATTCTTCTTCATCCCGGACGATTCGGACGCTCAAATTTCAATTTGTCTCTCAAAATAAAAAAGTATCGTCCGGATCGTCCTAACCGTCAGGCTTTTATTTCTCATCAATCCGGATAAACCTGTCTTTATCGGATCTTCTTTGAAATGTTTTCTTCCCTCTTATTTGTGCAGCATCTTTTATCCATTTGGTAAACCTTTTTAACTCCATATCTGCATACTCTTCATTCTCTCTAATAAACTTCTCAAACAATTCCTTCTTCAAATACTCCTTCCCCAGTTCTATCGTTTCAAAAAATTCCGCAAACTCCTCACAAGTCGAATCTATCAATTTCTTCTTAATCAAATTCACATGCTCGCACTGCACCAATCCTTTACAAAGATAAATCTGCAAACACCCTATCATATAATTATAAAAACTATTCCATTCTTCATTACTCCACTCATCAAAGAACCGGTGGCCGAACTCATCAATAGGTCTATGACTTTTATTATAGTGGTCCGAGAACTCAATAATAAACTGCCGGTCTAAAGTAGAGTCATCTGACCCGTCGATAGTGTAGTTAGTTGAAATAATAATCTTAGGAGACTGATGAAACGGAATAATTATCTCATTCTGATTTTTTCTCTCAACTGTTATGTCATCAGTAATAACAGAGAACAACTTATCAAAATTAAATTTCTTGGTAACATCATTAAACTCAATAATAGCAGTATCCAGCGTAACAGACTGGAATAAAAAACTCCGGGAGAAATTAAAATTTCTTCCATCAAGCCTTAATGTATTTCTAAGTTTCCCTATTGCCTGTGCCACCAATCCTTTACCGCTTCTGCCGTAAGCGCCGTCGCTTAGCTTTTCATCAAGAAAAATTATTGCCTTTGCATTAGTCGAATCCTTATAGTTATGCAACAGATATCCTATTGCACTCCGTAGTGATAAAATTCTTTGTTCATCATTCTTACAAATATTCCGGACAAACTTCTCAAATTCTGCTTGTCGCGATTCGCCTTCGGCGAGACGTAATTCTTGCTTCTCTATATGGAAGTTCTTTTGAATTACTTGCTTATCCCAAATAAAACCTTCCAGCTCTTCAAATTTTTTTACATCTATTTTGTCTTTAGTAATCTCAACAAAACAATTTGCAAAGAATATAAATCCTTTATCTTTTGAGTCGCGTAAAAATTCCGGCTCTCTTGTTTCAAGAAATTCAAGGAAAGTATGAACAAAGTGCTGCGGAGCTCCCTTTATTACGGCATCAATTACTTTTGTCTTGGTTGTTTCCTTAAAAATTTCTTCATCCATCCGTTTCAAATAACTAATAACGAAATCCTTTATATTAAATATCTCTGCGTCCCGTACAATATTTTTTGTTACCTTCAGCAAAAGATATCCCCTCTCCAGTTGAAGCTTGCAGAAACCGTTTTCCTCTAAAAACCTTTTAAAGTTTTGTTTGGAAATCTTAGTCTTATCATTCTCAACATACCAGAACTTCACAAACGGTTTCTTCCATCCGTACTTCTCGGCCAAATGGTAAACCGTACCAAGTGTAATTCTCCCGTTATGTTTCTTCATTAATTCATCAAACTTTTTATTTATCTCAAATTCCGAGTCGTGATAGTACTGATTACTTAGACTCATTTGCAAAAAATATTTTCTTCCTTCCTCACCTATAATAACAAGACCGAAACCTATTCTATACCACTCATCATAGCAATTACCCGGGAGGTTAGTTCCTAAAAACTCAATCGCACTATCAAGCTTTTCCTTGTCGTAGCCTGCTGCTTCAAAAGTCCGCTTTCCTACTTCAAGAACTTCCTTCTCTTTTTTTAAGTCGCAGAATTCTTCCAAACATTCTAACAGAATATCCGGATCTACTTCCTTCGGCATTTCAGTGGGCTCTTTAAAAATGAAAGAATAAACACCGCCGC
>JAKAJV010000103.1 GCA_021813585.1 Bacteroidota bacterium | reverse complement strand
AGAATTTAGGAATACCACAGTCCTCCTTTAGTAAAGGAGGTGGCATCCGCCGGGGCGGATGACGGAGGATTTGTTCCAATAAATCTTCTATTAGAAAAATCTTGATATACTTTTATATCTACTTTAACCTTTATGAACAGAACTATTTGCTCAATTCTTTTTGATTGGTAAAATTAACTTTGAAATGAAGCTTGGAATTTCAAATCCCTCTGTCGACTCCGTCGACATCTCCCTTTATTAAAGGGAGAAAAACTGCATTTAAAAGTCCTCCTTTAGTAAAGGAGGTGGCATTCGCTGCAGGCGAATGACGGAGGATTTGTTCCAATAAATCTTCTATTAGAAAAATCTTGATATACTTTTATATCTACTTTAACCTTTATTAGCAGAACTATTTGCTCAATTCTTTTTGATGGATAAAATTAACTTTGAAATGAAGCTTGGAATTTCAAATCCCTCTGTCGACTTCGTCGACATCTCCCTTTACTAAAGGGAGAAATATTGAATTTAAAAGTCCTCCTTTAGTAAAGGAGGTGGCATCCGCCGGGGGCGGATGACGGAGGATTTGTTCCAATAAATCTTCTATTAGAAAATCTTGTTATACTTTTATATCTACTTTACCTTTATGAGCAGAACTATTTGCTCAATTCTTTTTAAAGGGTAAAATTAACTTTGAAATGAAGCTTGGAATTTCAAATCCCTCTGTCGACTTCGTCGACATCTCCCTTTACTAAAGGGAGAAAAACTGCATTTAAAAGTCCTCCTTTAGTAAAGGAGGTGGCACCCGCATCTGGCGGGTGACGGAGGATTTGTAAGGCACTAATTAATAAGTCCGCTATAGCTAATACATCTATCCTCACTCCATTTTAGAAATGCTCATAACTTATTACTGCAAATCATCCGCAGGTATTAAAAAGTATTTAATATCACTTCGAATTTTGCACGCAGAAACTTCTTAAGAGTTTTTTATTTATTTTTCAAACCAAAATTTTACTAACACAGGTACATTATGCGTATTCAATTTATTGGCGCCGATAGAACAGTTACCGGCTCAATGCACCATTTGATTATTGACGGTAAAAATTATCTGCTTGACTGCGGACTCTATCAAGGAAAGAGGAAAGAGGCCTTCGAAATAAACAGGACATTTGAATTCTTTTCGCCTAAAGAAATAGATGCACTGATCCTTTCCCATGCACATATCGATCACCTGGGTAATATTCCAACGCTCGTTAAATATGGATTCGACGGACCTATATATTGTACCCCGGCTACAAAAGACCTTGCCGAAGTAATGCTGACGGACAGCGCTCATATACAGGAGAAAGATGTTGAGTTCGTAAATAAGAGAAGGAAAAAACAGGGCAGAAATCCGTTTGAGCCTTTATACACAACGCAAGATGCACGGCATGTCTTTCCTCTCTTAAAGGAAGTTAATTACCACGATGAATTTTTAATTGATGAAAAAGTAAAAGTACGCTTCTTCGATGCTGGGCATATACTTGGCTCTGCAATTGTTTCTTTAACAATACAAGAGAACGGGAGGACAATTAACCTTGGATTTTCCGGCGACCTCGGCAGGCCTAACCTTCCCATTCTTAAGGACCCGGAAAAAATTCCCGATGTTGATTATTTTATTTGTGAAAGTACGTACGGCGGCAGGTTTCACGATCATATTGAAGGAACGAACGCAAAGCTTGCCGAAGTGCTTAAAAGAGCTGCAGGCAGGAACGGAAAGATTATTATACCTGCCTTCAGCCTGGAGCGCACTCAGGAAATAGTCTACGCATTCCATAAAATTTTTGAAAGCCAGGCAGCCCCAAGAATACCGATCTATGTAGACAGCCCGCTATCCACAAATGCTACCGATGTATTTAGGAAGCACCCCGAATGCTTTGATGAAGATACATTGAGATTTATGAAAAAGTATGAAGACCCGTTCGGCTTCAATAAACTAACATATATTACCGACGCCGAAGATTCCAAAGCGTTAAACAATGCGCAGGGGCCCATGGTTATTATTTCTGCATCGGGAATGGCTGAAACCGGCCGTATATTGCATCATCTTGCAAATAACATTGAAGACCCGAAGAATATTGTACTGATGGTTGGCTACTGCGCCGAGAATACTCTTGGAAGAAAATTAATTGAAAAAGAAAAGACAGTTAAAATATTCGGTGAAGAAAAGAACGTTAATGCAGAAGTCGTAGTTATGAACTCATTAAGTGCCCATGCCGATTCCGATGAATTGACAAACTACTGCAATCAATTTGACAAAGATAAAATGAAGAGAATATTTCTAGTACACGGCGATTTTGATCAGCAGGAAAAATTTTCTGATAGATTAAAGGCTATCGGATTTAAAGATATTGTTATCCCCTTACGGGGCGATGTATTTGAGATTTGAACCGATGTATAGGTTTATTAAGTTCAAAAAATTATTTATCAGGACCGGGCTTTTTGCTTTGCTATCGCTTATTTTTTCCTTCGGCTGCAATAGACCGCTGGATAACACTCAATCGGATACCGGCGTACCTCCCGGTGTACCGGTCGGCCTGCAGGTTGCATACGCTACAGACGGAACCGTTGCAATCTACTGGCAGAATAATTCCGAAGCTACGCTGCAGGGCTATAATATTTACCGGAGTACAGACAGCGTAAACTTTAACGTGATAAATTTTACCAACAATAATTACTACATCGACGATTCATTAAACTATAACACAACTTATTATTACCGCATTACGGCAATCGACATCTGGAATAATGAAAGCAAGCCGACCAAGATTGTATCAGCAAGGCCTGTTAATAATTACGCGCCTAACCCACCGCAGGGTTTTGCTATTAATGCAAGAAACTGGGACGGTAAGCTTTCAGTCTATCTTAGCTGGTACCCGAACAGTGAGGGCGATATTAAAGGCTTTAATATTTATAAAAGCTTGTCTGAAAATTTTACGCCGGGCGACTCAAACTTAATAGGGTTTACAACCGGTTTGAATTTTTCGGATACCGTTAATCTTAAACTTTACACCACTTATTATTACATAATAAAGGCGGTAGATAAAGGCGGACTAACCAGCCCACGCAGCCAGGAGTTAAACGACCAGATTTACGGAGTACCGCAAATTATATTTCCCCAAGATAATGCGCAGACAAGCTACTTCTCCAATTTCATAATCAGGGGAATAGCCGTACCTGCAAATTATAAAATCGTAGTGCAGGATAACCAATTCTTCAGCGACTTTTGGAGTACCAGTTTTTTCTCTTCGGTTGTTAACGATACTATCTCGGTAAATTTCAATCCGGTTTATATCAACTCCAATACTACCTACTACTGGCGGGTAGCAACATACTCTCAAGACCAGGTAAATCCCAACAGTATTTCTCCGCTTTATAAATTCACCATAAAACAGTAGATTTGAAAATAAAGATTCAAGACGCCGGATATCGATCAAGATATTAAAACGATTGGTCTACCGGTATCCGAAATTAATGATCTCCGATTTGCGAATTGGATGAAGCTGGAGTTAACGAGTTTACATTATCAAAGTGTACAACCGCCGGGAAGAATTTTATTGTATAAAATAATTATCATTATATTTTTATCTTTCTCCGTTCTGTTGAAGGCCCAGGACCAGCTTGACAGTCTTGACTATATCCAAACGGTGATTCCGCAAAATCTCCTTTTCAGTAAATTCGATAAGCAGCTGAATACATTTAACCTCCACACTTCAATTCTTTACAATCAAAAATACGGCAGGTTAAACCTGCATCTAAACGAAGACTATAATTCCACGTATATCAGATCGTTCGATAAAAGCAACAGGGATGAGCAGACTTTTATGGTTTCAGGCTCGTACGCAATAAATCCTATTTTTTCCGCAGGTATTTCCGCCGATAATAACATTTACTCCGACAGCAGGAAGATTGAAATAAACCAGGCTTCGCTTTCAGATGCCATCCTTTACGGCCTGGTAACGCCCTGGGATTATTTTACCTTCGTCCCTTATCTAGGGTACGAGAACAACCGGCAGGTAGGCGAAAGTGATAACGGCCCGGTATACGGCGGCGAAGCTTTATTAAACAATTTGAGCATTTCGGATTTTGATTTTCTATCCGAACTAAAATTTAAAAACGAGGATATTTCTCCCAGGAAAAATGCCTTGAGATATTTTAACCTTACGATCACTAACGCATTAAACCCTGAAGTCTCCAATATTATAATGTTCCAGTACTTCCAGAACAGAAAAGATTTTTATTTCAGCGCAGACTCAATAACGGCAAGCGAATTCAAAATTACCAACAATATCCAAAGCAGAATCGAGACGAACAATATCCTACAGGACAATTTTAACTACAATAGGTTCCTCAACATTTTTACTCTTGATATGATAGGCAGGGTATCCTGGCGGACAATCGACAGAGATACGCGCTACAGATCGCTGGATATTTTATCTACTTCAAACTTCGATTCGAAAATTAATGAGCTTAAGGTGGAGATTGAATCGCTGACAAGCTACAATTCGGATTTCTTTGAAGGAGCGCTGAGGATTAATTACTCGGAAAGGGACGAGAAGCATACTGCAAAAAACTATGCAGGTGCAAATCAAATTTTTTTTCAGGAGCGCTCAGATGAAGAAAGCATAAAAAACAATACTGCTAAAAGAGTCTCTATTTCGCTTTCCGGACTGATGAAATTTTCCGGTTCGGATAAGCTATATTTCAGCCTCTTTCAAAATAAATTATCGTACGATACTCCGAGTCCGGAAAATTTTGACGACCGTGACGAGCTCCTTTCCATAGTTCGATTAAAATATATAAAGACCTTAAGCCCGTTTTTCAGCGTCTTCATAAACACCGAAGGCACATATAACCACATCGTCTACATATTCTCAGAGCGCAGTTCTAACAACAACGTAAACAGGATAGTAAAATTATCTTCAGGCGGAATTTACTCCGGGAAATATTTCACTTCCTCAAACAGCTTCGAAGTCTCCGCGAACTATACGGTGTACGACTTTGAAGATTTAACTCCAAACTATAGAAGTTTTTCGTTCCGCCAGTTCACGGCGATGGATTCATCAAGAATAAGAATATCGAGGAGAATTGATTTTGTTCACTACGGATATTTAAAATTATCCGAACAGGGAGACCTTAAATGGACATCTTTTTCCACGCATCCAACCAGGTTTCTGCAGGAAATTTATTCCGAACCGAAATTTGTTTTGACTCATAATAACCTTTCCTTTTCACTAGGGATGCGGATCTATTCGCTGAACACTTACAACTACCAAGGCATCTCAAAGGTACTGGATACAAGATATTTGAGCTTAGCCCCGCTTACTGAAATATCGATTGATATAAATAAATTAACTTTCGGTTTGCTGGGGTGGTATGAGTTTATTAGCGCCGAAGACGCAAGCAACAAGCAGCAGGCCAATTTAACAATGACGATGAACTGGAATTTTTAATAAAGATTGTATCGCCGATAAATTGAATAATAAATATTTTTTATTATTTTCCGGTTAAAAAATTAGGAATACCTTGGCTGAAAAAGAATTCTACCTCGAGATCGACAGCGATCCAAATAATCTTATAACGGTTGAAGAATTTGTAAACTACTTTACAATTGAATTAAAAGTTAAACAAGAAAAAATTCCCGGTCTTCTGCTTTCCGTTACCGAAGCGACCACCAATGCAATAATTCATGCAAATAAAAGTAATATAAACAAAAAGGTAAAAATTTTTGTAAATGTAGAAGACAATAATAAATTGGTTATTAGAGTAAAGGATGAAGGAGTCGGATTCGACCCGTCCGAAGTACCCGATCCGACAGCACCGGAGAACCTATTAAAGGATTCAGGGCGGGGTCTTTATCTTATGAAATACTACCTTGACGACCTGCAATACAAAGTGACGCCGGAAGGAACAGAAACCATCTTAATCCTAAACTTATAATTTAACGTAAGGCTGACTCATACCTCATCGCCAACCTTAGCCGGTTTAAGACGGCTCATGTGCAAGCCTCATTTCTGCTTTGCAAATGGATTTATACCTTTATATTTTTGAGAAGTAATAAGTAATAAATTTATGGGGAAACTCATAATATTACCGCATTTGGTTCTAAATAATTTTTTAGGAGAAATTTATGGCTAGAAAAAAAATTGCTTTAATCGGCGGCGGGCAAATCGGCGGAGTTCTGGCACAGTTAATTGCCATGAGACAGCTAGGCGATGTTGTTATGTACGATATAGTAGAGGATTTACCGCAAGGTAAAACTCTGGATATCGCTGAAGCTGCACGTGTAGACGGCTTTGATGTTAGCGTAACCGGTACTAACAGCTACAAGGATATTGCAGGTTCTGATCTTGTAATTGTTACTGCCGGACTGCCAAGGAAGCCTGGCATGAGCAGGGACGACCTTTTAACAACCAATGCAAAAATTATTAAAGCGGTTGCAGAAGGTGTAAAAGAGTACGCTCCTAATTCGATCGTAATGATCATCTCCAACCCTCTCGATGCAATGGTAACATTATTCAAAAAGGTAAGCGGATTTCCTGCCAATAGAGTGCTGGGACAGGCAGGGGTTCTAGACTCATCCAGGTTTGCAACTTTCATTGCTTGGGAGCTAGGTGTTTCCGTAAAGGATGTAAACGCTATGGTTCTTGGCGGACACGGAGACACTATGGTACCATTAGTCAGATATGCCAACGTTAACGGCATACCGGCAATGGAAATGCTTGAAAGAAAATATAAAGACAAAGCCAAAGCAGTAGAAGTAATGAACGCTATGGTTGAGAGAACTAAAATGGCAGGCGGCGAAGTAGTTAAATTGCTTAAGACCGGCTCGGCATTTTACTCTCCGGCATCCTCTGCCGTTGCAATGGCACAATCAATCTTGCTGGATGAAAAAAGGCTCTTCCCTGCTTGTGCATTGCTTAACGGTGAATTCGGAATAAACGGATATTATGTAGGAGTTACGACCGTCCTCGGTGCAAATGGAGTTGAAAGAGTTGTAGAGCTATCTCTTTCCGCTGAAGAACAGGCTGCTCTTGATAATTCCGTTAACGCCGTTAAAAAGCTTGTTGAAGATATGGAAAGACTTGGATTCTAGAGTTATAAGCAGATCTAATAAATTAAAACCCTCCTAGGAGGGTTTTAATATTTTAAATAATAATTGAAACTAAGAGATTCTAGATTACTCGGTTACAATACTAACAACTTTTCTATCGCCTCTTTTGGTCTCAAATTTTACGTAACCGTCTGCAACAGCAAAAAGAGTATCATCTCCGCCTTTAAGAACATTAACTCCGGGATGGAATTTAGTGCCTCTCTGTCTTACCAAAATATTTCCGGCTACAACTTTTTCTCCGCCGAATTTCTTTACTCCCAGTCTTTGCGCGTTGCTGTCTCTACCGTTTCTGGATGATCCTTGACCTTTTTTATGAGCCATTATTATTTCTCCTAGTTTTATCCGATCTTGGTTATTTCGATTCTTGTAAGTTCCTGCCTGTGCCCGTTTTTCTTTTTGTAGCCGGTTCTTCTTTTTTTCTTAAAGACGATTACCTTATCGTCTTGGGTATGCTCTAAAACGTTGGCTTCAACTTTTATTCCTTCAACATACGGGTTGCCTATTTTAGTACCGTTCTCATCAGTTAATAATAGAACATTCTTGAATGTTACACTATTGTTCGGCTCTTCTTTTAACCGCGGCACATAGTATTTTGAATTCTCGGAAACTTTGAATTGTTGTCCTAAAATATCAACAACTGCAAACATTTTTACCTCATTTTCTAAAATTTAGGCAGTAAAGTTAAATAAATGAATCTCTTAAGTCAATTATGCCGGCTATTTTTTTTAAGATGGAAATTATTTTTCAAAGTAACCGCTGGAAATCTTGTTATTTTTTTAATTTGAACGAAAATTCAGAGCCGGAATCTAATTTGCTGGCCACTTCAATTTTGGATCCGTGCGCTTCAACAATATGCTTAACAATAGCCAATCCCAGTCCAGTTCCGCCAACAGCACGGGATCTTGCCTTGTCTACTCTATAAAATCTTTCAAATATCCGGCTTAAATCCTCCTCCGGAATTCCGATGCCGGTATCTTTAATAATTATTTTTCCGAATTTAGGTTCCTCTTCAACTGAAACAACTACTTCTCCCTGCTCGGTGTATTTTAATGCATTCTGAATCAAATTTACCATCACTTGCCTTAGCTTCGCTTTATCACCGAATAATTGCAGTTTTTTATCCAGAGGTTTATAAACCAGCTTTATATTTTTTTCTTCGGCTGCGGGCACAAATTCATTTACCAGACTCTGCAGGTATTCATCTATGTTAAAATACCTAAAGCTCATTCTCATCTCACCAGACTCGATCATCGATATATCAATCAAATCATTCAGCAGGCTGTTCAAGTTGGCTGTATGCTGGTTGGCCTTCTCCAGAAAATATTTATTTACATTTTCATCATTTACCGCACCGTTAAGCAGCGTTTCAATGTAGCCTTGAATTGCAAATATTGGTGTTCGCAGCTCGTGGGAGACGTTTGCCAGGAACTCCGTTCTTACTTTTTGCAGCCGCTTTAAGTATTCGATATCGCTCTTAGTTTTTTCAAACATCAGTTTTATATCATCCTGAAGCGCAGTAAGATTAGAGCTTAGCTTTATTTCTTCGGAAGTCGAATAAATATTCTTCCTGATATTATTTATAATTGTCTTAATTTCGTTTAGTTCCTTATTCCTTTTTTTACCTATAAAATTAAGAAGCATGATTGTTATTAAAACAACTAGGAAGATTGTCTGAACAAGAAATGCACTTAAATTAAACAGGTAGGCAAGTGAAAAAATAAAGACGAGGTCAAAGAATAGAAATTCTAAGAAATAAAGACGGGCCGATTTAAGATTTGATATAAATTCGCTAAACACTTTTGAATCTGTATCCCACGCCTTTTACGGTTTCAATTAAGTCCGAATGCTTATCAAGCTTTTCTCTTATTTTCCTAATATGCACATCAACGGTTCTATCAACAACATAAACATCGGTTCCCCACACATCTTTTAGCAGTGTATCCCTGCTAAACACCCGCCCGGGGTTGTTAGCCAGGTAATACAGCAGTTCGAATTCTTTTCTCGGGAATACAGTCTCTTTGCCGTTAATATGAATTACATACTCTTCTCTGTCGATTAACAGAGGACCGATCTTTATTTTTGCGGGGCTCTTTTTCTCTTCGTCGCTCTTTTCAAATTTCCTTAGGTTGGATTTTACTCTTGCTACAAGCTTCTTCGGCGAGATGGGCTTTTGGATATAATCGCTCGCACCGAGTTCGAGACCCAGAATTTCGTTTACCTCACCGGATTTAGCTGTAAGAAATATTATCGGCGTTTGCTCAAATCCGGATGTAGCCCTAATTCTTTTACAGACTTCGTATCCGTCTAGTACCGGCATCATTATGTCCAGGATTATAAGGTCGGGCTTTTCATTTATTTTGGCAAGGGCTTCTTTCCCGTCATATGCAGTAATAACATCAAAGTCTTCCTGCTTTAAGTTATACTGAAGAAACTCAACAATATCCGGTTCATCGTCAACTAGTAGAATTTTTGTTTTCATATTTATAATTTTATTTCTTTGTTATTATCGGATGACTTATACATCGCCTCTATTACCTTCATTCGCGATAAGGATTCCTCTGCTGAAGAGAAGACCGGATTAAGGCCGTTAACTGCGCCAATAAAGCTTTTAAGTTCGTTCATATATGATTTCTTGAACAAGCTTAACGAGCTTTCCGTTTGAGACGGGGTCAGATCAATTTCATGTTCGTCTATCCTCTTAAACACATTAAACGGATTTAACGAGGCCCATCCTTTTGTTCCGAAAACGTTAAAATAAAAAGAATCTTTTTGCGATGCTATTGACCAGCTGGATTCGATATTTACAATGGACGAATTTTTGCATTTTAAAAAGCTGACGGATGTATCTTCTATGGTTTTTGTATTATGATAAAAATTCTGAGAAGAAACTGATTCAACCGGCGGAAAATCCAAAAGCCACAGTGATAAATCTAATAATAAAATACTTAAATCTAAAATAACACCGCCGCCGGAATCTTCTTTTTTTGTAAACCATTTTTGATTGCTGCTTTGCCTTCTTAGCCAGCCGCTTTTTATATAAAACGGTTGGCCAATTTCTCCCGAGCTTATTAGGCTTTTAAGAATCATTGCATCCGGCCTGTAACGCAGGTTCATACCTACCATTGCTTTCTTCTTGTATTTTTTTGCCGCATCCGCTATTTGCTTTGCTTCCTGCAGTGTTCTTGCCAAAGGTTTTTCAACAAGAATATCCTTGCCGGCTTTTAAGCAGGCTATTGCAACATCCCTATGAGTACTTGTGGGGGTTGCAACTATTATTGTTCCCGCATTGCTTCCGGCCAATAATTCGGTGTGGTCTTTATATTTTTCTTTTACTCCGAACTTATCGGCGAGCGTATTCAATCTGTTTTTGTTTGGTTCAGCCACAGCCGATAATTCTACATTATTGAATTTTGATAAATACGGCAGATGAACCAGCTGAGCAATGCCGCCCAGTCCGATTATTGCAACTTTTGTCTTCTCCATTAAAAAGCAACCTCTTGACTGACTTGTTTATTTCTACAAAAAGTTTTCACTCTTTCTGCAATACCTTCCGGATCAATTCCCAATATTTTATGTAGCTCTGCTTGCGTGCCGTGCTCTATAAAATAATCCGGCAGCCCGATACGAAGAATATCATTCTTGTAACTCTTCCCGTTAAAGTATTCAAGAACTCCGCTGCCGAAGCCACCTACTATCGAATTTTCTTCCAGTGTAATTATCTTGGAAAATTTCTTTGCTATCTCATCAAGCTTATTTTCGTCCAGCGGTTTAACAAACCTCATATTAACTATATTGCAGCTTATTCCTTCGCCTTCTAAAATTTCAGAAGCCTTAACGGAATAATTGACCATTACTCCCACGGCAAGCAGCGCAACATCTTTACCTTCCTTAATGTCTTCGCTCTTGCCAATCTCTATCAGATCGAAATTTTCTTTTAAAGGCACGCCGTACCCCGAGCCGCGCGGGTACCTAAGTGCAATTGGACCGCCTTTATATTTTATTGCCGTATAAAGCATGTCCCTTAATTCTGATTCGTCCTTGGGAGCCATAACTACCATGCCGGGAATCATTCTTAAGTAGGTAAGATCGAAAACGCCGTGATGCGTAGGACCGTCTGCGCCAACCAGGCCGGCTCTGTCCATGGCAAAAACTACGTGCAGCTTTTGGATACCGACATCATGTATAATTTGATCAATCGCTCTCTGAAGAAAAGTTGAATAAATTGCGATAACCGGTATAACATTCTGAGTAGCCAGTCCTGCAGCAAATGTAACCGCATGTTCCTCTGCAATACCAACGTCAAAATAATTCTGCGGAAAATGTTTCTGGAAGATATCCATTCCCGTTCCGTCCGGCATTGCACCGGTTATACCGATTACGTTTGGATTATCCTTAACAATTTCTACAAGAGCATTACCGAAAATTGAAGTAAAGGAAGGATTACCTCCACCCTTCTTAATAGCCTTGCCGGTAACTTTGTCAAACGGAGTAGAAGCATGCAGCTTTTGCTCGTCGCTTTCTGCCGGCTTGTAGCCTTTACCTTTCTGAGTAATTGCATGAACAAGAATAGGTCCTTTAAGATCTTTTACCTGCTCAAATATTTTTACAAGCTGGTGTACGTTGTGTCCGTTTACCGGACCGAAATACCGGAAGCCCAAGGCTTCGAAGAGCATACCGGGCGTAACAATTGCTTTAATTCCGTTTTCCAATCTAACTGCAATTTTTCTTAACCTGTCGCCGAATTGATCCAGCTTGCCGGTAAGATCCCAAATTTGTCCTTTGAATTTATTATAATCCGGGTGTGCAATCATCTCGGTAAAATAATTTGAAATTTGCCAGACGTTGGGAGCTATGGACATATTGTTATCATTTAAGACCACAATCAAATCGGATTTAATAATTCCTGAATTATTCATGGCCTCATAAGCCATACCACCTGTCATAGCGCCGTCGCCTATTATTGCAATCACTTTTCTTTTTTCCTGCTTAAGATCCCTGGCTACTGCCATACCGAGAGCTGCGGAAATTGAAGTAGATGCATGGCCAGCGCCGAAGGTATCATATTCGCTTTCATCTCTCTTAAGAAAACCGCTTATCCCGTGCAGCTGTCTTATTTTTTTTAGAGCTTCTTTTCTTCCCGTTAAAATTTTATGAGGATAGGCCTGGTGCCCGGTATCCCAGACAACAAGGTCATACGGTGTATTAAAGACTTTATGAACTGCAACTGTAAGTTCTACTGCGCCCAAACCGCCGCCGAAATGTCCTCCTATTTCCGAAATCGTATCGATAAGGTATTCTCTAATATCCGAACATAAAATTTTTAATTCGGGAATTTCAAGATTCCTTATATCTTCCGGATAATTTATTTTTGATAAGATCTCATATTTACCATTTTCTTCCATTGCTTATATATCCTGCATGCTTTATTCATCAAATAATTCCCGGCTGTCGGTATTAAAGTCATCCATCTTTTTCTTCAACTCGGTTATTTTTAATTCGGCTTGCTTTAATGCGGAAATGCATTCTTTAGAAAGCTCAATCCCTTCTTCGTAAAGGGAAATAGCTTTTTCAAGGTCAATGTCGTCGCTTTCCAAAAGAGACGAAATTTCTTCCAGCCTGTTAAGCTTTTCTTCAAAACTATTTTTTACAGATTTTTTACCCATTTACCGGTTTTAATCCTTATAAATAAATTTTCTTATTTCAATTTTA
>JAKAJV010000128.1 GCA_021813585.1 Bacteroidota bacterium | reverse complement strand
CCACAATGTCCATCTAGAGCAGCCCGATAAATTTTGCGGTGCGGTAAACGCTTATATAAAAAAATTATGATTCATAAAACTTTTTAATATTTTTGTACACTTTTAATTTTCAAAGCAAGGAGACGAAATGGATTTTAACTGGCAAAAGGCTAAGGACTATAATGATATTATTTACGAGAAGATGGACGGGATTGCAAAGATTACAATAAACCGGCCCGAAGTTAGAAATGCATTCCGCCCTGAAACAGTTATGGAAATGTACGATGCATTTTCTGATGCAAGAGAAGAGCAGACGATAGGAGTTGTTTTATTAACCGGGAAAGGCCCGGCCAAAGACGGTAAATACGCCTTCTGTTCCGGCGGCGATCAAAGAATAAGAGGAGATAAAGGCTACGTAGGCAAGGACGGGGTTCCAAGGCTGAATGTCCTTGATCTTCAAAAATTAATTAGAAGCATACCCAAGCCTGTTATTGCTCTAGTGGCGGGATATGCCATTGGCGGCGGGCACGTACTCCACGTTGTCTGCGATCTTACAATCGCAGCCGATAATGCGGTCTTCGGGCAAACCGGTCCGAAAGTCGGCAGCTTTGACGGAGGTTTCGGAGCAAGCTATCTGGCCAGAATCGTCGGCCAAAAACGAGCAAGAGAAATATGGTACCTTTGCCTTCAGTACAATGCAACCGAAGCATACGAAATGGGACTGGTTAACAAGGTGGTTGCGGTAGATAAGCTTGAGGAAGAAGGAGTTGCCTGGGCCCAAAGAATATTGCAGCACAGCCCTATGGCATTGCGTCTATTGAAATCCGGGTTTAACGCAGAGCTAGACGGACAGGCAGGAATACAGGAGCTTGCAGGCAATGCAACCCTGCTTTATTATATGAGCGAAGAAGCGCAGGAAGGTAAAAAAGCATACCTTGAAAAAAGGAAACCGGATTTCAAAAAATTTCCGAAGCTGCCGTAGGCTGTTTCTTGTCTTTTATTAATTTTCCAAACGGAATAATTTTTTATTGATGAATAAGATATATCAAAATCCAAAGCCGCCGTCAAAAATTCAAAGCTGGGTACTGGCTGCCAGGCCTAAAACACTGCCTGCGGCGGTAGCCCCGGTTCTAGTGGGTACGGGACTCGCAATAAACAGAGGCAGGTTCGTCTTGTTAAATGCTCTTGTTGCGCTTAGTTGTTCTTTACTAATTCAAATAGGAACTAACTACGTAAACGACCTTTATGATTTTCTTAAAGGCGCAGATAATGAAAAGCGCAAAGGCCCGTTGCGGGTTCTCGCTTCCTGCTTAATTACCGTTAAGGAAATGAAAACCGGCAGCTTCTTAATTTTCTTGCTCGCATTCGTGCTCGGCCTCTATCTGGTTTATAGTGCAGGGCCGGTAGTTTTGATGATCGGTGTTTTATCCATCGCAGCAGGCATTGCCTATACTGCGGGTCCGTTTCCTCTGGCATACAACGGACTTGGCGATATCTTCGTGTTTATGTTCTTCGGTATAGTAGGCACTACCGGTACATATTATGTACAGGCAAAAGATTTCAGCTGGCTCGCGCTATTAGCCTCTATACCGGTAGGCGCTTTGATAACCAATATCCTTGTAGTAAATAATTTCAGAGATATCGAGGAAGACAGAGCAGCGGGTAAAAAAACTCTGGCGGTTATTCTGGGCAGAACTTTTGCACGGCTGCAATTTATATTTCTTATTGCGGCGTCATTTGTCGTTCCTGCCGTGCTGTACTTTTTCTTCGGCTTCCACATCTGGATTTTTCTTCCTTACCTGACAATTCCCATCGCATTTAAGTTAATTAATATGCTGTTTACTCTGGAAGGTCTTCAATTGAACAAGACATTAGAACTAACAGCAAAGCTTTCGGTTTTATTCGGCTTGCTCTTTGCAGCCGGGCTTACATTATGAATAAAATAGAGCTTACATATTTTCCGTACTCCTTAAACTTTGCTAAGCCTTTCTCAACTTCAAAAGGCACGATAAAAAAAAGAGAGGGATTTATAATCCAATTGAAAAGCAGCGCCGGTAAGACCGGTACAGGCGATGCGGCGCCGTTTCGTGAATTCGGTTCGGAAAGCTTTGATGAAGCGGGCGCGTATTTGAAAAGCTTCCGGCTTAATTTTAAGATCGATCTGGATAACATATCCCAGAGCATAGAAGATAACCTAAGCGGCATGGCCTCTCTGCCGGCACTTAGACACGGTTTTGAGCAGGCGCTGCTGAATTTAATCTGCAGCGAAAAAAATATTTCGCTCAATGAACTTCTGAATGTGCGCTCTACCGGAATTATAAATGTAAACTCAGTTATCGGGTTTATGTCTCCCAAAGAAACCGCTCTTGCAGCCGCCGGTAAAGCCGGTGAAGGCTTCTCCACAATTAAAATAAAGATCGGCAGGGATTCTTTTGAAGAAGATTACGAATGCCTAAACCTGGCACGAAGAGCGTGCGGCAGCAAAATAAAAATTAGGGCAGATGCCAACGGCAAATGGAGCTTTGATCAAGCCGCAGAAAACCTGATACGCTTGGAAAAGCTTAACCTTGAATATGTGGAACAGCCTGTAAATACTTCGGAAGATTTTATAAAGCTTTCCAAGGTTACTAAAGTTCCCCTCGCTGCAGATGAATCTATAAGATCATTTAAGGATGCGGAAATTTTTATTTCCAGTAATGCGGCCTCCGTTCTGGTATTAAAGCCGATGATGCTCGGCGGTATAATACCCGTCCTGCGGATTATAGATTTAGCCGTAGAGAAAGGAATGAAGGTTGTAATTACCTCGTCGTTTGAATCTGCAATCGGCAAAGCTATGGCGGTGTTTGCTGCTTCCGCAATAAATGATGAAACAGCCCACGGATTGGACACCGGCAGTTATTTTGAAAATGGATTAACCGGCGATCCGTACGAGGCTGCTCGAGGTAAGATAGTGCTTAATAGAAAATCAAAGTAGCCGGCGTTTATATGTTTTTCGGATATCTTTCAAAAAATAAAATTTCCCCGCAGTCAATTTCTGTTATCTACAAAAACGAAACCTTAAGTTATCCGGAATTAAAGAATAGAATAAACGGCTACGCGGCCTATTATAAAAGCACGGGTATTAAACCCGGGGATAACGCTGCGGTCTTGAGCGAAAACAGTTTGGATTTTGTAATTACAATCTTTTCTTTATGGCAGATCGGCGCCGTTCCGGTTTTATTAAATACAAGATTATTGCCTAAGGAGATTTTTGAGCTGACTGATTTTACGGGATGTAATAATTTAATTTCAAATTTGCCGCTTGGGAATGAGACCGATGTAAAAATAAAAATTGTCCGGTTCCCGCAAGGTAAATTTTCTTACGGAGTTGAGGACTTACATGAGAGAGAAATAAAATTGGAAGAGACCGCAGTTATAATATTTACATCCGGCTCAACCGGAAAGCCGAAAGGCGTAATGATTTCTTTCAAAAACCTAATCGAAAGCGCTTCGGCCGGCGATGCTATCTTTAAGCATACCGCGGGCGAAAGGTGGCTTGCAGCTCTTCCCTTCTACCACGTTGGCGGCTTTTCAATTATTACTAGATCAATTTTATACGGTGCCGCATTAATTATTCCGGAAAGTCTGAACATAGAAGATATAGCGGAAGAGCTAAATAAAAATAGACCTACATTGACCTCTTTTGTTTCGACACAATTAAAGAGATTAATTGAATTAGGGATTAAGCCAAACGCAGAGTTTAAGCATGTACTGTTAGGCGGAGGATTTCTGGATGCTGATTTAGTCGATGAGGCAATTGGCAAAGGCTGGAACGTTTCCAAGTCTTACGGAGCGACAGAGACTTGCTCTTTAGTTACCGCGCTTACAAGAGAGGAATTCCGCGAAAAAAAAGAATCGGCGGGCAAGGCTTTATATCCCAACCAGATTCTAATTGTTGATGATCTTCATGGGCCGCTCGGCGTTAACAGCACCGGCGAAGTAGCGGTTAAAGGCAGATCGGTTGCCGGCGGTTATATAAATAATCCGGTGGAGACTGCAAGGAAATTTAACGGGGATGTTTATTACACCGGCGACTTTGGCCGCCTGGACGAACACGGTTACCTGTTTATTGAAGCCAGGCGGAACGATCTTATAATTACCGGCGGAGAGAATGTTAATCCCTACGAGGTTGAAGTAGAAATTTTAAAACATCCTTTAATAAAAGATGCCGCTGTGTTCGGCTTAAAAGATGAAGAATGGGGACATATAGTTGCGGCAGGCGTTGTTCCCTTTAGCGATAAAGAAATTTCGCTCGCCGATCTGAAAGCATTCCTACGGGATAAGCTGTCCGGTTATAAAATTCCAAAAAAGTTATTTATACTAAGCGAACTGCCTAAGACGGAGCTGGGCAAAGTGCAGAAAGAAAAATTAAAAAGCTTGATCCTAAATAAGCAGGCGGATTGATAACTATACATAGTGTTTTAAAAGGCCTTCATATATTTCCGTCTTCATCTTTTGTTTTTTCCAAGTCGCTTTTTCAACAAAGACGTGGACTGTTTTCACCACCGCGCATTCCTCGTCGGCCTTGTTCCTGCAGCTGTATTCAAGCTCGAATGAGGATGATTTAATGGTAGTTACCCGTATTTCGACAGTAATAACCTCGCCGTATTTAATAGGCTTGTGGTAATGGGCCTCGCTGTTTAAAATCGGCACTATGTAATTTTCGTTGTTCCAATAATCTTCTTTTAAATTAAATTCCCTGATCAAATCCTCGTAGGCCGAATGGCATATTTCGAAGACTCTTGCAAAGAATAAAACTCCCGCAGGATCGCAATCGTAGAAGCTGATTTTTTTTTCGCTTTTAAACATAATTTTTACCTTACTATCAAAGTGTTTTCCGTTTCCAGTAGTTCCCTAGGTACAACCTTTAAAATTTCACCGGCAAGCGCGTCAATTAGATGGCGCTTTAAATATGCTTTGCTGAACACCATGCCAATTTCTCTCTTCGGCACCGGTGCATTAAACTCCCGCACAAGCGAAGGTTGAATTAAGCTGCAGCTCCGTTCTACCGCAAGGTAAGGCAAAAGTGTTATCCCGAAGTCTTGCTCTACCAGTTTTTTAAGAGTTTCGATGGTGCCGCTCTCAAAGAGAATTTTCCTTTCGCCCTTACTCCATTCGCGCTCGGAGCTCCTGCATAATTTCAAAGCGTGTCCTCTCAGGCAATGGCCCTCCTTAAGAAGTAAAAGCTCCTCGTTGGAAAGGTCGCTTGCATCAATCTTACTTTTCTTAAAAAGCTGGTGCCCCTTTGAAATATAAGCCACGAAAGGCTCATAATAAAGCGGCTGCTCAAGCACTCCCGGCTCATTAACCGGCAGAGCTATAATGCCCACATCAATTAAGTCTTTGTCTATTCCCTTAATGATTTCTCTTGTCGTAATTTCGTCAATTACCAATTCTATCCCCGGGTATTTTTCAACAAAAGATTTTAGAAACAACGGAATAAGGTAGGGCGCGATGGTTGGAATAACCCCGATTTTAAGCTGGCCGGAGTACGCACCCGTCTCCGAATCGATTATATTTTGTAGGCGCTCCGATTCCTGTATAATTATCCTGGCCTGCTTAATTATCTTTACCCCGATATCAGTTGGAACGACCGGCTGCTTAGTCCTATCGAAAATTATTGCGCCGAGCTCGTCTTCAAGCTTTTGAATCTGCATGCTGAGAGTAGGCTGCGTAACAAAGCTGTGTTCGGCAGCCGTACCGAAATGCCTAAAGTTATCAACTGCAACAATATAGTATAGCTGAGATAGCGTCATAAAATTTAACTGTAACTGAATATGCCTTTAAAGAAAATTTAAATTATAAAAAATAGTATAGCTGCATCCAGCACCTGTTTTTATAATAATAGATAGTTTTATTGGGATTGCTGTATAAATATAATTAAATAGACGGGGGAATAAAAATTATTTACCCAAGCCGGTTAGTTAAATTTTCGGCTAAAAAAAGAAGATTTAAAAACAGTTGGTTAGTTGCTTTAGAATCCTTCTCTCGTAATTAATGCGGAATATTTTAAAAGACCTTCGCGCCCGGTTAAGAACGCGAAGGCTGAGGAAAATATTTTTAATTTTAGCTTACTTACCGCCGTTAGGAAGGAAACGGCTTACATACGGCGAATGCCCTTCCGTCCTAACGCCGCCGTGACCTGAAGGACCTTCACCCAGGAACTCGGAGAACCATGCTTCGTGCTCTACTTCTTCATGAAGAATAGCCAGAGACAAATCATAAGTGCGGTGATCTTTTCCCGCCGTCATATTGCATATCTGCGAATACCCTGCTACCGCACATCTTTCCGCATTTACCAGTACCTTAAGCATTGCATTTACATCGCGCGGATTATCCGGAAGATAAGCCGGCGGGCATGCGGAGATATTATGGAAATCAACCATGTCTCTTGGCAGCGCTCCGCCCAGCTCATAAATTCTAGGTACCAAAGCTTCAAAATGATTTCTGTCTTCAATACGTGCATCTTCTGTAATTGCTTTTAAGCCTTCCCCGTCCAAACCTATTAGATTGACCCTAAGAATAGTGTAATAATAATACGTGGTTAACTCGGCAGACGCGTTTTTAATTAAAAGGTCTACCAGTTTGTCAACATCTACCCCTGCCTTTGCAACCATATTTCTTGCAACTTGTGCCATAAGAAAGCTCCTTATATTTTTTTTACGAAAGGAAATTATTTGGTTAAGAAGCTATTATTTAAGCAAACAAAATTCAAATAGATAATTTCTATGTTAGCATAAACACAATCTATTTGAACAGTTGAAGTCATTCATTTAGATTTGTGGACTCAAAAAAAATTACTCATTAAAACTAACAGTAAAGAAAGGTAAACCTTTTTATGAACGGTATATTATCTATTGGTTCAAAGTTCCCGGAATTTAAAAAGCTGGCAAACGTATCAATTGAAAAAGGAAAAGAGTTCGCCGAAGTTTCTTCGGAAGATCATATTAAAGAAGGCAAATGGATGGTAATGTTTTGGTACCCGAAAGATTTTACTTTCGTATGCCCGACTGAGATAGCGGAGTTCAATAAGAACTATGAAGAGTTCCGGGACAGGGATGCAATATTATACGGCGCATCCACCGATTCCGAATTCGTTCATTTGGCATGGAGGAACGACCATAAAGATTTGAAGAATTTAAAATTCCCCTTGATAGCGGATACTTCAAAATCGTTAGCCGAATCGCTCGGGATTCTGGAAGCTAACGAGAAAGTTGCATACAGGGTAACTTATATAGTCGATCCCGACGGCATTATACGCTGGGTAAATGCCAACGATCTAAGCGTCGGCAGAAATGTTAAGGAAGTATTGAGAGTTCTCGATGCATTGCAGACTGATGAACTGTGCCCGTGCAATTGGGAAAAGGGCCAGGAAACTTTGAAGGTGGCTTAATACCGCTAACAGGCATATTAAGCGAGGCTGCCCCGGATAAATTTTTTTATTGAGTAATCTTACTCGCGCATTAAAATATCGGAATACGGAGAAAGAAATAATGTCGTTTAACGAAACAAAGGTTGATTTATTAAGAGACCTAAATATAGATGAAAATGAAAACTTCGTTAATCTAAATTTGATGGCCGAAGGAGAAACAAGATACTTAAGAGATCTGAGAATCAATCTTAAAAATACTCTTAACTCGGAAAACTTAACTATTAAGGAAGCATATCTAATTGCTTTGGCTGTAGCCGTAAACGAAAAGAATGGAATCCTTAGGGATGCATTCAGCCAGCTGGCGGCCCGGAACGGGGCAACGGCAGCCGAGCTGGCAGAGGCGACGGGATGCGCATCGCAGCTAGCTATCAATAACGTGTTCTACAGATTCAAACATTTTATACGGGATACAACCGAGAGCTATCAGTTAATGCCTGCCGGTATTAAAATGAATATTATGATGAACCCGGTTTTAGGCAAGGAACTGTTCGAGCTGATCAGCCTGGCAGTTTCCGCAGTTAACGGCTGTCAATCTTGTGTTAACAGCCATGAAGAATCGGTGAGGAAATTAAGTGCGTCCGACGGAAATCAGTCTTCATCTGAAGCGAGAATATTTGATGCCGTTAGGCTTGCAAGCATAATACGCGGATTATCCGTTGCGTTGAATTAAAGAGAAATTACATCTTCAGATTTTTTAGCTTCGGTGCGAATATTCTAATCGCCGCTACTACTATCAAAGTCATGCTTCCGCCGAAAATTACGGATGGTATTAAGCCCATAATGGTAGCGGCAAGGCCGGACTCAAAAGAGCCGAGCTCGTTTGATGAGCCGATAAAAATTCCGTTAACGGCCGATACTCGTCCGCGCATTTCATCCGGAGTAAACAGCTGCATAATTGTTGCGCGGATAACTACACTTACATTGTCAAACAGTCCGCTTAGCAGAAGAAGGAATATGGAAAGGTAAAAGTTTTTTGACAGTGCGAAACAGATCATCGAAAGTCCGAAGCCGAAAACGCAGAATAAAAGATTTCGCCCGGCATTTTTAAATGGCGGGTAATGCGCCTGAACAATCGACATAATTATTTCGCCTACGGCCGGAGCGGCTCTTAAAAATCCCAGGCCTTTTGCGCCGATGTGTAAAACGCGGTCGGCAAATATGGGCAGCACGGAAACAGCTCCGCCGAAAAATACGGCGAACATATCTAGTGTAATAGCGCTGAGTATAATCTGCTCGTTAAATACAAACCTAAGGCCTTGAGATAGGCTCGCGCGGATCGACTCTTTCACTTTCCTTTCGGGTAAAGGCTTGGGAGAAACAAGCGTGAAAAACGTAAAGCCGGCTGCGCTCATTATAATTACAAGCAGATATGCATAACCGATACCGTAAAAGCCGTAAATTAATCCTCCGGCTGCCGGGCCGGTTACCTCTGCAGTCTGCCAGGCCAGGCTGTTCCAGGTTGATGCGTTGCCGAAAAGCTCGCGCGGCACCAGCTGTGCTGCGTATGCTGAGGTTGCAGGCGATATGACTCCGCGTGCCAGACCTGTTGTGAATATTATAACGTAGATTGGAAAAACACCGTGCTCGGTTAAGATAAAATTGAACTTTGTTGAGATAAGCAGCAGAGCTACAGCGCAGATTAAGTAAACCAGGTTTGAGACAAGTATAATTTTTTTCCTGCTGACGATATCGGCTATATGCCCGGCAAATAAGGTAACGCTGAAAAAAGGAATTGCCTCGGAAAGCCCGATTAATCCCAACGAAAGAGCACTGTGCGTAAGCTGGTATACCTGCCAGCCGACAATTACAGACTGCATCTGTATGCCGAAGGTAAGCAGGAATCTTGCAGTGACGAACCACTGGAAATCTTTTATCTTTAAAGAAGCGTACGCATCCGAGCTGTTTAAATTATAATCCATAGTCCAAATTTTTTGCCTGGCAAATATAGCTATAAAAAATTTACCGGCATGGTAGTAACGCTAATGCGCACCAGTAGACCTAAAAAGGGACAGGGCGGGCAGGTAAATCATTTAAGCAGGATCATCTTTTTAGCAGCGAAGTAGCTGCCGGCGGAAAGGCTGTAAAAGTAAACGCCGCTGTTAAGGCTGCTGCTGTTTAGTGGGAATGAAACCTCGTAAGTTCCGGAAGGCTGGCGGGCATTGACGAGAGTAGCGATCTCTCTGCCCAGAAGGTCGTAAACTACTAGTTTAACCGGCACAAAGCCGTTTCTTACAACCGGTATTGTATATTTTATTTTAGTTACCGGGTTAAACGGATTAGGATAATTTTGTTCCAGGTAGAACGTCTTCGGCTTTGTAGGGTCTATAGTATCGGTAATGCTAATTCCCTTCAATATCTGGTTGTCCGGGTCAAATGTTAAATCATTCGGATTTCCCTTTACGGTAATAATGAATTGCTGGGACTGAAGATTATTAAAAACCGTTACCGTTGTATCGCCTACGGAGGTTGATATGTTAATCTTAATCGGCATTGTAAAGAAGACAGGATTTGTATTCGGCGTTTGAGAAACATTCAGGTTGATATTATAATTTCCGCCGCCTGCCGGAGAATAATTCCAGCTTACATTATAGTGAGGATAATTTTCCCCGTAAATCCATTCATCAAAAAAATACTTAAGACTTTGGCCGTAGACTTTTTCGGCATCGGCTTCAAAATCAGCGGTGGTGGCAACCCCGTAAGCAACCTTCGGATCGGCGGCGTAAGTTCTCATGATATCAAAGAAAGCAGAATCGCCGACAATTCCCCTAAGCATATACAGAACAACGGCGCCTTTGGCATATGTTCTTTTATAATTAAAAATACTGTTAACCGAAGAAATATTCTGTACGTAAACGGAACCGCTGGCGTTCTTTGCTGCCTGCATGTCCTGCTGGATCATAGAGCGGTAGGTATTTTCTCCCTCGGTTGCTTCAAAGTAAACCGCTTCGGAATATGTTGCAAAGCCTTCGTTCAGCCAGATGTCCTGCCAGTCCTTGCATGTAATTTTATCGCCATACCATTGATGCGCGAGCTCGTGTGCCTGGATGTCTTCACCGAAGGCGCCGAGCGAAGTAATTGTCTGATGTTCCATTCCGCCGCCCCAGCCGAACTGAACCTGGCCGTACTTTTCCCTGAGGAACGGATACGGCCCGTACTTTTGAGTAAAGACCTCCAGCATGGTTGTTGTTTTATCCAGGTAATCTTTAACCGAGCTGAATGTTTCCGGGTAAATAAAATTTTCAACGGGCATCGAGTCGGATGCGGCATAATGGAAGTAGGTTGTATACTGAACATAATCGGCAATGGCAACGGAAATAAGGTACTGGGCAATGGGATATGAATTTTTCCACATATAAGTTTTTGTTCCGTTCCCGTTATTAACAACGTCTTCAAGAGTTCCGTTGGAAACGGCTGTTAAGCTTGAATCGCAGGTTATCCATACATCTGAAGAATCGGCTTTATCGGCGGGAGTATCTTTGCACGGCCACCAATCACTCGCTCCGTAGGGCTCGCTTAAAGACCATATTGCGGGCTGCCCTGCATGAGAGCCGAATACAAAACTGCCAAACCCGCCAGAGACCGGAACACCCTGATAATAAACTTTAACCGAAAAAGAATCGCCGGAGTTATATGGCTTATCGAGAGTTATATTCAGTTTATCATTCTTATGCGTAAACTTAAGCAGCTTACCGTTTAACGAAACAGAATCAACGCTAAGTGAATCTACCAGATCGAGAAAAAAATTAGTTAGCGATTGGGTGCTGCTTTTAGCATTAACCGTTACAATCCCCCGCAGATAATTCGGCACATAAGTAATAGTTAGGTTGAGCTTATAATATGTAACGTCTATACTGGAGTCACCGGGGTATTCGATTTTGTTCAGCCGCATATTGTCCATAAACTGCTTCTTTTCAGAATTGACTATATATTTGAAATTTTCTTGCGCGAAAGCCGATACCGAAATAAAAATAATTAAAGAGATAAGCAGCGTCTTCATCTAAAAAATATTCCTACCATGTTAAACAACAGCGAACTAAATAAATTAACTTAGATTTAAAACACAATTCCATTATTCACGATTTTTTTTGCACGATCTATTCACATAAAATTCACTCTGTCTCCCGGATTCTGCAAATTGAGCGAAATCCGCAGAACCTGCATACTTTGCTTTCCCTATCTTTTAAAGTGGATAAATTAAACTTACCTTCAGAAATAGACTTAACATATTTCTCTATCATCTCCAGGCAGATTGAAATAAGCTCCTGGTTGTACTCAATAATTTTTTCTTCCGGAGCGCCGGTGTGTACTTTGAATTGACTAACCGGGTGCGGGCCGAAATTCTTTTCATCAAATTTAAGCGAATAAATTTCCGCCGCAGCCGGCGAATAATTTTTCATCAACTGGGTCTTTATCATTTCTTTAGCCGCGTAAAGATAAAGCGGAAGCTGGAGGGACAATCCGCTTGTAAGATCCGTTCTATTAGGCTGGCTGCCCGAAAGCTTATAGTCGATTACTTTGAAAGTTTCTTTTTTATCATTCAAATCTATTCTATCAATTTTACCGCGCACGTATACCTGGCCGGCTTTTAGGTTCCTAACGTCGGCGTGTTCTTTGTTATCATCGTTTATATTTCCGAATCCGTATTCAAAATAAACGGGCAAATACCCGCTTTCGTTTTGGGTCTCTTCAACAAGAAATTTATACAATATCGAATTCTTCCTTACGCCGTTTATGCCAAAAATTTTTTCTTTCTCGTAGAAAGTTAAGGGAGAATTAAAATCGACGTTTTCAATTTCTTTCTGTGCAATGCCGAAGATAAGATCTTCGGCGAAAGCGAACTGCTCGCCTGCTGCTTTGCTCAGCACTATTCCCCTGCTGCTTATTTCCTTATAAAATTTAAAAAGGATATTGTGAAGCAGGCTGCCCATTTCCAGCGCCTCAACCTCCTCGGTGGGCTCTTTGACGGGCTCAAGGTTAAGTATTCTTTCAGCAAAATATTTATAAGGACATTTGGCGTAAGTTTCTAGCTGGGTAATAGAGAATTGTTTATCACTGAAGTCGGCTAGACTTTTTTTTGCTTCGGGAGAGACGGCGTTCTTAATAAATCCCGTAAATTCTGAATCGGCGAAGGGAGTCTTTATTCTTAAGTCGTTCACTTCTACGGAATGTTTTAAGTCCTCTATGTTAATCTCCGTTTTTGTGCCGGCAAAGTTTATACTCTGTAATCCGGTCAGATTTTTCCCGATGAATTTAAGAAGCTCCTCATGGTTGGATACGTATTTGGAATATACATTTTGATCTTTTGCCTTAACTAAAAACAAATTTGTAAATTCGTTCAGGAAACTAGATTCGACCAGTTCTTTCCTTTCCTCATGCTTAGGCACAGTTAAGTATAAATGTTTTTCCCAGGTGCACAGCGATTGGTAAAGATGATACCGCTCTTCGGTCTGGTGGTTCAATTCGCTTTTAACGTAAGAACCAGAGAAGAAAATTTCCGGCGAATAATAAGTGGGAAAATCGCCGTCGCACAGACCGGAAATAAACAGGTAATCAAATTTAAGCCCGCGTATTTCGTTCAAGGTGGTAACAAGCACGCCGTAGCCGGGCTTCTCTTTAATGTTGAACCTGGAGGAGGATACGGCAGTGCGAAAATTATTTAGGAAAAAAGACAGCGGAAACTTTTTACCGGCCCCGTATTCAAGTATAAACAATTCCAGCAGCTCTTCAACCAAACCGACGAACGATGATAATGCCTTGATGTTTTCTTCCGTCGATTCACCGGCATAGTTCACAAGTCTGGTGGGGATATCCGCTGCATATATAAAATTAAAAAATTTCTCCCGAAACTCTTCAATGCTCATAGATTTCTTAAACGGCATTAGCTGTTGATGAAGGGCAGTAATGTCCCTTAGCGCTCTTTTGTAACTCTCAATTTCAACAGCCGATGCAGCGCTCTCCTCGTCATTGCTGTTGTACAAGCGCTCAATTGCGCCGTTAAGTTTATTTGTCCAGTTATCGAAACCCGAAATTATCTTAAGCTTAACCGAAGCCTTTAGCAGGTTCGACGGTTCGATATTGTTGATCTTTAGGAAACCGGAGCTGAGCGCCCTAAAAATATTTTTATAATAGAAATCGTTCTCCAGCACTTCGAGGTAGTTTATTAAAGTTATTATCGGCGGCGATGAGTTCAAATGAATTCTATCGGTAAGGTTAAACGGTATCCCGTTCAGAGGGAAAATATCTCTAACAAGAGGGGAATAATTTTGGATCAAATTCAAAGCCACGCAAATTTTATCGGGCTGCACATTTACATCGGTTAAAAGGATTTTTATTTCTTTTGCAATAAGCTCAATCTCTTTCGTCCTGTCGGCGGCTGTAACCTTTGTTATCGAATTTTCATACCTGGCTATTTTATTATTAATTCTTCTTACGAATAATTTTTCCCTTACATCATTTTGGAATTCAGCTAAGGTGCCCCGGGAATTGTCTATAATAGGCTGAAATCCTTTGGCGATAAATTTATTGTAGCATTTTTCAAGGTGAGAAAATATCAAAGGATTATTATTAAAATAATCGAAGGACAGATACAGATCGATTCCCGGAAGACCGGCAGTTGTATTAATTATTTCAATTTCAGGAGAGGTAAATTCATCAAAGCCGTTAACCACTACAAATTTAACTTCCGGGTAAATCTGTCTGAACACGGAATCGAATTTCTGCTTATCAAATTGACTTAATACTGCATAAATATCGCCTATCTCGCTTACAAAAAGCTGCCCGCACTTTTGGTTGTAGCTTTCGTATATGGCTGCTATGTCTTCTCCTTTTTCTTTTTCAGCAGGGCTTAGGGACTGTACTTCCTGTCTTAAATTTTCAGGCTTTATACCGTGTCTTTTATATTCCGAGATAACGCTGTTAATCCTTTGAAGCGTACCGTGCGGAATATCCCCGTTGTAAGCGGAAAAATATTTAAGCTTTACTTCGTGGAAGCTCTGTTTTAAAAGCACTGCCGAGGCAGCCTCGCTAAGAGTTCTGCTGTTTTTTTTGCTGCAGGCAAAAAACAAGTTGGTGGAATAAGTGCCTATGGTTTCCAAATTAATTTTGTGGGAAGTCCCGTTAGGAGAAAGCGAAACGATCTCCCTCTTAAAATGTCTTACCTTCCTATTGGTGGGAACAATAAGCAGCAGCTCTTTTAATAACCCGGACTTTATTTTTTCGTAAATAATAAAATCCAGGTCGATTGACTTAGTTTTGCATTTAGTTAGGATCATTTTATCTTTTTCTCTAGCATCAAGTCACGGTATGATTTTCTAATTGATTCATACCGGTCTAATGACAACAGTCTTACAATTTCATTATATCTTCTCTGTGCGTCCCTTTTCCCGTCTAATACCAAAGTTTCAAGTTCAAGGAACTTCCCGAGTCCTTTCACTTCATCTAAGTGCACCCGTGTATTATCGAAAATAAATAACTGTCTTTTCTTTTCAACTATAGTCTCGACCTTATACATATCTTTAAAGAATTTTTCCGCGTCGCCGGAAGAAAAATGCAGCACTTCAAAATTAGAAAACCTATCCTTCCCTTTTTCATCTCTTAAATATTTTATAATGCTCTGGCTGCCGTTTTCAATTCTTAGCTTAAGCAGCCCCGAATTGATTTTGTAATAAACATCTTTCTGCTTAAGCGTCTTAACAAATTCCGCCTTTATTTTAGAAAGTTTTTTTTTAATTGAGTCATAAGAATCCAGTTTAATTTTTAACTCCAAATTAAGAGGCATTTAATTTTCCTTTTACATTAGTAAGAATTTAAATTCCGGCTTGTTCTACAGGCTTAATATACACCTGAAGCACCTCTTCTTTTTTTGATTTCTTAGAGGATAGTAAATATTTCGATGAGAACTCCAGCTTTAAAAACTCCGCAGCAATTTTATGGTATACTACGGCATTTACGGAAGCAGATTCATTTTCTCCGTTTTTGTTGTTTGGAACGAAAATGGTGATTAATCTTCCGCCCGGTTTTATCAGCCGGCTTAAGCTTTGGATATAATTTTTCCTTTCCGAAGGGAGAATTAAAGAAAACGCGGTTTCATAAACATAGTCAAAATTTGAATAGCGGCTGCTTTCTTTTGAAAAAATATTTTCATCGATTAACTTTACTTCGGGGCTGCTGCAAAGTAATTCTTCAATAAGATTTGTTTCGCAGCAGGAAATATCTTTTAACGTAACATTAAAGCCGGCTTTTGAAGCGAATGCAGCATCCATTATATTCACGCCGTTAACAATCAATAAGCTGCCGGGGCGTATAAATTCTCCAGCTTCAATCAAATCCTTCCAGGCAGATGTTAGCCCGGATAAATCAGTTTCTATTGATTCGTCAAGGACAGTTTTTTCGAAGTTGATTACTTGATTTACGGAATTTGTCATAAGTACTTGATAAATTTTTCTGTTGAAATTATCTTATGGTTAGTTATTTTAAACAATAAAAATAAAAAATGAAAACCTTACTTTTAACAGCAATATTACTAATTCCCTTTCTAAATGTAAATGCTCAAGGCATAGGAGAATTAGCGCCGCCCAAGCCGCCGATAAAGTTTCCGGCTAATGCATGGGGATTGGATATAATGTTCAGCGAAGGCGGTTTTGGGCTGGGAGGTTTTTACAGAAGACAGCTAAACGACCTGATTACAGGATTTACGGATATTTCGGTTTCCGAAGCGCAGGATCCCAGGGAATTTACTTTTGTGGATTATTGGGGAAATACCTATACTGCGGGAAAAATAAACCGCGCATTCCTTATACCTTTGAACTTCGGTATTCAATACAGGCTTTTTGAAAATGTTATTTACGATAATTTAAGACCCTACATCAACATTGCATTAGGCCCTTCTATTGTGTTAACCACTCCCGCCAGCGAGGAATATTTCAGCTCTTTCGGAAGAGCTCATGCCAATTATACCATTGGCGGCTACGTCGGCTTCGGCGCCAATTTCGGGATTGACAAATCCAATCTTGTAGGAATTAACATGCGGTACTATGTCATTCATCTTTTTAATAAAGGCATAGAAATTCTGCAAGGAAGAAGTGAGAATAACCTTGGCGGATTCTATATAACATTAAATCTCGGTACAATGTATTGAGCAGTGTAATTCCTCCATTTTCCGGATTTAATAAAGACGCTTTCAAATTTTTAGCCGATCTTTCAAAAGACAAGAATAACAATACTGCATGGTTTGCTAAAAACAGAAGCAGGTACGAAGAGAAACTTGTTTTGCCTTCTAAATCCTTTATTACTTCGATAGGTCAATTCTTCAATCATTTAAATCCATCCATACGCACAGAGCCTAAGTTCAATAAAACGATGATGCGCATTAACAAGGACATGAGGTTTACCAAAGGCGTTCCTTATAAGACGTATTTTCTCATCCACTTCGGGCGATTCAAAATGGACAGCGAATTTTTTGTATACTTGGATATGGCCGGAATTGAGTACGGCTTGTTCATCAATAATTCGCCGCAGGAAAATTTATACTTCAACCGGAACTTATTTAGTTATAAGAAGGAAATAATAGAAACATGCAGCCGCTTTAAGATTAATAATAAATTCGGATTTTATGAGCTGGGAAAAGAATCAGTCCAACCGGTATCAAAATTCAATGCGGCTAAGAATATTTCTTTAATGGAGAAAATTAAGTACATAATCCTGCAAAAGAAGCTGCCTCTCGTCAACAAGCTTGTTTATTCCGAAGACTTTTTAATTGAAGCGATTAAGACTTTCTCTAACCTATATCCGCTTTACTGCTTTGCTATTTCTCCCCAGCCTTTAAAGTTGATTGAGGATTTTGAGGAAAGACTGGGAGTAGCTTTATAAATGATTTTCCTGCCGTGCAGGCAATTAACCTCAATTCAATTTTTGCATTAAACATCCGTAATAAATAAATTAGAGCGCAAATAAATTTGAAAAGATCATGTTCAAATATTTATTATTTACTTTTATAATATTAGGTGAAATGGCAATGGCTCAGGATATTGAATTCGCAAACCGACTGTTTTATAATTATCCGCAGTATAAAGAAGCGTCGTTGGCAAAAAGAAGGTTCAGACATTCGGATATTGTGCCGCTGATTGAGAAGCTGGGAAAGGACGGGAAATTCGTCGTAAAAACTGCGGGTAAATCCGCCGGCGGAAGGGATGTTTATCTCATAAAAATCGGAGACGGAAAATCGAAAATTTTCTTATGGTCCCAGATGCACGGCGATGAATCGACGGCAACAATGGCCCTTTTCGATATATTTAACTTTTTCTCATCAAATGATTCCTTCAACGATATTCGGGAAAAGATATTATCTAATACATCAATTTATTTTATGCCTATGGTAAATCCGGACGGAGCCGAAATATTTCAAAGAAGAAATCTTTTCGAGATAGACATCAACAGGGATGCAATTTTGCAGCAAACTCCGGAAGCCCAAATATTAAAAAACACATTTGATGAAATTAAGGCCGAGTTCGGATTCAATTTGCATGACCAGAGTATATTAAATTCGGCAGGCCATAATTTTAAACCTGCAACTCTATCTTTTTTAGCCCCTGCAATGAATTACGAAAAATCAATCGACAGTATCCGTTCAAAATCCATTAAGCTGATCGGCAGTGTGAGTAATATAATGACAAACTTTATTCCCGGACATATTGCAAAATATCCTGATGACTTTGAACCGCGTGCCTTCGGTGATAATTTTCAAAAGTGGGGAACAAGCACCATACTAATCGAATCCGGTGGCTGGGAGAACGATCCCGAAAAGCAATTCATAAGAAAATTAAATTTTGTCGCTCTAATGTCTGCAATATACAGCATCGCAGAAAAATCCTATTTGAATGAGCCTTTGGAAACTTATGACAAGATTCCATTTAATGAAAAAGACATAATGAATTTGATTATTAGGAACTTGAGATATAAAAAGAACGGGATTGATTATACACTTGATATCGGAATAACACGTACCGAGGAAAATACCGGCAACTGTGATGGATTTTATTACAAATCGACCACTGAAGATATCGGTGATTTATCGGTCTATTTCGGTTATGAAGACATTGACCTTAACGGATTTGAGGTATCGCCGGGAAAAACATTCCCTAAAATTTTTAATTCCTTCGGTGAATTAGAAAAACTTAATTTTATCGATTTATATAAGGAAGGATTTACAAATGTAATTTTGAGCTCAAAGGATAAAATTGCAGATTACTGTACTCTTCCGATAAATATTATTAAAACAATTGATCCGGCCGACTTCGAAGGCATTAAAGTAGGCTTAGTACCAAATCTAGTCATTAAAAAGAATGATGAGGTAAAATTTATTGTTTTAAACGGCTTTCTATTTGATTTAACGAATAAAACGGGGGAAATAAAAAACGGGTTAATAACTGATTAAAAAATGAAACTAAAAATTGGATAATTGTCTTAATAAATAAGTACATATCTATTTTATCTATTTGTCCGCCCTAAAAAGCATGAATATTGGAAAGTCATTCCCTCGAAAGTTGGAATCTATTCCAAATAATAAACTTTTTAGAGTCCCGTTTGACGAGAATGACCTTTTTAGAGCGGGGTCATCTACTAAATCATAAAAGTTTGCTTATCCCTATATTATTTCATATTTTTACAGTTCGAATTTTCGTAAAGGAAAAATGAGAATGGCTAGAGTTAAAAATGTTGAGGTTTTTTGTCCTTTTTGCAATACAGTAAAGAAAATGGAATTGACCGGGGAGGTGCTAGGTTCCGAAGGCGAAAACAAATATTGGGCTAAATGCAAGAAATGCAAGCAGACTATGGTTGTTAATTTAACGGAGGACGTTAAAGGAAACAAAATTTCTTTGGAAGGAATTGAAAACGAAGATTGCACACTTTATTCTCCCACAAAATCATTTTCGGTAGGAGAAGCTATATATCATAAAAACTGGGACGATTTTGGAAAAGTGGTATCAAAAGAAATATTATCAAACGGTCATAGTTCTATTTCAGTTGAATTTCAAAAATCCGGATTAAAAAAATTAATCGAATCCATAAACTTATAAAGACCAAAAAGCGAGGTGAAAAAATTTGGTAGGTATTACAATTGGCGAGAACGAATCCATCGATAAAGCTCTAAGAAGATTTAAGAAGAAATACGAGAGATCTGGCATTCTTAAAGAATATAAAAAGAGAACGTTTTTCGTAAAGCCTTCAATTAAGAAACGGATGGAAAAACTTAAAGCTGCAAGGCGTGCACACCGAACGGATAATATGGAATAAGTTTTCACCCCGATTTAATCGGGGTTTTTTATTTCAGTGCCGCAACCGGCTCAAATAGTTCGGGTTCTTTTTTACTTAAATAATGCCTATCAAAATGCTTTACTATACAGTTAAAAGCTTCATCTACCGAATTACAAAACGTCAGTAAATTCAAATCGGGTCTATTTATTACACCGTTATCTATTAATCCTTCAAAATTAATTATGTCCCTCCAATACTTTTCATCATAAACCACAAGCAGCATTTTCTTCTTAATTTTTCCTGTTTGAACAAGAGTAAGCATTTCGAAAAATTCATCCATAGTACCAAATCCCCCTGGAAATACTATTAAGCACTTAGCCAAATAAGCAAACCAAAATTTTCTCATAAAAAAATAATGGAACTCAAAACTTAATTCGGGACTTACATATTTGTTAACAAATTGTTCAAACGGAATGCTTATGTTAAGCCCTATGGAATAGCCTCCTGCAAGCTTAGCACCTTTATTTGCCGCTTCCATTATGCCGGGTCCCCCGCCGGTGCATATTATAAATCTGTTGGCGAACGTTTCAAGATTCATCGACCACTCGGTTAGTCTTCTAGATAGCTCTACGGCATCTTCATAATACTTAGACATGCTTACCTGGTGCTGTGCTTTTCTAAGTTCTTCTGCCAGTTTTGGAGTTGTTTTCGGATTTATCGTCTTAAATTTGTTTAACTCTGTAATCGCTTCCTTTTTAGATTTTAGCCGGGCTGACCCGAAAAAGACTATCGTATCTATTATTTTATGTTTTTTAAATTCTTTCTGAGGCTGAAGGAATTCGGATAAAATTCGCAGTATCCTTGCCTCTGATGAATTAAGAAAATTAATATCCTCATATGCTTTTAAAATCGTTTTCTTTTTAGCCATAATTTTTCCCGCATCAAAAAATTAAATTATAAAAAAAATGAATTATGCACAGATAGAAGACTTTCATTTATCTACTAAAATTCTATATTTGCCCAATAATTTTTAATTTATTTGAACTGCCAATTCAGTCTTGGAAAATGTTGTCAATCAATAAAGTTAAAATAAACAAGTTGGACTATATTCCAAATTTTGAAATTGGCTGCTAATAAGGAGCAAAAATTCACTCGATGGTAAAAAGGATCTTTTTCCTGTTTTTAATATTGTTGTCTCAATCCTTTGGTACAAATAAAAATATTATCAGAGATAAAATTGGAGAGGTACTGTCTAAGCTACCATCCACCACCAATTCTGCAATTCTAATTTACAATCCCTTAACTAAAGATACTATTTTTCAACTTCATCATTCGCTGTCGGTTATTCCAGCCTCAAACACAAAGCTTTTTACAACCGCTATTGCACTATCAATCTTAGGAGGCAACTATCCCCTGTCGACAAAAATTTTGACTGATGATAAGAATATTAAAGATGGAATTATAAACGGAAATCTATATATAAAAGGTTACGGTAATTCTACTTTTACTTCGGAAGATTTGGAAAAAATGGTAATAGAATTAAAACGGATGGGAATAAGGAAAATTTTAGGGAATATAATTGGAGACGACTCTTACTTTGATGAAATTTATACACGGTCCGATTGGATTACAGACGATACACAGCAGCTTAAGCTCCCTCCAATTTCGGCCTTGGTAATCGATCGCAATAGCAGACTTGAGCAGCGTAGAATAAAATACAAACGAAGAGGGCTCGTAAGATATCGCGTAAAGGAAGTTTATTCTCAAATTAAAAATCCACCCTTGTATATTGCAAACTTATTACGCGATAAACTTGCCGAGGAAGGAATAAAAGTAAATAAGAGTGCTATTAAGGGAATCACCCCGTCAGGCTGCGTTGTTCTGGTAGAATCAAAAATTTTATTAAAAGATCTTGTAAAGCGGATTAACAAGCGAAGCGATAATTTTTTAGCTGAATGCCTCTTTAAAACTATCGGCGCTGTTGCTACCGGAAAGCAGGGTAATTCTTTTTATTCTACTCAAACTATTTTAAAGTTTCTCAAGGATAACGGAATTTATTCAGAGGGTACATCCATAGTTGACGGCTCAGGACTTTCAAGATATGATAAAGTGACTGTTGGGGCAATTTGCGGTTTGCTCGAAAAAATGTACTTCGATATGAAAAATTTTGACGACTTCTATAATTCGTTGAGTATTGCAGGTATAGACGGAACATTAAGACACCGTATGCGCGGTTCTTCGGCCGAGAATGACTTTCACGGTAAAACCGGCACCCTTAACGGCGTTTCTTCATTATCCGGATATCTTAAAACGGCTAGCGGTGACGATTTGGTTATCAGTATGATATTTGATTTCAGCTCGGGCGGAACACTGCTTCACAGAGAAGTGGAAAATGAAATTATTGAAATTCTTACCAAAACCGAGTAGAAGAAAAACCCAGGAAAAATTTTCCCGGGTTTTTTATTATAAAACCTATAAACTATTTTTTAGGCTGTGTGCTAGGCTGACTTTGAGTATTAGTTTGAGTTTTCTGCTGGTTTTCAGACGGTAATGTGGGAGTCTGCGGAACTGTCGGTCTAGCCGATTTCTGAATTATACTTTCTCTCTGGCTGGCAGTTGTCTGACCTGGTAAAAAGAATAAATTGATAACTATTGCCAGAACTGCTAAGCTGCCGCCAAGCCACCAGGTAGCCTTGCTTAAAAAGTCTGCCGTTCTTCTGGTTCCGAACATAGAACCCATGCTTCCGGCGGCACCGAATGTACCCGAAAGGCCGTCTCCTTTACTTGCTTGCATTAGCACTACAATCATCAATAAAATTGAAGCAACTGACGATAAAAAAACTAAAAACATATACATAATTTTCTCCTTAAATTCGTAGCGGGGGAGGGATTCGAACCCCCGACACGTGGATTATGATTCCACTGCTCTGACCTACTGAGCTACCCCGCCAGCTTAATTTTAGCTTGCAAATATAGAAACATTTGGCTATAATTTCAAAAACTTTTACCACTGCTAAGCTAATAAATACTCTATTCTATCCATTATCAATCTTTGGGTATATTTTGCCACAAATAATCTAGTAACTCCTTTATACCGGCACCAGTTGCCGCAGAAAATAAAAGTAGCGGCGAATCGGAATTCCTTATTTTCTTTTTACTTATTTTTTTTAATTCCGACTCCTCTATAAGATCTATTTTAGATAAGGAAACGATCTTTTTCTTTTTTGCCAGAACAGGACTATAGCTTTTCAACTCATTCAATAGCAAATTGTAGTCTCTTTGGTAGTCTTCGGATGTAACTTCGATTAAGAACAACAAGATTTTAGTTCTCTCTATGTGGCGCAAAAACTTTAATCCTAAACCTTTTCCTTCATGTGCACCTTCAATAATGCCAGGTATATCTGCAACCGTAAAACTCTGAAATTCTTTATAATTTACAATTCCCAGATTAGGCTCTAACGTAGTAAACGGATAGTCGGCTATCTTGGGTCTTGCCGCAGATATTTTTGAAATCAAAGTCGATTTGCCGGCATTAGGAAATCCTACCAATCCGATATCTGCAATTAATTTTAACTCGAGGATAATTTTTTTCTCTTCTCCGGGCCTGCCAGGTTCGGCAAATCTCGGCGCTTGGTTGGTAGGCGTGGCAAAATTACTATTTCCTTTGCCGCCTTTACCTCCTTTTAATACAACAGCTCTTAATCCGTCCTTATCCAGGTCAAACAAAGTTTCCGAAGTATCCGCATCTTTTATTATGGTACCAACCGGCACTTTAATTATTACATCCTCTCCGTTTTTTCCGTCTTTAAGAGAGCTGCCTCCCGGGTCGCCGTTTCTTGCTTTATACTTGTGCTTGTATTTAAAATCCAGCAGAGTCGATAAATTATGTCGGGCTTCAAAAATTATGTCTCCGCCTTTACCTCCGTTGCCGCCGGCCGGCCCGCCTTTGGGTACATATTTTTCCCGTCTAAAACTAACTGCGCCGTTTCCTCCGTCGCCTGCTTTAAGCTCTATCTCTGCATAATCAATAAACATTCTATACCTGATCGAAATAATTTGAAACGGCGTTGGTTAAATTAACCGCATCTTTAGAATACGGATTTATGCGGTAAGTAAGGAATACGCTTTTTAAAATTTCAGTGGCTTCTTCATAGCCGCTGCATTCAGTCAGCTTTTCCAAAGTTATGGCAAAGTCTTCCCTATCATCGTTAAAAACCGAGGAAACTATTTTTTCAATATCTCTTGCACTTAGAAAATCAAAGATGTCTTTTGAAGGTTTAGAGGATTTTTTTGTTTTGCTCTCATCTTTCCTGCCGGTATCAATTTTATTTGGAGTTTTTTCTTTTTTGTTTTTTTCAAAGGTAAAAGACTTTTTTTCTTCTTCCAAAATATCTTTGAATTCCTTCACATCCTCTTCGTCTTCATTCAACAAGCTGCTCTCGAAAAGCTCAGTCTCATATTCCAGGTCTTCCTTCTCTTCTTCATCGCCGGCGGAAAAATCATTTAACAGTTCCTTGCTTTCTTCTTCAAAGTCATATAACGAGTCTAAATCGCTTGAGGCGGAACTTTTTGTTTCTTCTATACCGGCTTTAGGTTCCGTGTCCTCGCTCTGCTCATCTTCCAGATCAATTTTCTCATCATACATAGACAACAATTCCTCATCAATCCCGGTATCGATTTCTAAGTCCTTATCTAGCAAGTTTTCTTCCTCTACTATTTCTTCCGATGTTTCCTGTTCCTCGTAATTAACGGATTCAATCTCGGAGTCATGTTCGGGTTCTGCAGGTTCCTCATTAAACAGGCTGCTTTCCTCAGTTACTTTCTCCGGCTCTGTTTCTTCTTTTATTTCTTCCTCAATTTCCAGCTTAATCTTATTCTCGGAAGTTAGATTGTTGTAGTCTTCCGCTTCGGTAACTTCCTCTTCAAACATAATTTCATTTTTATTTACAGGCGTAGTCGAATATAAAATTTTTCTTATCTCATCAACGTTAAGCTTTTGCTTGGTGTCGTTAGATAAAACCTTTCTAAGCCTGAAGAGATAATCAATCAAATTTTTTTCTTTAAGGAATAATTCTATCGTAACAGGCGAGACTTTTACTTTATTTATACCGCCGACATTGAAAAACTCGGCAATAATGTATAGAGTATTATCAACCAGCTTTTCCGGCTGCGATGAAAAAAGCTCTTTATCCATCTTGCTCAAGATGGATTCAAATTCGGTTACGCTTAAAGAGAAAAGCTTGCGCTTTGATAAGTAGGAATTGAATATTGTCTTAATATAATCGTAATAATAGATATAATTCATCAGAAGCTTTATCTCTTCAACCGGCTTGCTGTCGGAATCGTTAAAGATAAGTTTCGATAACGACCATCTGGGTCTTACAATATAATTTATGTTGAAAGATACTGCCTGGATTACAAGCTTTTTTAAGTCCTCGTAAGCAATTTTCTTCGTCTTTTTTATTTCATGTGCAATCATGTTAAAGTACTTCGCTACTTCTGCACCGGAATAATCGAACAGCGACTGCTGAAGCAACTTCCTTCTGTCTTCATTAATTAAATAATCAAGCTCTGCGGAAATATATTGGATGATAGACGGATGAATCTCGCTGTTGGATAACCTCTCGAAAGTAATGAACGATCCGAGGTTCTTTATTTTATTCAGGTTAAAATCTGCAATAAACTTTATTTCTTTCTCAAACATAAATTATTTTCTCCAATGTTAATGCGGCTTAATTACAAGCCGAATTATTATTAAATATTTTGGCAATATTTTGTTTGACGCAGAAAGATAAAAAAATCCCGGTTAACTTGCCTTACCCAAAGGCAGAAATAAACCGGGACTTACAATTAATAATTTTCCGGGAGCTTTATTATTCCGTTTCCACGTTGTGAGATTTCATCTTGGCAGCAAAATATTCCCTGTTCATCATGGCAATATTCCTAACCGAAATGCCCTTGGGGCATTCGGCTTCGCAGGCATATGTGTTTGTACAGCTGCCGAATCCGAGCTCATCCATTTTAGCTACCATGGCTTCAACTCGCTTTTGCTTTTCCGGCTGGCCCTGCGGAAGCAATGCAAGATGCGAGACCTTAGCGGAAACGAATAACATAGCCGAAGCATTCTTGCACGCGGCAACACACGCCCCGCAGCCTATGCATGCGGCAGAATCGAAAGCTTCCGATGCAATATCTTTGGCAATAGGAATTGCGTTTGCATCCGGTACGCCGCCGGTATTTACCGATATAAATCCGCCAGCCTGAATAATTTTATCAAATGCGGAACGGTCTACCGCTAGGTCCTTAATAACCGGGAATGCTTTTGCGCGGAACGGCTCTACATAGATGGTTTCTCCATCCTTAAAATTGCGCATATGAAGCTGACATGTAGCAATCTTTCTCAAGGGTCCGTGGGGCTCGCCGTTTATTACGAGCCCGCATGTACCGCAAATACCCTCCCGGCAGTCGCTCTCAAATACAATCGGGTCAAGGCTTTTTTTCTCGAGATCGTTGTTTATTTCATCCAGCATTTCCAGAAAAGAGGCATCGGGAGAAACCGATACATTGTATTCAGCAAAGGCACCTACTGCCTTCGGCCCGGCCTGACGCCAGATTCTCAATTTTAAATTCAAATTGTTCCCGTTCATTATTTATAACTCCTCTGGGATAATTTTACAAACTCAAATTCAAGCTCTTCTTTGTTCAGCGTCCATTTGCCTGTATCTTCAAACTGCCAGGCTGCAACGTAACTATAGTTTTCGTCGTCCCTCTTTGCTTCACCCTCTTCGGTTTGATATTCCTCTCTAAAATGGCCGCCGCACGATTCGTTTCTGTTAAGAGCATCCAGCGCAATTAATTCACTAAGTTCAAGATAATCTGCTACGCGCCCAGCCCTTTCCAGGGTCTGGTTCAAATCATTATTCTTGCCTACTACGTTTACATCTTTCCAGAATTCTTCCCTCAGCTGCCTTATCTTCTCAATGGCTTCTTTTAATCCTTTTTCATTTCTGGTCATACCCACGTTATTCCACATCAGTCTGCCGAGCTTTTTATGTATCTCATCCACCGTGGATTTACCCTTAATTGACAGAAGCTTCTTAATCTGTTCGCTTATCGTCTGCTCTTCTTTCTTAAACTCCTCATGAGCAGTTGTTACTGCAGAAAATTTATTGCTGGCAAGGTAGTTTCCCAAAGTATACGGAATGACGAAATAACCGTCAGCCAGCCCCTGCATTAGAGCGCTCGCGCCAAGCCTGTTAGCACCGTGGTCGGAAAAGTTCGCTTCGCCTAAAACGAATAGGCCGGGTATAGTGCTCATCAAATCATAATCTACCCACAAGCCGCCCATCGTATAATGGGGGGCCGGGTAAATCTTCATCGGAACTTCGTAAGGATTTTCACCCGTAATTACATGGTAAATTTCGAATAGGTTTCCGTACTTTTCCTCAATTGCCTTTTTGCCCAGCCTGCCTATCGCCTCGGCAAAATCCAGATATACCGATTCGGCGCCCTGTACGCCTCTGCCTTCATCGCAGACCTCCTTGGCATTCCTTGATGCGATATCTCTTGGAGTTAAGTTTCCGAAGGACGGATATTTCCTTTCAAGATAGTAATCCCTTTCATCTTCAGGAATGTCTTTCGGCTTTCGCACATCGCCCTTTGTTTTGGATACCCAAACTCTTCCGTCGTTCCTTAAGCTTTCACTCATTAATGTAAGCTTGGATTGATTATCTCCGTGGATAGGCAGACATGTAGGATGAATCTGCGTATAGCAGGGATTTGCAAAGAACGCGCCACGCTTGTGTGCCCGCCATATGGCAGTAGCGTTGCTGTTCATTGCGTTTGTGGAAAGGAAGAAAACATTGGAGTAGCCTCCGGTTGCAAGTACAACAGCGTTACCGGCATACTTTTCAATTTCTCCGGTAATTAAATTTCTAACCACAATTCCTCTTGCCTGCCCGTCAATAACAACAAGGTCAAGCATTTCCCGGCGGGTAAACATTTCAACTGAGCCAAGGCCGATTTGCCTGCTTAATGCGCTGTACGCACCCAGCAGCAGCTGCTGGCCTGTTTGGCCTCTCGCGTAAAAAGTCCTGGAAACCTGCGCGCCGCCGAAGGAGCGGTTGTCTAACAGCCCGCCGTATTCCCTTGCAAAGGGCACGCCCTGTGCAACGCATTGATCGATGATGTTGTTGCTTACTTCCGCAAGCCTGTGAACGTTAGCCTCCCTTGCACGAAAGTCGCCGCCTTTTACCGTATCGTAAAATAACCTGAATATCGAATCGTTGTCGTTCGGGTAATTCTTAGCGGCATTTATTCCTCCCTGCGCCGCTATGCTGTGCGCGCGCCGGGGCGAATCGTGAAAAGAAAATGCTTTTACTTTATAGCCCAGCTCGGCCAAAGTTGCCGCTGCAGATGCACCGGCCAGACCGGTGCCCACAACCAATATTTCATATTTCCTTTTATTGGCTGGGTTAACAAGCTTGTAATTAAATTTCTGATTAGTCCATTTGTTTTCAATAGAACCGGCCGGAACTTTAGAATCTAATTTTATCATTGTCTACCTCCCGTGAAAAAATAAAAAGTAAATTGGCAGCGAAGCGAATCCCAACGCCATAATTATCGAATAGATTGTTCCGACTGTTTTAACAAATTGAAAATACTTTTTATGATTCCACCCGAACGTTTGAAACGCGCTTTGAAAGCCGTGATTTAAATGGAAGCCAAGAAGTATCATTGCCAGTACATAAAAAAACGAATATACCGGGCTGCTGAAATCCCCGGAGACAATATTGTACAGCGGCAGTGCGCTTCCTCCGAAATTATTGGGATACCAGAATGTTTGAAGATGAATAACGAGAAAGATAAAAACTATGCTGCCGGACCAAATCATCGTCCTTGCAAATAGATCGCTGTTCTTCGATTTTGCGTTAACCGCATATTCCTTCTGCTTTGCAACTTTATTACCTATCCATAATCTTACAGCGTTAACAATATGAATAATAAAGATTGCGGCTAGTATTACTTCTATTACTCTAACTACCGGTTTAAAACTCTCGAGCGTACCGGCATAATTCATAAATGCCGTCTCGCCCCAGTATAAGGTAAGATTTCCTATAAGATGGAATATTAAAAATATAATCAGCAAAATACCTGTTAGGGCCATACTTATTTTTTTGCCGATTGATGAATTGACGAACTGCCAAAACCAACCCATTAATTTACTCCTTTGAATGTCTGTTCGAAGTTATAATTTTCTCTCGGAGAGTTGTTATATGTTGTTTCGAGATTATTATATCCCCTAACCTTAGATTGAAAAATTATTTTTAAGAAATGCTTCAAAAGATGGAAACCTAAATAAAGAATTCAACAAAATTTTCGGACGAAAATTATCAAATAAAGCCAATAAAATCAATTTAACGTAAAGATAAATTGTTACTAGATTCCTACTTGCCTAAATCTAAGAGATTATCTCTCAGACTTGCCTGCTGCAGGCAGGTTCTGGATACTCGATTCTCGATACTAAATAAGAAATCGAGTATCCAGTATCCAGTATCCAGTATCCAGTATCAAGCATCCAGTATCAAGCATCGAGTATCTTTGGCTGGTCTAGTGACTTCTTAAGCCTAATAATATTTTATTATAGTTAGCCTCCGGCCTCTGGCTGCCGGATGTTACTCTTGTATGAATTAATTTTAAAAGAATAACCGCGCGGCAACCAGTTCCCGGAATCCGGCTTCCTAGATACGGTGTTAATCTAGAATTTAATTCCAACCGAAAAATACTGAACGTTCTTCAGCCTGCCGAAGTCCTCGTAGGCATAATCTATTTTAAATTGCACCGAGCTTATTACACGGTAGTAAAGGCCAACACCCAGTGTAAGCCCCTGCTCTCCGCCTACCTCGAATAACGATTTGTACCCGCCGCGCAGAAAGAATATTTCGTTCCATGAATATTCCATCCCGAGATTTACATGCTCGGAATTATCATTCGGGTGAACCGCATCGGCAGCTACGGTAAGCCTGTTCTCCTCGTTCTTTACCGCATTTACCGCAACGCCTATCCTAAATATCAACGGCAGCTCGAATTGATCGAGTTCCAAATCGGTATTTATTATGTTGCCGTCTCCCGCACCGGCTTTTGTAATTTGTGTAATGTCCCTGCCGGCAAGCTGCATCTTGGGGCCAAAGTTGGATATGCTCGCCCCTATCCTGAATTCATTTAAGAAATTTAATCTATATAAAGTGCCCACGTCAAATGCAAAGCTTGTTGCAGATTCATGCCATATGTATTCGTTGATGTACTTTGCATTAAATCCGATCGAAAATTCTTCGGTAAGATTTCTGGCATATGTTAACCCGATTAAAAGCGAGCCGGCATCAAAATATTCGCCGGTACCCTCCGGCTGCTCTACCGTTCTTACAAGCATGCTGCCCATCGAAAGTACCGAGACCGAAGCACCCAGCGTTCCGAATCCGGGCACTTCAATTCCGACTCCTGCATAATCCAACTTTACATCGGAAATCCAGTCAACGTGGTTAAAGTACGCTTCGCGGGAATAGATTCCGGCAAGGCCGGCCGGGTTCCAGTAAATAGAGTTTATGTCGTCTGCTGATGCGGTGTAAGCTCCTCCCATTCCTATTGGCCTGGGTCCTACTCCTATCTTAAGGAACTGCGCTGCCGTAGTTCCCGTCTTGTTAAGCGAAGCACCGATCTGGCTGAAGGATTTAGCGGATAAGAAAAACAGAAATGTTATTAAGATTAAAATAAAATATGGTTTCATTGAAAGCTCCTTAAAAAATTTCGAATGCCGGTTAAGTGTATTCATTTCATCCTCGCATTCACTACTTAATTAGAGCAAACTTTATTATCTTCTCACCAACGCCGGATGCGTCTATATGGGCGAAGTAAATTCCGTAAGCAACGCTAAACCCGTCCGTGTTTAATAAATTCCAGAACTCCCTTCCGTTAGCAATTGTACCGTCGTGCTCAATCTGCTTTACCAGCTCGCCGCTTAACGTAAAGATTCTGATAGTGCATTTGGGCGGCAGGTTTTCAAAATAAATCCTTCGCTCGCCTCGGGTCTGTCCGGGCAGCTTGGTTGTAGGCTCAATTGCGCTTAGTCCCACATAAGGATTGGGAACAACGTAAACATTATCCAGTCCGGTTAGAGCCTTTTGCTGGTTATATTTCGCAGCTTCGGTCTTAAAAGAAAATTTATCGTCTTGCGTGAACGGCCGCTTAGTAACGAAAGAGAATAAGTCTCCGTCGGTGGGGATTATCGAGGCAACGCTTGTATCGGCAGGCGCTTTGAATATAACTCCCCAGGTCAGCTCCGACGGCAGGCCGTGATCGTCCGGCTTAAATAAAATAATTTCTTCGCCCGGATCCCATGCAAGGTTCTTGGTAGAGTTGTTCTCCTTTAAAAAAGTATTTATATGCACCGGAACATTGTCGGTAACATAGCTTACAGAATATTTAACCGGCGTCTTTATCGGCCCTTTGGAAGATTGGATCGTCGTCGAGTCGATATTCTGTGAAGAGAATTTAATAAGATAGTCTCCCGGATAAATTCCCCCCGTTCCTATTGTTCCCTTTTGAATTGAAGCAGCCAAATTAGAATTGCCCTGAGTCCAATGAGTTTTTAAAGTATCCACCTCAAGTACCGGATCGTTCTTAACCGTCAGCATAATTCCGTCGATAACAGGATTGCCGTCTTCAAGGTCTAGCCTTGTACTCTGACAGACCGGATAATACCTGTATGTAATCGAATACGTTTCGTTGTTCGGCATAGAGCCGGAGCCGACTCTTCTTATCATTCCTCTTGAATAATTCAATATGTAATCTGCGCCCTGGCTGTAAACCTTTCCTGATTTTAAATCCTTTACAACAAGTACAGAATCATTTGACAAATTCGAGTTTTTAAGCGTGGTAAAATTTGTATCGTAAAGCGGGAAGGATTCCGTAACCGGAGCCATCTTAAGAACGGAATAATTTTTCTGCAGAGTCATCTTGCCTGCTACGGCCATGCTGTCTGCAAAGCTTAATTTAAATTCTCCGCCCTGCGGAACGGAGAGATCGTTCAATACTCTTAAGTTCACCTGACCGGTGCCTATTCCGCTTTCGTGCAGAACATCCTTATCCGAAACAGACGGAGGCTCATAGCCGATCGATCTTGGGCCTGGAATTACCTGCACCGTGTTCGGATCGAAATGAAGCTTTGAGGTAATCGGATCAACTGTAATATTCTTTGTAGTTTCTGTAGGCGGAATGCCTAAAGAATCTCCGTGGTCGTATGCAACCACGGCATAATAATACGTCTGCCCGTTTACAACATTGTTGGAATCTACAAAGGAATGCACCAGCCCGGAATTGTTACCCAGGTAATAATGAAGCCCGCGCCCCTGGTAGGCAACCGGGTGATAGCCTTTCCACGGATCTTCAACGTTTTGGGACCACTTGCCGTCTTTGTTATAATCGATGAACGGCTCGCCCAAATCGTACTTGCCGTTTTTATTTCTATCCGTATAAGGCTCATCTGTAAAGGCAACATCCCATTTGCATTCAAAGCCGTTCACGTCTTTCAATGGCTCATTTAAGAACCTGGAGCCCTTGCCGTCTGTAATCGACTGAATGTCGTTAAAGTCCGGGCTTAAGCTCCTGTAGATAACATAGCCCTCGAAGTCTTTCCCTGTAATCGGGTCGTTGCTTTCCTCCGCGGCATTATCCCAGTACAGGGTAACTTTTTTGTCGCCGGGTATTGCGGTTAAGTGGGGAGTAATCGGCGGTTTAAAGAACCTGTAATTCTGGTTGTAAATTGTCTGCACGGTCTCTGCAGAAGTAAGGAGATCATCAAGGTCCTCACCGAGCAGAAGAGCCATAGAAATTCTTTTTGTCTCTCCTCTCTTTAACGAGATGTAGCCGGAGCCGAAGATGAAAACCAGGTCTGCAGGCGTGGTTTGTATTTGAGCAAAGTTGCGCGGGATGCACCGGTTCCACATCGATTCGTCGTTCGAGATTTTATCCGTTGCCCATACCCAGCTGTTAAAGCTCGTCAGCCCTATCTGGTCGGCCTCATCCAGATCGGTAAGCTCAAAGTTGGGCTCGCCTGGGTGGAGCGGATCTAGAGAGCCGTCTGCCAGCCTTTTGCCTGCAGTAGGAACTCCGTCTCCTTCCCCTTCATCCTGGGTATTTGCAATGCCGTCAATACCCACATCATCGGTAAGCGGATCCCAATCGTTATCGTTGTCAATTCCGTCATCCTGTCTTTCATCAATTATGCCGTCGCCGTCGTCGTCAATTCCGTTGGCAGGGTTACCGGGGCTTTCCAAAAATTTGCATGCAATGTATCCCGTCTTAACGCCGTTCTGCCCGGTGCCGGTTGTGTTCCAAAAGTAAACCAGGCTTCTGGCATAAACCGGTATGTTGTCCACGCTGCCGTCGGATGCATAAGGCGGAATAAAGAAGCCCAGGTTGTTTGTATTATACGGGCTGGCGCCGCCAACATCGGGGTCGCCGTAGATGCCGAAGAAAACCGTATCAAGGTCTTTGTCGCTTACATTCGTAATTGTGTAAACAAAAAATATCGCATTCTCGGCAAGCGCATTACTCCACTGGAAAGCCCTGCCGTCCACCTGCACTCCTATGCCGCGCCTGGCGGAATCATTAATAAAAGGATAATATTTAAACTCGTCGTTCTGCCTGTCGTCCATTGCCCAGAATACTTCCTGCTCTGCGTTCGATGCGTCCTGGGAAAGATAGCCCGGCCAAACATATTTGCCAAGTGTGGGATTGTACCACGCCCTGGGCCAGCTGTCGGGCTTCCCGTCGCCGTCGTTATCCGGCGCAGGATTAGAAGCCATGTATTCCTGGCCGGGGTCTGCATAGCCGGGCAAAGGCTGCCACTGCCAAAGCTTACCGTTCGGGCTTACTTCCCTGTAGCTCGGATAGTCGTTCAAGCCGTCAGAGATTATATGAATTCTCTTTGAAGGATCGACGGAATCGGGCACGGATGCGCCGACCAGCGGGCAGAACTGAAAGACGTAATCTATATTCCTCCACACCACATTATTAACACCGCGCAGCAAGCCGTAGCCGGGCGCAATGCCGCCGTAATTATATACTTCGGTGCTTATCTTGTTGCCGTTCATAAAATAGTGTTTCCTGTCGCTGGTAGCGTTCGCCTTTTCAATCCTGTAAAAGTTCTGCTTTTCCGGCAGCTTGCTGTAATCGATTTTTTCTGAAGACTGAACTGCCTTCTTATAATCGTCACTGTTCATCACTTTATTCATATAATCTTTAACAGCCTGGTGTTCCTTTGTTTTTCTATCTTGCCGTAATTGAGGAAGTGCATTTGAGGACAGCCCCGTAATTACCAGTAACACAAATAAAAATAAATTTACAGATAATTTCTTCATTGAATTATACTCCTTTAATATTCAATCCGGTAAAACCGATAACTCAAAATTCAAAAGATGCGCCGAACCTTACCTCGCGCGGCGGCTGGTAGTACGTCGGCTGATTAAAATATTCCGTTGCCGAATGAAGCCCTTTAACCGTCTCTGCCAGCTTGTCTGCTGCCAGTGCAACGCTCTGGTTTGCGACTAAAGTATAAGTTGCCCTGCCGGTATCGTTATAAACGTACCGTTCATTCAAAGTATCAAACAGATTGAATATCTTGAGGAAGAAAGTAAAGTCGAACCCGAAAAGCGAAAGGACTTTTTCGGCAAGCAGGTCTACCGTGGCCTGGGTAGGCCTGCGTCCGCTGTTCGTCCTCAAATAAATTTGATTACCGGATATTTGCGGAGTGTACGGTAACCCCGAGCCTAGCCTGCCGACCAGAGTTATATTCCAGTCTTCCCTGCCGACAGTAACCGTTGTGTTCAAAGTATGTGTTTGATCCCATGCAAGGTATACGGGAATTTTCTCGCTCTGCCGACCTGATAAAAGATCGAGGAAAAACGCATCGGAATTAGTCTCGTTGCCTTCCGAAACCTGGAAAGTATAATCGATGGTAACGCCGATAATACTTTTAGGTGTTCTCCTTTTTGTTAATGAAAAGGTAATGCCCTTTATGTTCCCGTAATCTTTATTAACGTATTTATAATATGTCTGGTCGCCGCTTACCCTAATCTGCTGAAGCGCGAGCAGGTCCCTTACGTCCTTATAAAAGCCCGTTACATTAAACGCCAGGTCTTCCAGCAGCTGCTGTTGAAGGCCAAGCTCGTAGGTAACGGTTTTTTCGGGATTCAAGTTAGCGTTGCCGAATACCGGGCTGCCCATTGCTGCGCTGTATTTGAAATTTGGATTAGAGTACAGGTAAGAGAAAGGCGGCATCTGGAAAAAGTGGCCGTACGAAAAATGAATGATGCCCTGATCCGTTATGGGAAATGAAATACCTATCCTCGGGCTTAGCTGATGCTTGCCGGAGGCAGAAGACAACAGGCTGCTGGTATCTATCATGCTCATTGTCCACGTGCCGTTCGGATAATCCGGCGAAGGCTGGAAGACTTCCGGCGAATACTTTGAGTTGGCATTAAAGTAATCGTATCTTAAACCGACATTAAGTATAATGCTTTTAAATTCCATTTTGTCCTGGATATATGCAGAAAATTCTCTCGGCCTCTTAATATAGAAATCGTGATTTGCTGTGCTGAGAGCCGGTATAGTAGGTGAGGTGTAGGTAGTAGAGTCCCTTAGTACCGTAAAGTTTTCAAAATCAAGCTGATGATATTTAAGCTCTGCGCCGAACTTAATCTCGTGGTTGTTCGAGACCTGGCTGGTTATATCGAACTTGCCGCCGAAAGTTTTGGAGCGCTGGTAATAGTGGCCGTTCTGCGTTCCGCCCGAAAGGAAAGTGTAAGTTGTAGCGGTGTTAAGCTTATAATCCGGCTGGTAGCGGGTATCTGCATGAATGCCCGACAAATCGCTGCCGGAAAGGTCTGCAATTTTACCCGGGTAATAATCTACCGCGCTGCCAGAGCCGTCCAGCAGAGGATAAAGGTATTGCTTATAGTCGTTAAAATTATAAGAGCCGTGAACGGTATAAAATGTCTTATCGTTCAGCGCATGCCTTACTTCAACAGAATTAAGAAAGCCGTACTCGTAATTATTGTAGGTGCCGTCGGGGTTATATTTAAAATCCTGGTTGTACGATTTATAATTAGACCGCGAGTAGATCAGATCGTAATTAATTTTGAGATTGGCAACGGGCTTAAAAGTCAGCTTCGCAGTTCCGCTGAATGACTGGCCGGGATTCATAGCAACAATCGCGTTGTCGCCGGTCAATGCAATACGTATGTCGTTCGGGTTAGCCGGATTAACATAGACCGAGTCGGTAGGATTATGTTCTCTAATTCCGTACAGCCATCCTTTTTGTCTCTCATATCTTGCGGAAAGGAAGAACAGGATTTTATTATCCACAAGCGGAACCGGCCCGCCCAGTGTAGCTTCGGTAACATAATTGCTAAGGGGATTTACATCGTTTATGTTATAAAAAATATTATCCTTGGTGCTTGCCTTATCGCCGGTATAAAAAGACAGCTTTCCTTTGTAAGTAGTACCGCCCTCCTTTGTAACGGTATTTACAACACCGCTCAATGCGTTGCCGTATTCGGCATTAAACGTTCCGCTTACAACCGATAGCTCCTGGATAGCGTTGGTTGCGATTGTGACCGTGTTTGTATTATCGAAAGGATTTAAAATTGAAACGCCGTTGACGGTGTATGCAATTTCATTAGAGCGCCCTCCGCGTATGTGAAGCTCGCCGCCCGCGCCCTGGACAATGCCCGCCTGCAGTGTAAGTATCTGGGTTATGCTTTCAACCGGCAGGCTTTCAATTTGTTCGGCGTCTACAACTGCCTGAGAGGATGTAAGGTCGGTTCTAATTAATGGGGCTTCCGCTTTTACCACGACTGTTTCCAGAGTGATTGACTGCGGTAAAAGCGTAACATCAATCCTGGTGGTAAAGTCTACGGCAATCTTTACATCGACAAATTGTTTTTTTTGATAGCCGACCGCAGAAAAGGTAACCGTGTAGCTGCCCGGCTGCAGGTTATTAACAACGTAGTTGCCGTTCACATCGGTTGCGGCGCCCAGCCCGGTTCCTTCTGCAACTACGTTTACACCGGGAATCGGTTCGCCGGTTTCGCCGTCTTTAACTGTACCGGCCAGCTTACCGGTAGTGCCTGCTATTGCATTAAGACTAAAAAATAAAAAACAGAAAAACAGAAAGAGTACTTTTTTAACCATCTAAACCTCCCGCATTTAGTACACGATTTAAAGAAAAAAACTCTTATGTCGGATGACAGAAAAAAAAGATAATATCCCCGAAACTTTAAAAATTTGTGAGGAAAATAAGAAGATTGATTTATCTAGTCAAGAAATTTTAAAAATAAAATAGTTTTGAATGCGGACCGAAGGTATGGGTGTTTAGAAAAAAGTTTCTTAATATTTTTTATTATTTCCAACCTGCCTGCTGCTGGCAAGTTGAAGCGGAGAGACCATTTTAAAAGCCCCTTCCCTTCGGGAAGGGGCTGGGGATAGGCCTTTACTTAAGTAATGTCATCTTAATGTTCTTTGTAAAATTACCAAAGCGCATTTGGCAGACGTAATTTCCGCTGGCAACTTTCTGACCGAAGCTGTTTGTACCATCCCACGTAATCTCATGATAGCCTTTGGAGAGACTTTGATTATTGAGAAGAGTCGATACTTCGTTGCCGAGAATATCAAATATCTTCAAAGTAATTTTATCCTGAATCGGAAGACTGAACCTGATAGTTGTTGTCGGGTTAAAAGGATTCGGGTAATTCTGATCGAGGACGTAATTTTGGGGAGTAATCATCGCAACATCTTTTACTTGGATTCCGGTAGCAGCGCTCCCTTCCAAAATTCTTAACGACCATCTCTTCGGATTTAAGATTTTTGTAGATACAGTATCGTATTGTTTTGATGTAGCATTCCAGGTTAACTGAGTAATCGGTATACTGTCGTTAATCGCCTGGTAAGGAAGAATCATATCTTCTTTCGTCTTGCTGAATAGATGAGTGTAGTTATCGTACATCTTGGATACGAACGCCATTTGAATCGTCTTGGTTGTATCGACAACTCCAGCAGAGTCCTTAATAGTGATAGCGGAATAAATTGTAGAATCACCGGGATATAGATCGGTAATTTTCCAATTGGCCATGTCCTTTTTATTTCCGCCTTCAAACTCAGCAGAGATTACATTGAACGGATAGGAACTGGAAAAATATAAATTGGGTTTGCCGTTGCCGTCAATGTCTCCCTGTCCGTAACCGAATATAGCGTAACCGTTGGGGATGTTCAATTGACTGGCAAGGCTTAATACGAATACATCGGAAGAATCAAGTTGATTGGTATTCTGCTCTTTATCGAAGGAGATCATATGTACCCAACCGGTATGGGGGTAAGTACCGTCTGTAGCCTGGCCGGGATAAGTAGGCAGATAAACTTCCTGCCTGCCGTCGCCGTCCACATCTGCAGCCATGCCGCCGAACAATGCAACTTCATCAAGCGTACCGCCCAGCTGAATATTCTGCTTATGGTTTGTCGTATCGGCTAACTGGTAGGTATCAGGACCAGTCGGATTAAGCATTGTAATGTTCTTCAAATTCCAGTTATGAATAAGAATTTCTTTTTTACCGTTGCCCAAGAAGTCTGCCGCAATCATTGCATAAGGAGTACCGCCGCTTAATCCCCAAGCACCCAGGTCAGGTCTTGCCCCAACATACTCAACATTAAAGCCAGAAAAGCCGGGGTCGTCAGTTGACCAGTCTCCTGAAGCGCTTATAACGTAATATGCATCGGTGGCATTTGTTGAACCATTAAAAGCAACCGTTAATTCGTTCTGGCCGTCGCCGTCAACATCGGAACATTCCATGTACTCGCAGTTTCCGGTAACGCCTAATAAAGTTGGTGTAGAGATTACCTGAGAAGGCTTGGTACCGAAATTATAAGAGCCTGCAACTCCGTCCCATTCGAAAATATAAATACCGTTATTGTTGCTCTGATATATAACTTCAACTTTGCCGTCATTATCAAGGTCGCCGAATAATGCATATCTCGGTGTAGAGCCGCCGCCTGAAGTAAGCACAGGGGAAGTCCAAACCATTTTAAGAGAATCCTGGCCAACCGGTACGAAGACGCTGACAGTACCATTCAAATAATAATTTGTAGCAACAATTGCAGGTGTACCGTCTCCAAACGGATTTGCAGCATAATTGACGCATCTTATACTCTGCAATCCTGAATACAAACTATCACTAGGAGGATAGTTATATGCGTATGCAATTTTTGTCTGAGAATATAAAAACGAACTTCCAACTAATAACACAAAGACTAAAAGTAATGTTTTTCTCATAGGGACTCCTTTTTATTTTTTGGAAATATGAAAAAGGCTGCTAAGAACAACCAAGGTATTAAATTTAATTACTTTTAAAATATCTTATTGAAGTTACATAATTATCAGCAAGAACATTTCCGCCGCACTTGGTAGGTTAATAACCGGATCAGCAGGTTATTAACCAGGTTGGCGGATGCTATATTGTTAATGTATACAAAGACAGGTATCCTTTAAATAGCAAAAAAAAATATATGCGACACCGCAACAGCAATATTACTAAACTGCCAATTACCGGAGTCATATTAAAAAAATAAAATCAAAAAATTTTTATCAAAGCGCACAAATCGCCGGCTGAAAACTATTCAGTCAGAGTCATATATTTATTAGCTTCTGCAATAGCTGAAGACGTGGCGTAGTCTTTCCTAATCTTTTCGAACATACTTTTAGCTTCGGCCTTTTTGCCGGCATTTATGTAGTTTATCCCGGCGTGTAAAAGATAGTCTGAGTTTAGGACATCGGAACTAGAGACAAAAGCGGCTTTCTTATAGAGGTCTGCAGCTTTTTCATATTCTTTTTTATCGGCATAATAGCCTGCCTGCCCGGCAAGCGCGGTAGCTTTATACATCGAGATGCTGCCGCCGTAATCTTTGTAATATTTAAAAGCCTCGTCAATTTTGCCCAGCCGGTCGTAAGAATTAGCCAGGTAAATTTTAGCGGTCTCACCGTTTTCGGTGCTGCCGTATTCTTCAACTATTTTCTTCAGACCGATTACATCGGTACCGGCGTGGCCTTCAATAGCCTCTAAGTAAGCGCCGTTATCGTACTGCGGCAAAACGCTGGCTAATTGAATTCCCGCCTCCTTATTCTGCTGATTCCTGTGATTGATATAAAATACTATCGCAACAATCAGAACAACCAGAACACCGGCATATGTTAAAACTCGCGATTTATTCTCGTCGAAAAACCCATACGCTTTATAATAAAAGGAAACCAGCTTATCTTCTTTAATCTCTTTCTTCGACAGCTTTTTCTTCTTAGTGAGCATTATTTTTTTCTTCTCCTAATTGATTTGATTTTTAATTCCCGGAACTTCCAACAAACAGTAATTATGTTACACGAATTTAACAATAATTTAATAAAATCCACTTATTTACAAATAATAAAAAGTGCGCCCAGAAGGACTTGAACCCTCAACCTTTGGAACCGGAATCCAACGTTCTATCCAGTTGAACTATGGGCGCATATTTAACTTCCGGAAAAACCGGAACTCACGGCTGCAAAGTTAATAAAAATTTTCTCTTAATTGTATATTAAATTTAACATCCGGTTAACATTTTGCATGAATTGCCTTAGCCGTTTTAAGCGAAAAAAAGTTGAATGAGCTAAAATTGCCGGTGGAATTTTTAAAATAATCACTCTTTGTCTTTACGTATGATGTAAGCAATTTACCGCATGCCGGAAATATATAACTTCTAAAATAAATACGGCTTTGGATTAGTAAAGAAATTTTTTAAGCAGAAGCAGTCTTGCCTTTGTAAAATAAATTGTACAGCCAGGCTATTACTACTCCGCAGATAAAGCCGTCGATAAATCCCCAGAATAAACCGACTATTCCGCCCAGCCAGGTGAATGAATAACCCGGATAGAAACCGCCGAGTTTAGAAATTGTTGTTCCCTGCGAGCCTCTAATTAATAACCACCAGGTTGCGAGTAAAACGGTAAGCCCCCAAACTAAGCCCAATGATAGGCCAAGTGCTCTCTTGCTAAGTTTCATTGTAACCTCCTATTGGATTTTATTAGCCAACAAAATGTTCACTCAATTAGAAAGAGAAATTTTTCTTTTGCATTAATAAGATATTAAAAATTAATGGCTTTAGCTACCGCATTATTTCAAAATTAAAAATACAGGGATAATCCTTCCAATCAAATCCTAACTCTAATGTGGTTGGAATAAATCCATGCGTTGTTTAAATGATATGCTTCGACCCTATAGGCGCCGCTTTCATTAACAATAAATTCCGCGTACGAATCTTCCAGTGAATCTACTACTTTGCCGTTGTGGATTAATTTAATGACGGCTTTTTCGGCCGGGATTAGAACGCGCAGCTTAACTTTCCCGCTGTCCTTTATTGTGTCGCCCATGTTAAAGATTTTATTGCAGCATTCGGCAAAAAATCTAAATCCCTTAGAATCGCGGTGATAATCATTGGCAAAGAAACAGCGTCCCTGTTCAAGCGCAGAATATATTTTCTTTTTTGCTTCCTTATAAGAAACCGCATCCTGCCCGCGGGCAATCTGTTCCTCAAGAATTACGTGAGTCCTAATCGATTTGAACAAGACTTTATAAGGAAAAATTTCCACTTCAAAAAAACCGAGGACGTTATATTTATGAGCATGCGCGTCTACGCCGCCAATGCCAACCACTCTCCTTTTCATGCTCAACTCATCCCACACCTTTAATGTTTCCTGCTGCGGTGCAACAATCGATTTTAATGGATGGAGGAACGATTGATATTTATTCTGCTCGGTTAGATTTTCCATCCACTCAGACATGTGGTTCCAAATTTCAATACCTGTAAAATCCACAGTATTCCATTCGGTCCACGGGTAAGGCGGATGCTCTTTCATGTGAGTTCTTTTTTCATGCGGGTGGGCTATAAAGCCGATTCCCCCGGCCTCTTTAATTTTTGCAACATATTCTTTAGCAGAAATCCTTGTCGAGTAAGTTTCATCTATACCAAAAGCAAGGTAATGGTTCTTGTTTTCTTTATCGTTAATCTCGCAGCCGACCAGCAGAAGAGTATCGTGATACCATCCTTCATAGCCTTCTTTCAACGCCCTCAAAGTATTGTGGTCGGTTAAGACGATATAATCCAGCCCGACTTCGGCGGCAAGCCTGGCAATCTCCGGCACCTCGCCGGAGCCGTCTGAAAATATTGAGTGCATGTGAATGGCGCCTACATATTCAAACATTTATCATCCGATTAATTTCTAATTGAAAGATATGAATATTTACCTAATTACAAAAGCTATTGAAGATGGGATGATATGGAAGATGTTTTTACTAATAAGTAATAGCTTGCACTTCTTAAACTTAAACTTGAACTTGAACTTGAACTCACTGTGAGAAGTTTAAATTCAAGTTTAAGTTCAAGTTCAAGTTCAAGATTAAGTTCAAGATTAAGTTCAAGAAAAGGAAATATGGAACTTTATTTAATTTTAAAACGCATAGCTGCTAGAAATATAGCTAAACGTAGGAGTTCCTCCGCCGATGTTATTAAGGCCTTGCCTTAACACGTCGCTCTTTATAGTTGCATCCAGACCAAACCTGCCGAATCTAAATCCGATACCGAGTGTAACTGCACCCGGCACATAACCGGTGTATATAGCCTCATTTTTAGTAGAAGGTGAGGCAGAGATTTCATAATCGTAATTTGATGTACCTGCGGAATAGCCTATTCTTGCAATAAGCCACCTAGTTGCATGCCATTCGGCTCCAAGGTTCCATACGGGGAAATCGATTCTTGATTGTATAAGCTGAGGAGAAGCGCCGGTAATCTGCGGGACTGTAATCTTGTTGTAGTTAAAATATACACCGCCTGCTAAAAGGAATCGGTGGATGCTGTAATTTATCCCGCCACCTACAAGAAAATTGCTTACCGATTGCAAGTCGCCGCTGGTACCGTGTAGCTCTAGGCTTCCGCTGACTGACTGGAACCTTGCGATAGGAACAACTGCCAGCCTTTCAGAAAGATTTATAAATGCCCTTGCATCAATCATAAGAATTGTTTGAGAGAGTTTTGTCTTAAAGCCAGAAGCCGGCTGATAAGAAGCGGCGGGTAAAATCAGTCCGGCACCAATATCAAGCAATAAATTCCTCTTAAGCTTAACAAGCACACCTGCATTTAAACCGAACTGGCTTGCATCAGCTTTCTCATTGGATGATGAAGCGTAATTGACGTTATTTACCGAATATGCATAAGCAGCCCCCAAACCGAGAGTGAACTTATCAAATCTATATGAGGCCAGAGCCTCAAAATTATTGTTGAGCTCTATAACCTTGCTGGCACCGACAATATTATTAATCTGATTGACTATTGAGAAGGGATCAATTACGCTGATTGACATTATAGGGTTTGAATTTTTAACAGTAACAATTCCGCCAAGCGTCCAGCGGCTGTTCAGCCTTACGTTCACGCCGGCAAACTGCCCGTCGCTTGCATCTGCGCTGCTTGCAGACTTTGATCCGATATCCACCCACAAAAAATTATCATACTCTTGTGCCCAGGCAGGATTAACTTTAATAAATTCAGGATCGATGATGTATGGATTGCTGCCGAGGCTTAGAATACGGGCATGCCCGCCCGATTTGTCATATTGCTGGGCGTTAAGATTCAGAGACACAAAAATAATCAAGGAAAGAATAATTGTTTTTTTCACGATACGCCTCCCGGTTTACAAAGGATTTTTTTTCAACATGAAGATTAACGGAATAAACCTATTACTAATTAACGTAAAAATCAATCGGCTTGTTTACCAAAGCCCATTTAGAAAGATTTTATTTTTACAAAATAAAAAACCGGCTGAAAAGCCGGTCTATAATAAGTGGAGGTAAGTTATCAGATTTTGGGGGAAAATATTTCCGTTAATTATTCAGAAACAGTTTAAAGATTTAGAAACAAAAAAGTTATCACCGGCGCAGTTATTAAAGTTCGCTTAAAGATTTTTTAGCCAGGTCGGCTATTTTATCGCCCGGATGATTCTTAACAATCCCGGACCAAATTTCCTTTGCTTTTGCTTTATCGCCCTCGTTAGCCGCAATGGCGCCAAGGTTGTAATACGCCTGAAGGTTGTTTTTGTCGTAAGAAATAATTCTGTTTAATATCTTCTCGGCATCGGAATATTTTTTACCCATATACATCAAGTATGCTTCGGAAAACAAAATATCTATTCGTCTCGGATTTACTTTTAAAATTTTATCGTAATTCTTCAAAGCTTCGTCAGGCTGATGCGCAGCGGCAAGGAAATCGGCATACTCTTTAATTTTTATAGTATCCTTAGGATTTTCTTCAACGGCTTTCTTCAACATTTCCATATGCTGAAGTACTGAAGCCATAACGTTGTCTTTCCCGGGCTGCTGGCCCTGGCTCATTAAGCCCTGATGAATGCTGTCCTGGGGCATCTGTTTGTTTGATAGATCGCTTGTCTGGCTGCCAGCCGGTGCCGAGTTTTGGCTGGATATAATAAAAAATACAACAACTGCCAGTATAATTCCGAAACCATATATATAAATCGGCTTGATATTTTTCATCTATTGCTCCTATTGCTAAAAATTTTTATAACTGACATGGCTTATCAGTTTTTATACCAGATAAAGGATTAAAATTCTCCACCGAAATTAGCTGAATTTTTCTGCAAATAGAAGTCAGAATACAAAGACATTGCACGGATGCAAAAAACCGGATGGTTTTTTTCTCACAATTAGGAAACAGAGAAAATATTTTCACCCTAATTTTTCGTGGAAGTTGAATAAGAAATTTTTCCTTAATCAGCTGGAAAGTGCCGGGGATAGTATTTCATTTTCATTAAAAGTAGAAATTAGCACGGCTAAACAAACAGCTTTTTATTCAAGCAATTTATTTTTCGGTGTCGGTAACGGAAAGGAAAAGAGAAAGCGGCAAAGCACCGCTTTCAGGTAAAAAGAATCAACCTTCGGCAATTTCGTATAAGGTTGTATATTTAGTTGAGTTCTCCACGGTCATATCGCTCAACTTATTTATAAGTATATTTATTCTCTCATTCTGGTTATCGTCAAAAGCCTCATAAGATTCTTCGGAAGCAAAGGTATAAATTTCCTGGAAATGATTCGATTTCCCTTTTACTTCGTAAACCGAATAACTCTCAAGCCCGTCCGCCTTAAGAAGATTCTTAAGTTCTCTGACAACAGAAATATATTCTTCTTTTTTGTCTGGTTTTAGTTCGTATTGAATAGTGAAAATAACTTTAGCCATTTTTTCTCCGGATAATTAATTAAACTTGTTTAATGGAAAAACACCGGTAAAGGTAACCTTAGCCGGTCCCGTTAAAGAAAGCCTCTCAATTTTCTGGTTCCTAACATCAAAGTTAACAATCAGTTCATTGCCTCCTCTTGTAATAAGAGATACCGGCGGCTTAAGATTGCCAACAGAATATGCAATTATTGCCGCTGCAGTAGAACCAGTACCACAGGCCAGCGTTTCGTCTTCCACCCCGCGCTCGTAAGTCCTAATAAAAATCTTTCCCTCTACAATTTTTATAAAATTAACATTAGTCCCTACCGGGGCAAAATCTGAATGATACCTTATTTCGCGCCCGAGTTCATATACCGGAAAAACATTTAGATCAGTAAAAAATGAACCCGGGTTATTAGGATCTTTTAGAACATCTTCTATCTTTATAACTACATGCGGCGAGCCGGTATCGGCATAACTCGCATTAACCAATTGATTGAACGCCTTGATCTTAAAATTAAATTTTAACTTCCCCGGCGGATTAAAATTGAACTTAATGTTACTTTCGTCCAGCACTTCTCCGGTATAAGGAACATTGTTGGATAAAAAGCTGGCGCGGGCGTTTTTCAATCTGCCGCTTATCTCCGCAAATTTAATAGCGCATCTGGCACCGTTGCCGCACAGGCTTCCGGTAGATCCGTCGGCGTTAAAATATTCCATGTCAAAATCATAATTACCGGAATTAGAAATGGTTATCAGTCCGTCTGCACCTACACCGTTTCTTCTATCGCACAATTTTACAATGGTATTCCGGTTAAGAACAAATTCCGGATTCGAATTTTTATCGATAACAATAAAATCGTTACCCGCGCCGCTCATCTTATAAAAAGAAATTTTTTCCATTTCAAATGCAATTTAATTTAATATGTTATCCTTTTCAATAAAAATATTGTTAATAATCCAAAATAAAGGCATTTTGACTTAATAATTATGCGGAATGACATATGACATCCGAATACCTTTGAGATTAATCTTAAAGGCAGTAAGGGAACTTCAGTTAAAAACTTTCCAAATTAAATGCTAATTTTTCGGTGGAAATAGTTCAGTATCATTTACAATTTTTGCCGGAAAAAACGGAGTAAAAAATGAATAACTTACCGACGGTAAAGGTAATGTACCGGGCTTTGGTAAATAAGGATGTAACTTTTGAAGGCATTTTTTATGCCGGAGTGAAAACGACAGGGATTTTTTGCAGACCCACATGCCCGGCAAAAAAACCTGATATGAAAAACGTGGAATTCTTTGCCTCCGCAAAGAATGCGCTTCTAGCCGGGTTCAAGCCGTGCAAAAGGTGCCAGCCTATGCAGCCGCTAGGCAAAGCACCGGAATGGATTGCAGGATTATTAAAAGAAGTAAGCGAGAACAACTCCATTAGATGGAAGGACTCGGATTTAAGAGTAAGAAATTACGATCCCATTAGCGTAAGAAGATGGTTTAAGAAAAACCATAACATAACTTTCCATGCTTATGTAAGATCGTTAAGACTGGGCAATGCGATAGGCAGATTGAAGAACGGAGACAATCTTACTCAAACCGCTTTTAATCACGGGTATGAATCGTTAAGCGGATTTAGAGATGCAATTAAAAAAATTACCGGGATGACCGCAGGGAAAGCGGGTAACAGCACCATCGTTTATCTGAATAGAATACTTACTCCGCTGGGCCCAATGCTTGCCGGCGCTACAAACGAAGGCATATGTCTGCTTGAATTTTTAGACAGAAGAATGCTTGGCACACAGCTTAAAATTTTAATAAAAAGACTTAACTGCAATTTCGTCCCCGGCTCGAATGAAGTGATTGAAAGCGTTAGCGGCGAGTTAAAAGAATATTTTAACGGTAACCTGAAACAGTTTAAGACGCCTGTAATTTTTCCGGGCACTACTTTCCAAATGCGCGTCTGGAAAAATTTAATAAACATCCCCTCCGGTACAACTATATCCTACGAGCATTTGGCCGGACAAATAGGACAGCCGGCAGCAGTAAGAGCCGTTGCCAGTGCAAACGGCGCAAATAGAATTGCAATCGTTATCCCGTGTCACCGTGTAATAGGCAAGGACGGAAACTTGACCGGCTACGGCGGCGGTTTATGGAGGAAAAAATTTCTGATTGAGCTGGAGAAAGGGAGTTATTAATTAGAGGTTTTTTATTCGATGCTGGATGCTCGATTCTCGATACTGGATAAGAAATCGAGTATCAAGCATCGAGAATCGAGAATCAAATATCCGGTATCGATAAGTTAATCGCCTTTCGATATAGAGGGCGGAGCGCTGTCTTTAGCGGTGCCCCAGTTTTTATTAGGCTTGCTGCCCATAACAAAAACAAGCTCGCCTCCGTTTGCAACAGCCGAGTAAGGTATATATGTTTTATCCCAGTTCTTCCCGTTCAATGTAACAGATTGGATATACATATTTTCTTTAGAAAAATTCTTCGCGACCGTAATAAAAGTCTTGCCGTTTCCAAGTTTCATAGTTACCTTTTCCGCACACGGTGTTCCGATTACATAATAATTGCTTCCCGGAGTAACCGGGTAAAATCCCATCGTGTTGAATAGGTACCAGGCAGACATTTGTCCGCAGTCGTCGTTGCCGCAAAGGGAATTCGGTTTGTTGCCGTAGAATGAAGTTTCAATCCTTCGCACAAGCTCCTGTGTTTTCCACGGCTGCCCGGCATAGTCGTACAGAAAAGCAATATGATGAGACGGCTCGTTGCCGTGCCAGTACTCGCCGATACGCCCTAAAATATCGCCGGTGCCCTCGGCAATTTCCTCGGATTTTTTTTCCATGAAAAGGCTATCCAGTTTTTCGGTAAAATACTTTTTGCCGCCCATAAGGTTTATTAATCCCTGAACATCCTGCGGAACATACCACGTGTACTGCCAGTTAGTCCCTTCCGTTATATCTCTTTTATTCATATCGTCTATATACTCATGCGGATGGAAAGGCGTTCGCCAATTCCCTTTCGAGTCTTTGCCTCTCATCAGTTTCCAGTCGGGATCGAAAATATTTTTATACGACATTGTACGTTTTAAAAAATACCGGTAGTCCGCCTCCTTGCCCAGCTTTTTAGCAGCCATTGAAATACAGTAATCGTCGTATGCATATTCCAGAGTCTTGGATACCGACTCATTCTCCTTATCGAACGGAACGTAGCCAATCTTCGCATAAGTCATAACATTATCGTAATTAGGATTCATCGCAGTAGTTTTCATTGCATTATAGGCGCACTCATAATCAAAGCCTTTAAGCCCTTTCATAATTGCATCTGCAATTACAGAAACGGCGTGGTATCCTATCATGCACCAGGTTTCGTTATTATTTAACGACCAGATCGGCAGCAGGTGCTCTACGCTTTGATCGTAGTGCGCAAGCATGGAATTTATCATATCCGCATCACGCTTAGGCTGGATTAAAACAAAGAGCGGATGCTCTGCCCGGAAAGTATCCCACAGCGAGAAGATTGCATAATTGGTAAATCCTTTTGCTTGATGCACATTCTCATCGAGTCCTCTGTACTGTCCGTTTACGTCTTCATAAATTGTTGGGACAAGCAACGCATGATAAAGTGAGGTATAAAAAGTTTCTTTCTCATCCTTGCTGCCCTCTAGCTGCATCTTCTGCATCTCGTTATTCCATTTTGCTCTCGTATCTCTTACAACTTTGTCAAAATCCCAGCCGGGAATTTCTTTATCTAAGTTGAGTAGTGCATTGGCTGTGCTTACGGCGGAAATTCCCACCTTAACCATTATCACTTCGTTTTCCTTAGTTGAATAGGTAGTAAAATACTGCAGGTCTGCGCCGGAAGCTTCGTACCTGCTTCTGAATCTGTAAGTGTTATAATATACTCTCTTCCCATCCATAATTATGCCGAAGTTATCATAGGGGCGTGAATACCTTGCGGCAAAGTAAAGGTATCTTTCCTTTGCCCAGCCGTTAACAAGATGAAAGCCGGTAATAAGCGTTTTACTTTCTCTTCTTACTCTAGACCAGATAACTTTCCACTGCAGAACATGAGCAAGGTCCATCATAATATTGGCGCTGTCTGTTTTAGGAAAAGTAAACCTAAGTATGCCCGCCCTTTCTGTTGCAGCCAGCTCAACAAGTACATTATGCTCTGGAAGCCTTACCGAATAATATCCGGCTTTCACAACTTCATCTTTATGAGAGAAAGGAGTACAGTAACCCGAATCCGGATTCTGTATATAATAAACGCTGCCGTCGGATGATTTTTTCTTTACCGTCCCGGGGACGAATTTCATTTTCCCTACCGAAGGCATGAATAAAAAATCGCCGAGGTCCGGTATGCCGGTGCCGCTTAGGTGCTGCATGCTGAATCCGATTATCACGCTGTCGTTATATTCATATCCGGAAGCGGTCTCCCAGCTTCTCATATCGGTATCGGGGCCGAGCTGTACCATACCGTGGGGCGCAACCGGACCGGGATAAACATTTCCTTCCCCCTGCGTGCCGATTATCGGATGAATATAATTAACAAGATTATTAACACCTTCTTTGCTCTGCGCTAAGCCGATTGTGTAAAGAAATAAAACCACCGAGGTAAAAAATGCTGCTGTAAAATTTCCGGTTTTCATTTTCCTTCCTTAAAGAAATAATTTGATACGACTATAAACTCTCATTAAAATACGATTTAATATCCACCTGTAAAAATTATTAATAAAGGATTCTCTTTAAAATATTTTGAAGGTGCGCCCGTCTGCTAAACTGGAGCGTAAAATTTAATTCACCGGCAACTTGATGCAGTTCACCGATTATTATTAATCCGCTACGAAATATTTAGCTATTTTTGGCATTCAAATTAACGATCGGTATGATGGAAAAAACAAAGACAAGAAATTCTGAAGGCGGCCCAGCAAAGCCGAAAATTTCCACCCTGCTAAGGCCTTATATGAAAATGGTCTTGCTTCTTATGTTCTTTACGCTTCTGGGAAACGGGGTAAACCTGCTCATCCCAAAAATTATTTCCTACGGCATCGATTCCTTTACTTCGGGCGCATACAACTTCAAAATAATTTTAACTGAGTTTTCGGCAGCCGCTTTGGTAATATTTTTATTCTCGTACCTGCAAAGCGTGGTTCAAACATTTACATCCGAAAGGGTAGCCAGGGATCTTAGAGAAAAACTTTCGGATAAAATATCGCAGCAGAGCTTTGCTTTTATCCAGGAAGCAAATCCGTCGGTCCTGCTTACCAACCTTACCTCCGATATTGATTCGGTAAAGATGTTCGTATCTCAAGCGGTCTCTTCAATTGCGTCTTCTCTGTTTATAATTATAGGCACCTGCATCCTTCTGATGACGATAAACTGGCGGCTTGCACTAACGGTGATTGCAATTATTCCGGTCATCGGCGGGACTTTTTACGCCGTTCTTAAAAAAGTAAGAGTGCTGTTCAAAAAAAGCCGGGAGGTAATAGACTGGCTGAACAAGGTAATAAACGAGAGCATACTCGGCGCCGCCGTAATCCGCGTTATAAATTCGCAGCAGATGGAATATCAAAAATTTCTTGCTGTAAATACCGAAGCGAAGGACCTCGGCATTTCAATTCTAAAGTTATTCGCAACTTTAATCCCGGTTATCACTTTTGTATCTAACCTGGCAACGCTTTCTATATTGGCGCTGGGCGGGCACTATGTAATAAGCGGCAGTATGTCGCTCGGAAATTTTGCCGCATTCAACAGTTATGTTGCGCTCCTAATCTTCCCGATTATTATTATAGGATTCATGAGCAACGTAATTGCACAGGCAACGGCCTCCTACCAGAGAATAGACCGGGTGCTTAAAGCGCCGGATATATTAGAGACAGGGACAATAGACAGCAGGCTAAAAGGAAATATTCAGCTAAGCGGTATTAATGTAGCTTACGATGGAAAGCCCGTCCTAAAAAATATTTCTTTATCAATACAGGCAGGTTCTAAGACTGCCGTCATTGGTCCCACAGCTGCCGGTAAAAGCCAGCTTCTTTACCTTATAACCGGACTTATTAAACCCAGCTCGGGCAGTATGAATTTTGACGGCAGGAATATAGACGACTATAAGAAGGAATCTTTTCACAGACAGATAGGCTTCGTCTTCCAGGACAGTATAATATTCAACATGAGTCTTAGAGAAAATATTGCATTCAACAGCAGCGTTACTCCCGAATACCTTGAAAAAGCCATAGCCGCCGCCGAGCTGAAAGATTTTATCAATTCACTCCCGCAGAAGCTGGATACAATTGTTTCCGAGCGCGGCACCAGTCTTTCCGGCGGACAAAAGCAGCGAATTATGCTGGCCCGTGCCCTGGCTTTGAATCCGCGTATACTGCTGCTTGATGATTTTACGGCGAGAGTAGATGCACAGACAGAGCAGAAAATTCTATCGAATATAACTAATAACTACAAGGGAATTACCTTGATTACGGTAACTCAAAAGATAGCACCGGTTGAAAATTTCGATCAGATAGTTCTTCTTATGGAAGGAGAAGTTATTGCGGCGGGCAAGCATGATTATCTGCTTGAGCAATGCCCGGAATACGTCCAGATATATAATTCACAAAAGAGCACCAGCAGCTATGAACTACAATCTTAATTTAATTACCGGTAGCACAGAGAAAAAGAAATCGACCTTGCCGGCTTTAAAAAGCCTGCTTACCCATGTTGTGGAAGAGAAGAGGATTCTTATACAGGCTTTTACCGCCATGATAGTTACAGCAGTTTTAAATTTACTCAGCCCGGTAATTATCGGGCATACAATCGACAATTATATTCAGACTAAGCATTACCACGGCGTTATTTTATTCAGTGGAATACTGCTGGCAATGTACATCGTTTCTTTGGCCGCCGGGTATATCCAAACCAAGCTGATGGGCACCGTAGGGCAGCACATGCTTTTTACTCTCCGCAATATCTTATTTAAAAAATTGCAGGCGCTGCCGGTAGATTTCTTTAACCAGAATAAAGCCGGCGACCTAATCTCAAGAATTAACAACGACACGGACAAGATAAACCAGTTCTTCTCGCAATCTCTAATGCAGTTCCTCAGGTTCATACTTATAATGATAGGGTCCGGAATATTCTTGCTATCGATTAATTTTCCGCTCGGTGCAGCTGCGCTTACACCAGCCGTTGCAATATGGATTTTTACAAGGTTCGTTTCGCCGTGGGTAAAAAATAAAAACGCGGTAAACCTAAAAAGCGTAGGCACACTCAGCTCTGCAGTTCAGGAAAGTTTAAATAATTTTAAAGTAATAGTAGCCTTTAACAGGCGCGATTATTTTAGGGAGCGCTTTAACAAGGCAAATATAGAAAATTATTCCACGGCAGTATCTGCCGGCCTTGCTAATAACCTTTTGATGCCCGTTTACAGTTTCCTTTCTAATATTGGCCAGCTTATAGTTCTTGTGTTCGGAATTTTTCTTATAGCAGAAGGAAACTTTACCATCGGATTGCTTATCAGCTTCCTGGCATACATAAACAGCTTCTATAATCCGTTAAGGCAGCTGGCCGCATTGTGGGCAAACTTCCAGGTGGCTCTAGCAGGCTGGGATAGAATATCGATAATAATGAACCTGGAAAACAATATGCCGGTTATAAGCGGCAAAAATAATCTTGATACGAACAGCGTGGTATCATTCAGAGATGTATCTTTTGCCTATCCCAACGGCAGAGAAGTTCTGCATCAAATTAATTTCGAGCTCGAGAAAGGCAAGACTTACGCGTTCATTGGTCCCACCGGCGGCGGAAAGACAACCACGGCTTCTTTAATCGCCCGGCTTTACGATCCCGACAGAGGCACAGTGCTGCTTAACGGAAAGGATATCCGTTCCTATACAGCCGAAGAGCGAACGAGGAAAATCGGGTTCATTCTACAGGAGCCTTTCTTATTTACAGGTACCGTGCGCGATAATATCCTTTACGGAAATGAAAATTATAAAGACTATTCCAACGGCCGACTAGCCGAAGCTTTAACAAAAGCGGGACTGCAAAGCCTCATCGATAGGTTCGAATCTGGACTTGACACTAAAATTCAAACTACAGGAGACGGTGTAAGCCTTGGACAAAAGCAGCTTATTGCCTTTATAAGGACTATCCTAAGAGAACCGGAGCTGCTTATTCTTGATGAAGCGACGGCTAATATCGATACGGTTACGGAACAGCTTCTGGAAAGCATTTTGCAAAAGCTGCCGCCTGCAAGCACAAAAGTAATTATTGCCCACCGTTTAAATACCATTGAGAATGCGGATGAAATTTATTTTGTAAATTTGGGAGAGGTTACCCCCGCCGGCTCTCTTGAAGATGCTATGAATATGCTGATGAACGGAAAGAGAGTCAGCTAATTCAAGTGGACATTGCAGGCCCGGTAATATGTAAAAAAGGGAAACAATATATTAAAAACCGTCATCCGGTTTTATTATAAATTAACCAGTTGAGCACTCAGCTCCTTCAGCCTGTTTCTTGCATTCTTATCATAAGCTTGCCGGTCTGCTTTCGCTTCCGTTTTTACATTGAAATATTTTCCGGTAACTCCTTCCAGAGCAGGCGAGACTGCAAGATAAATTTCCGCATCGGCACCCGACTCGGGCTTGCCCATGGGAGTTATATTAGACCGGCGAACCATGTTAGTATCTAAGTATGTTCCAGGATGAAGGCTGTTAACGGTTATGTTCGCATCCTTCAACTGTTCGGCTAGGTCGAGAGAAAACATTATTAATGCAAGCTTGCTCTGGCAATATGCTTTAACAGCGTCGAATTTCTTTTCAAGCATTACGTCTTCAAAATTAACAGAGCTCTGTCCTGCAGAGCTTACATTTACAATCCTTGCCGGCGAAGCACTTTTAAGTGCCGGGAGAAGTAGTGATGTAAAAAGGAAAGGCGCTAAATAATTTACTGCAAAGCGAAGCTCAAAGCCGTCTTTGCTTTTTCTTTCATCGGCGAACCCGACCCTGGCATTATTTATTAGTACATCCAGCTTTGAATATTTAGCCAGCACATCATCTGCAAGCCGCCTTACTTCGGTCAAGGACGAGAAATCGGCCAGCAGTCCGTTAATATTTTCATTTCCGGACTTAATTTTTATTTCGTTTACAGTCTTTGTCAGCTTTTCCTTATTCCTTCCGTGTACTAAAACATGAGCCTTTAGTTCAGCTAGTTTCAAAGCGGCAATTCTGCCTATACCATCGGTTGCGCCGGTAATTAAAATTGTCTGCCTATCAATAGGTTTCATTACACATCTTCGATTAAAATTTTAAACAAGAAAATTTTATTTATTCACCAGTTTCATTGTCTGCGTATTATATCTCGGTCCAATGTCGGGATATTTTTTAGTCAAGCTTTCGATATCGTTCAAATCGGCTGGAGTAATTTCAATATCGGCAGCTTTTGCATTCTCTTCAAGATATTTTATTTTCTTAGTTCCCGGTATGGGAATAACGTCTTCGCCTTGGGCAAGCACCCAGGCCAGGGCCAGTTGTGCAGGCGTACAGCCTTTCCCCTTGGCAATCAAATCGAATTCGTATGCAAGCTTCCGGTTATTCTCCCAATGCTCATTGTCAAAACGCGGAAGTGTCCTGCGGAAATCGTTTTCAGGCAGGGCTTCCATCCTTACGGTGTTGGTTACAAGTCCGCGTGCAAGAGGACTGAAAGGAACAATTGCAATACCCAGTTCTCTGCAAACAGGAATAATTTCATTTTCAATATCTCTTGTTAATACCGAATATTCGCTTTGCAAAGCTGCAACGGGATGAACTTTGCATGCTCTCCGGATTGACTCGGCTGAAGCTTCGGATAATCCGATATAACGGACTTTCCCTTCTTTCACCAGGCCGGCCATTGCGCCTACAGTTTCTTCAACCGGAACATTCGGATCGATGCGGTGGGCGTAGTACAAGTCAATCGTATCTATGTTTAATCTTTTTAAGCTAGCTTCAACAGCCTTTTTAATATACGCCGGTGAACAATCGAGATAAGCATCGTTCATGCTTTTAAAGTCTTTTATTTCTGCCTTAATTCTAAAACCGAATTTAGTTGCTATAAAAATCTTATCTCTATTTTTTGATAAAACATTAGAAATAAGCACTTCATTTTTACCTGCCCCGTAGAAATCGGCTGTATCCCAAAAATTAATTCCAAGGTCCAAAGCTCTATGTAAAACTTTGATGGATTCTTCGTCGTTGCTTACTCCGTATGCATGGCTCATGCCCATACAGCCGAGACCGATTGCAGATAATTTTTCTTCGCTCGTCTTTCCATTAGTATTTTTAACCGACAGCTTTCTAAACTTCATTTCAAAATCCTTCCCAAATTTTATTTTTGAATTATAGGCGTATATCTAATTTGATTAATTTAATTATTGAAGCTCTTGTTTCAAATTAATTTTAAACCTATAGTATTATTATTTATATTTTTATTTTTTGTTTCAATATATTTTCAATTAGTTTTTCCATTATCCATCTACCATCAAACATCTTCCATTGCGGCCTGCCTCCCGGCTATTTTTAATTACACTTTTTTAAAGATTAATTCCCGGATCATCGGCGGAAGGGCCGTAAATTGATGGGACCTTTCCTCCAGCGAGCCGGATGTAAACCGACATCTGTCCGCGGTGATGAATCTGATCGAACAGCATCATCAGCATAAATTCATCGGCCGGCATTTTAAAACCTGCAAACTCAACCGTCTTTTTCAATTCATCTTCCGGCATGTCTTCCAACTTAGATATAACTTGAACAGTTTGCTTGTCAAAGTCCGAAATTAGCGTCTGCAAGTTATCAGGCGCATAGCTTTGGAAAACTGCTCTGTCCAAATTTTTTCCGAAGACATACGATTCGATTAAAAACATTTCAAAGACGAACGTAGACATAATACGCGAAGCAGTCTGCGATCGTTCGTGAGGTGTAAAGCTGAGCTTATCTTCGGGGAAAGCCCGCATTACTTTAAGCGTTGTTGCAAATTCTTTCTTGAATAGTTTCAACAGGTTTTCTTTAGTAATCATGTTTTACTCCTTGTTTAATGAATTTGCTGCTTGGTTCTAATAAGATCTTGCAAAGATTGCGATCTTATCTGCAGGCTTGCCGGTATAAAAGCAAGTACCTTTTCCATCAGGCTGATTAAACGGGATGCACCTTATGGTTGCTTTTGTTTCTTCTTTAATTCTTGCTTCATCGGCATCGCTGCCGGCCCACCATACGGAAGCAAAGCCTTTTTCGACTGCAGATTTAAATTCATCGTAATTCTTAACCTGCTGTGTATTTTCATCCCGGAATTTAGTTGCTTTGTTAAGCAGGCTCTGCTGGACTTCACCGAGTAGGGATTTAATCCTTTCCGCAAGGCCTTCGCGAGAAGCGATCACCTTTCCTTCTTTCCCCGGTACATCCCGGCGCGCTATTGCTACAGAATTATTCTTAACATCTCTCGGCCCGATTTCAATCCTGGAAGGAACACCGCGCAGCTCCCAGTCGTTGAATTTAAATCCCGCGGTTACATTGTCCCGCTTATCAACTTTAACCCGTATCCCCGCTTCACTTAATTGCTTTTGAACGGCATCTACCGCATCCATTACAGGTTGCTTCTCGTCTTCGGTTTTAGAAATAGGAATGATAACAGTTTGAATAGGTGCAAGGCGCGGCGGAAGAATAAGTCCCTTATCGTCTCCGTGAGTCATAATTATCGCGCCGATAAACCTGGTGCTTAGTCCCCAGGATGTTGTATGGCAAAACTGATGGATATTATCTACGTCAAGATATTTAATATCAAAAGCCTTCGCAAAATTTTGTCCGAGGTAATGGGATGTTCCCGATTGCAGAGCTTTACCGTCGCCCATCATTGCTTCGATTGTTAGTGTACGCTGTGCGCCGGCGAATTTTTCCGATTCCGTTTTCTCACCCGGTATTACGGGAATAGCCGCATCGTTTACGGCAAAATCGGTATATACTTCCAGCATCAATTTGGTTCTTTCCCATGCCTCTGCTTCGGTTGCATGGGCGGTATGTCCTTCCTGCCAGTAGAACTCAAGCGTGCGCAGAAAAAGTTTTGTATGAAGTTCCCACCGTACAACGCTGTTCCAAAGATTAATAAGCACAGGCAGATCCCTATGGCTCTGTATCCATTTGGAATACGCGTGGCCTATAATTGTTTCCGAAGTCGGACGCACGGCTACCGGCTCGTTAAGTTCTTTTCCCCCACCGTGAGTAACGACTGCCAGCTCCGGTGCAAAGCCTTCTATATGATGAGCTTCTTTTTCCAAAAAGCTCATTGGTATGAACATAGGGAAGGCGGCATTTTCGATGCCGGTTGCTTTAAACCTTTTATCTAGTGCCTGCTGAATATTTTCCCACAGCGTCCAACCGTACGGTTTAACTATCATTGTCCCCCTCACCGGACCGTAGTCGGCAAGGTCTGCCTTCAATACAAGCGTATTATACCATTCGTTAAAATCTTTGCTGCGCGGAATTAACTGATCTTCATTGCTCATTCTATTTGGTCTTCTCTAAAATTGTGTTAATTCTGATTATTAAATTCTAAAATTTGAGTTGTAAAGATACGAAGGGCGGTTAGAAAATTAAAGCAGATACTCACTTTTATTCTATTATATTAAAACCCTCCTCATTGAATTATTTTCGGGTAAATCTTGGTTTATGTTTTGTTGTATTCGGCGAGCCCCCTTCATTGTGTTTTTTTAGTCTGGCTTTTAAATCGTCCGTATGTCCTGTGTTATGTTC